>NZ_JBNCLD010000006.1:66251-388613 GCF_049844505.1 Micromonospora sp. DT229 | reverse complement strand
CAGCCCGCCCCGCGGACCGCCACCCCGTACTGCACCCGGTAACGGCGGACACCGCAAGGAACTGCGGCCCGGCGCGCCCCCCCCCCCCCCCCCGCGGGGGGGGGCCCCCTTGGGGGGCCCCCCCCGCGAAGACGCCCTGCCTATGACAAAGTGTGCAGTCTCGGAACGTCAGGGCAGGGTTGAGCCAGGTAGCTAAGGCTGCTGGTCGTCGGTGGGGTTGCCAGCCTGCCTCGGCGGGTCCTCTCGCCGAATGGATTCCAGCTCTTTCGAGAGCTTCCGGACTCGTTCGTGGTCGTCCGCTCGCTTCGACACGGCCAACAGTCTGATGACCGTGTCGGCATACTGGAGATGGCCAGGGCTGGACTTCGGTCGGCGGGCAGAAAGCGACCGCTCGAGAAGTTCGATGGCGGTCTCGAACTCGCCCATACCTGCCTTGGCGGTCGCGAAGTGGTCCAGTGTCTTGAGGGTGGCGGGCGCGTCCGGGCCGAGGGTTCGTCGGCGCGCCTCATAGGTCTCGGACAGGATCACGCAGGCCGCCCGAGCCTCGCCGAGTTGGGCGAGCACCGTGCCGAGGTTGTGGGCGGCCACAAGGGTGGCGGGGGCATCAGGGCCGAGCAGGGCGGAGCGGGCGGCACGTGCGCGTTCGTACAGTCGCCGGGCCGCGTGCAGCCCACCGTTTGCCTCATCGAGCGAATGGGCCACACTCACCATCAACTCGATAGTCCTGAGGTGCTCCGGGTCCGGCGGCGGGCTCGACTGGACAGCATCTTCGCCGGTGTCCCAATCCGGCCCGGCTTCGTGGGTGTCCTGACCTGGCTCGGCCTTGTCTGTATCCCGACCTGGCTCGGCTCTGTCGGCGTCGCTGCGCCATGTCCGCCGCCACACCGTGAGCAGCGCCTCTTCCTCGTCCTTGGATGCCCCGCAGGCAGCGGCGATAGCCACAACAAAACGTCGCGGGATGTTGGAACTGGCGCTGTCGCCGAGGTAGCGGCTGATGTTCGAACTGGACAGGCCCGGATTGCCTTCGTTCTCTTTCGCGACCGTCCGTAGCGATTTGCCGGTTTCGGTTACCAGATCGCGAAGTAGTCGCCGGAGTTCGCTGCGTGCGGCTGACTGGGTCACTGATTCCGTCACCATGAAATCGCTGCTCATCAGGGTCGTTGCAAGGTTGTCCCGCAATGTCCTGCGGTGTGTCCCGTTGACAGTAGACGGCGCCAGTCCGTCCCGGGACGGCCGCAAAGTGTCTCAATGGCGACTGTTATCGGGTTGGGACGGCCGCAGGACGTCCTCTAATCGGCCCGGCGTGACCATTTACGGCCGCTTTTGTCCACCCCTATTGCTGGGCATTCGGGACAGCCTCAACGTAGATCTCAATTCGCGCTACCTGCGGGAACGAGATCACAGGAAGGTGCCAAGCCAATGGCCGTCACCCTCATTCACTGGCTCCTGGCGGTGGATTCCACGCCGGCTCTGAGCTGGCTGCCGTCCGCCACCGTCGCCCTCAAGTTCTTGACGGCGCTGGTGGGCTTCTTGGCCACTGCGGTCCCAGCGACCGTCAAGGTGTACCGCTCGGTTCGTCGGCGGATCCGGCGGCGTGCCGTCAGCAAGGGCTGATCGGGGCATCGAGAGTTCGTGGGCGCAGATCTGCCCGGTCCCTTCGAGGGCCGGGCAGACGCGTCTGACGGCTCCTGCCGTGCCTGAAGGCTAGCGAGCCGGTACTCCAGTGAGGAACGCGTCCCACGCAGACCGGCTGATCAGCAATGCCGGGCCATCGGGATCCTTGCTGTCTCGAACCAGGACGAAGCTCTTTGAGCTCGCGACCTCCACGCAGTTTCCTTGGCAGCTGCGGGAACTCTTGTGCCACGATACCGGTGTAGCAACGTCGCCCAACGATCCTCCTCCGTTGGTGGCGGGCACCTCTCACCACGGTTGCGGGGCGATGAGCGTGCCCGATCCTGCGGCGCCCCAGAGTGTAGATACTTTTCGATGCACAGGCTAGCCTGTCTGAATGGACCAGTGTGCGTCCAAGGCAGGGATGCGAGAGGTGTGCACGGGTATGCTGCGTTCCGGTTGATCTCGCTCGGGTCGCCTGACCAGTGCGGCAATCGGGAACGGGGGAGTCGTGCGAGGAGGTAGTGGTGCCGGGCGGTGATTCCTTAGACAAGCCGGCGCGTTTACGTCCGGAGTCATTACCCGGAGGTCGTCGTCAACGCAGGCATGACGCTGACCCACCCGTCGACGACGAGCCGGTGTCACCGCTCCGGCTGGCCCTCTATGCCGTCTGCGCAGGGGTGGTGGCCGTAACAGCTGGCAAAGGCATTGGCGGCATGCTGTTCAGCGACAGTGGGGCCGCGCGAAACGCGACCCTCGTCGTGATGATGATTGTTGTCGGTGTTATCGCCGGTGTTATCGCTGACCCGGTCCTGTCCGCTATCGCGGATGCACGGAGACGTCATCGCCCATAGGGCTCCGCTTGCGGCGCGGTTTCCTCATCGCCCAGACGAGAAGGGCTATGGCGGCCGGGAAGAATATCGAGAAGCCAAGCATGCTCTCCGTAAAAGATGCCCAGCCCACACCGATCAGGCATGAGAAGAATGCAACCAGGACCATGGCATGGGTGAGCATTTCGCGATTGCGGAGAACCTCGCGAAGTAGCCCGACGGGTGGGTTGTCCGGCGAGCCTGAATGCGGATTATGAATGCCTTCTGGCAACGGCAGATCGCGGTCAGACTCGGCCACGTGGCGTCACCGCTCGGTGGAGGATCCCGGACCGGATGATAAGCCACAAGCCGTACCTCGTCATGAGCGCGAACGTGCGGGCCATGGTTACCTCCTCGGGTCTGGGCCAAGTCGCCTAGCTGGTTGCCGGCGTCGGGGGGTTTCTGGGTCGTCTACAGGGCGGCGAGGGCGTCGTCTAGCAGGTTTTGGAGGGCGGCGCCCGTGACGGCACGGGATTGGAGACTCTCGAATGATGATCCGACGGCCTTGATGCGTTCCTCGTCTTCTCGGGTGGTGAGTTCACCGGTGGCACTCTCCTCGTAGAGAAGAGTCGGATCGTCGATGTTGGAGAACTCCAGGAGAACGTACGAGGACTGTCCCATCCCGAGGTGCGCGCCGCTACTGAACGGGACCACCCGAAGATCAACCTTGGGGTTCTTCGCTACTGCCTTCAGGTGCATGAGCTGCTCCCGCATGATGCTGGTGTCACCGACCTCCGCGCCGACCATGCGTCGAATCACCGCCTCGTCCACGATGAAATTTGCTTTTGCCAGGGAGCCCTCACTGGTTAGAACTCGTTGGCGCCAGAGCATCACCTCGACTTTCTGGGATATGCGCTGTTTCAGTTCTTCCTGTTCTTCGGGACTGAGGAGCGGAAACTGGTAGTCGCTTTCGAGCACTGCGATCCGATACCTCGGCGTCTGCAAGAGTCCGGGTACGTAGAAGGGCTCGAAGGAGTGCAGTGTCTGTGCGATCTGTTCGTTTTCGAGGTATTCGCGGAAGGCTTTCGAATGGACGTTGCTCATCTGGGGGAGGCTTGGTCGTCGGGCGATGTCCGCCATTCTCGTGCACTCGCCGACGGTGACATCGTCGGCGACTCGATAGAGAGACAGGAGGGCGAGTAGGTCGGTATGAGAAATCCCAACATCGCCGCTCTCGATCCGAGTCACCTTTGACTGGGACCAGCGCAATTCGGCCGCAACCTGCTGCTGGGTAAGCCCGGTCGTTCGTCGCGTACGCATGAGCAGACGGCTCAGCCTCTTGCGTTGATAAGCCGGTGCTTCCACCAGATTCGTCATGTCATCCATCCGTTACCCTGGGTGATTGTCCTGCTCTCATGCGAGGTCAACTACCCCCAAGGTACTGCGAATATGCAGACCGACTACCCGAGCTGCATATGCTGTGATCGATGTCACATCTATGTTTCTGGAGGTGCAAGTGAGGGTATCGAGGCGGATCCGAGGTCTGTGTCCATCGGTGGAAAGTGGTTGACGGCGGACCTGATCGGAGAGTGTTCAAGCGGTTTCTCTGGGTGTCGATAATTGAGTCGTTGGCCACTCAGTGAATTCTCAGGAAACTGCGGTACGGCCCTCAGATTCGCGTCGCAGGAGCCACCAGAACGAGATCGCGGTGGCCGCCCAGACGGGCGACCACCGCGATCCGGTGTTCTCGGGTGTGGGTCAGCCGGCCAGGCTGGCCACTCCCGGCGGCAGGAACCGCTGGCCGGTCACCCGCTCGCTGGTGCCGGTCCGGTCCAGGTACGGCGTGACGCCGCCCAGGTGGAACGGCCAACCGGCACCGAGGATCATGCACAGGTCGATGTCCTGCGCCTGTGCCACGACACCCTCGTCGAGCATCAGCCGGATCTCCTGCGCCAGCGCGTCCAGCGCGTTACGGCGTACCTCATCCTCGGTGAGCGGCTGGTCACCGACCACCAGAAGTTTCGCCACCTCGGTGTTGATCTCGTCGTCGACGACGATCGGCTGACCGGAGTCGGCGATCCGCTTGAGGTTCTCGCTCAGGCCGAAGCGGTCCGGGAAGGCGGCGTGCAGGGTGCCGCCCACGTGGTACGCCACGGCCGGGCCGACCAGTTGGAGCAGGGCCAGCGGACGCATCGGCAGACCCAGCGGGTCCACCGCGCGGTTGGCCACCTCCAGCGGGGTGCCCGCGTCCACCGCAGCGAAGATCGACCCGAGGAAGCGGGTGAGCAGCCGGTTGACCACGAAGGCCGGTGCGTCCGCGACCAGCACGGAGGACTTCTTCAGCTGCTTGCCGACCGCGAAGGCGGTGGCCAGGGTGGCGTCGTCGGTCCGCTCGCCCCGGATGATCTCCAGCAGCGGCAGGACGGCGACCGGGTTGAAGAAGTGGAAGCCGACCACCCGCTCCGGGTGCTCCAGCTCCGCCGCCATCGCCGTGATGGACAGCGAGGAGGTGTTCGTCGCCAGCACCGCCTCCGGCTTGACGATCTTCTCCAGCTCGGCCCAGACCTGCTTCTTGACGTTCAGGTCCTCGAAGACCGCCTCGATGACGAAGTCCGCGTCGGCGAACGCCGACTTGTCAACCGAGCCGCTGACCAGGCCGTACAGCTTGGCGGCCGTACCCTTGTCCATCCGGCCCTTGCTGACCTGCTTCTCGATCTGGGTGTGCACGTAGCCCACACCCTTGTCCACCCGGGCCTGGTCCAGGTCGGTCATGACGACCGGCACCTGGAGGCGGCGGGCGAACAGCAACGCCAGTTGGCTGGCCATCAGGCCGGCGCCGACGATGCCCACCTTGGTCACCGGGCGGGCCAGGCCCTTGTCCGGTGCCCCGGCCGGGCGCTTGGCCCGCCGCTGCACCAGGTCGAAGGCGTACAGGCCGCTGCGCAACTCCTCGGAGAAGATCAGGTCGGCCAGGGCCTCGTCCTCGGCGGCGGTGCCGGTGGCGAAGTCGGCGTCCTTCGCCGTCTCCAGCAGATCCAACGCCTTGTACGCGGACGGGACCGCGCCGTGCAGCCGCTGGTCGAGGGTCTGCCGGGCGAAGTAGAGCACCCCGGCCCACATGTCCTTGTCGACCTCGGGCCGGGTCACGGTGACCTCGCCCCGGACGACTCCGGCGGCCCATTCCAGGGACCGCTCCACGAAGTCGGCCGGCTCCAGCAGCACATCGGCGATGCCCAGCTCAGCGGCCTGCTTGGGCTTGAGCATCTTGTTCTGCATCAGCGGGTTCTGGATGATCACCTGGGTGGCCGCCGGGATGCCGATCAGGTTCGGCAGCAACTGGGTGCCACCCCAGCCCGGGATCAGACCCAGGGAGACCTCCGGCAGCGCCAGGGCTGCGGCACCGGCGGACAGGGTCCGGTAGTGGCAGTGCAGGGCCAGTTCCAGGCCGCCGCCCATCGCCGCGCCGTTGACGAAGGCGAAGGTCGGGATCTGGCTGTCCTTGAGCCGGGCGAAGACCCGGTGGCCCAGCTGCCCGATGGCCAGCGCCTGCTCCCGGTCGGCCAGCAGCGGCAGGTTGGTGATGTCCGCGCCGACACAGAAGATGTACGGCTTGCCGGTGACCGCGATGAACGCCGGCTCGGCGGCCAGGGCGGCGCTGATCGCCTCGTCCAGGCTGGCCAGTCCGCCGGGGCCGAAGGTGTTCGGCTTGGTGTGGTCGAATCCGTTGTCGAGGGTGATCAGGGCGGCCGGGCGGTCCAGCCCCGGTACGTTCACCTGGCGCAGCAGGGCCCGGGTGACCACCTCGTTCGGTGCGGTGAGGCTCACTTGTCTCCACCCTCCCAGTGCGGGTTCTCCCAGATCACGGTGCCGCCCATGCCGATGCCGATGCACATGGCGGTGAGGCCGTAGCGGACCTCGGGGTGCTCGGCGAACTGCCGGGCGAGCTGGGTCATCAGCCGTACGCCCGAGGAGGCCAGCGGGTGACCGATGGCGATCGCGCCGCCCCACTGGTTGACCCGCGGGTCGTCGTCGGCGATGCCGAAGTGGTCCAGGAAGGCGAGCACCTGCACGGCGAAGGCCTCGTTCAGCTCGAACAGGCCGATGTCGTCGATGGTCAGCCCGGCGATGCGCAGGGCCTTCTCCGTCGAGGGGATCGGGCCTACCCCCATCACCTCGGGTTCGACACCGACGAAGCCGTACGACACCAGGCGCATGGCGATCGGCAGGCCCAGCTCGCGGGCGACGTCCTCGGCGACCAGCAGGCTGGCGGTGGCGCCGTCGTTCAGGCCGGCGGCGTTGCCCGCGGTGACCTTGCCGTGCGGCCGGAAGGGGGTCTTGAGGCTGCCCAGCTTCTCCAGCGAGGTGTCCCGGGGGGCCTCGTCGGCCGTGGCCAGGCCCCAGCCGCCTTCCTCGTCCCGGATGGCCACCGGCACCAGGTCGTCCTGGAGCTTGCCGTTGGCGTACGCCTTGGCGGTCTTCTGCTGCGAGGCGAGCGCGAAGGCGTCCGTGCGCTCCTTGGTGATGTGCGGCAGCCGGTCGTGCAGGTTCTCCGCGGTGGCGCCCATGACCAGCGCGGACGGGTCGACGAGCTTCTCGGCGACGATGCGCGGGTTGGGGTCTACGCCCTCGCCCATCGGGTGGCGGCCCATGTGCTCGACACCGCCGGCGATCGCCACGTCGTACGCGCCCACGGCGATGCCGCTGGCGACGGTGGTCACGGCGGTCATCGCCCCGGCGCACATCCGGTCGATGGCGAAGCCGGGAACGGTCTTGGGCAGGCCCGACAGCAGGGCGGCGGTACGGCCGATGGTCAGTCCCTGGTCACCGATCTGGGTGGTGGCGGCGATGGCCACCTCCTCGACCCGCTCCGGCGGCAGTTGCGGGTTGCGGCGCAGCAACTCCCGGATGCATCGAATCACCAGGTCGTCGGCGCGGGTGTTGGCGTACATGCCACCCGCCTTACCGAAGGGGGTACGGACGCCGTCGACGAAGACGACATCCCGAACTTCACGGGGCACTGGAGCCTCCTAGCCGGCACTGGCATTTCCCCGAATGCTACCCGTCAGTAACTATCCCCGCCCCACCCCACCCTGTGGCCCAGCCCACACTCACCCCACCCGCCGCCCACCCTGCCCTTCACCCCGTTGATCAAGAGGTTTGCGTCTGCGTACGGCGTGTCGTTGACGCAAACCTCTTGATCAACAGAGAAAGGGGGAGGGGTCAGGTGGGGAGGAGGGCTTCGGCCAGGGCGGGGAGGAGGAGGGTGATCTGCCATTCGCGGGCGTGGAGGGCGCGCAGGGCGTCCGCGACCGTGGCTTCGGTGATCTCCTCCGGGGGTTGCCAGGCGAGTCGGCGGATCGAGTCGGGGGAGATCAGGTTCTCCGGCGGCAGATTGTGCTCTCCGGCCACCCGCAGGACCACCTCGCGGCTGCGGGCCAGCCGGGCGGCGGCGGCCGGGTCCCGTTCGGCCCAGCGGTGCGGCGGGGGTGGGCCCTCCACGGTCGGTGCCGCCGGCAGATCCTCGTCCGGCAACTGCCGGGCGTCCTCCAGCGCCGCCAGCCAGGTCCGGGCCAGCCGGCGTACCGACCGGCCACCGAACCCGGGCAGGGTGAGCAGGGTCTTCTCGTCCTTGGGGTCCAGTTCGGCCGCCGCCACGATGGCCGAGTCGGGCAGCACCCGACCCGGGGCCGAGTCCCGGCGGGCCGCGATCTGGTCGCGGGCGTACCACAGGGACCGGACCCGGGCCTGCGCCCGCGCACCGCGTACCCGGTGGATGCCGGAGGTGCGGCGCCAGGGCTCGGCGCGTACTCGGGGCGGGCGGGTACCGGCCTGCACCAGGGCGGCGAACTCCTCCGCCGCCCACTGCGACTTGCCCTGCCGGGTCAGTTCCGCGTCCAGGGCGTCGCGCAGATCGGTCAGCAGTTCCACGTCCAGGGCGGCGTAGGTCAGCCAGGACTCCGGCAACGGCCGGCTGGACCAGTCCGCCGCCGAATGGTGCTTCTCCAGGCTGTAGCCGAGCAGATGCTCGGTGAGGGCGGCCAGCCCCACCCGCTCGAATCCGGCCAGCCGGGCGGCCAACTCGGTGTCGAACAGCCGACGCGGGCGCAGCCCGAGTTCGGCGAGGCAGGGCAGATCCTGGTTGGCCGCGTGCAACACCCACTCGGTGTCCGCGATCGCGGCGTCCAGGGCACTCAGGTCGGGCAGGGGCAGGGGGTCGATCAGGGCGGTACCAGCGCCGCTGCGCCGCAACTGCACGAGGTAGGCCCGCTGGCTGTAGCGGTAGCCCGAGGCGCGTTCGGCGTCCAGGGCCACCGGCCCGCTGCCGCCCGCGAATCGGGCCACCACCTCGGCCAGTTGCTCCGGCACGGTCACCGGCTCAGGGGTGCCCTCACGTGGGGCGGTCAGCGGCACGGACTCGTTGCCGGTGGGTTCGGTCCCCGCGTCCGACGGCTCCGGCCGGGCCGACGGCGGGGTCTCGATGTCGTTTCCCGTACGGCTTGCGGCGGCCCGACGGCGCAGGGGTGGTTCGTCGGTCACCTGACAACCCTAGTGCGGAAGCGGAACACACCGCGCGCACCCGCCCCCGCCGCGTGTCGACTCAGTCGGCCGGGTCGACTCAGCCGGCCGTGGCGGCCCGGCGCTCCGGCAGGGCGGTCACCCCGGGTGGCGGCAGGCCGGCGGTGGAGGCGAGCAGGGTGCACCAGGCGTACAGATGGGCGGTGAGGTCGGCATCGGTCGGAGTCCACGAGGCGCGGATCTCGATGTCGGCGGTCGCCGGAGGGCCGGCCAGATCCCCGAACCGGTTCGACATCGTCTGGGTGATCGTCCCGCCGATCGCCCGGTAACCCGCCTGCTGGGCGTCGAGGGCATCGGTGAGCCAGGTCCAGCCGACCCCCGGCAGCAGTGGGTCCGCAGCCAGGTCGTCTTCCAACTCGGCCGTCACGTAGGTGACCAGGCGCAGAGTGCCCTGCCAGGCCTCGTGCCCGGCCGGGTCGTGCAGGAGGATCAGTCGCCCGGCGGCCACCTCGTCACCGTCGCGCAGCACCGAGGCGGACAGCGCGAAGGCGTACGGCGCGAGCCGCTGGGGTGCACCGACCTCCTCCAGGTGGATCTCCGGCCGGGGCGTCGCCGACCGGAGCCCGGCGACCGCGCGGGCGAAGGTGTCCGGAAGCGCGATCGGGGGGGCCATGTCCGCAGCCTAAGCCGCTGTCGGTCGCTGCGCCCGGACGGCGCGCCGACGATCACGAACCGGAGCCGCTGCCCCGGCCGTCCAGGCTGCGGGTCGCGCCCTGCGGATCTATCGACGCACTTCGTTGGCGCAATTTATTCAAACCAGCCAAACTCTGCGACCGCCCGATAGCGGTCACCCGGAGCGTGGCACGATTGCCGCGATGACCACCGACACCACGGGCGCCGCTGCCCGAGACGACGCCTCCCGCCCCGGCGGGCCCGCCGACTCGCCCTTCGTGCGGGCGTGTCGTCGTCGGCCCGTCCCGCACACTCCGGTCTGGTTCATGCGCCAGGCCGGTCGGTCGCTGCCGGAGTACCGCGAGATCCGGGCCAACGTGGCGATGCTGGAGTCCTGCCGCCGACCCGACCTGGTCACCGAGATCACCCTCCAGCCGGTACGCCGGCACGGGGTGGACGCGGCGATCCTGTTCAGCGACATCGTGGTCCCGGTCGCCGCCGCCGGGATCGACCTGGACATCGTGCCGGGCACCGGACCGGTGGTGGCCGAGCCGGTGCGTACCGCCGCCGACGTGCAGCGGATCCGGCTGATCGACCGCGACGACGTCCCGTACGTCGACGAGGCGGTCCGGATGCTGGTCAAGGAGCTGGGCGACACCCCGCTGATCGGCTTCGCCGGTGCGCCGTTCACCCTGGCCAGCTACCTGGTCGAGGGCGGGCCGTCGCGGAACCACGTCAAGACGAAGGCCCTGATGTACGGCGACCCCGAGCTGTGGCACGCCCTGGCCGGGCGGCTCGCCGAGGTGACCCTGGCGTTCCTGCGGGTGCAGATCGCCGCCGGCGTCAGCGCGGTGCAGCTCTTCGACTCCTGGGCCGGGGCGCTCTCCGAGGCCGACTACCGCCGGTTCGTGCTGCCGCACTCGACCGCCGTGCTCTCCGGGCTGGCCGAGGCGGGGGTGCCCCGGATCCACTTCGGGGTGGGCACCGCCGAACTGCTCGGCGCGATGGGTGAGGCCGGGGCCGACGTGGTCGGGGTCGACTGGCGTACCCCGCTGGACGTCGCGACCCGCCGGATCGGGCCCGACAAGGCCGTGCAGGGCAACCTGGACCCGTGCCTGCTGTTCGCCCCCTGGCCGGTCATCGAGGCCGAGGTGCGCCGCATCCTCGACCAGGGTCGGGCCGCGCCGGGGCACGTGTTCAACCTGGGGCACGGGGTGTTGCCGGAGACCGACCCGGAGGTGCTCACCCGGGTGGTCGCCCTGGTGCACGAACTGTCCGCCCGGCCCGCCGAGGGGGCCTGACCGCCATGACGACGCGCTGGCGGGTGGCCGTGGTCGGCGGCGGCATCGCCGGGCTGGCCGCCGCGGTCCGGTTGCGCGACCAGGCTCCCGCCGACACGGAGATCACCGTGTACGAGCAGTCCGGCCTGCTCGGCGGCAAGCTGCGTACCGGTGAGCTGGCCGGCGGGCCGGTGGAGTTCGGCGCGGAGTCCTTCCTGATGCGCGACCCGGCCGGCGGAGAGTCGGCGGCGGTACGCCTGATCCACCGCCTCGGGCTGGGGGCGCGGATCGTGCACCCCACCGTCGGGCAGGCGGCCCTGGCCGTCGACGGCGGGTTGCGGCCGATCCCCGGCGGGACGCTTGTCGGCGTACCCGGGGATCTGGACAAGGTGGCGACGGTGGCCCGGCCGACGCCGGAGGCCGACCGCGACGGCGGTGCCCCGCTGCTGGGTGCCACCGAGGACATCTCCGTCGGCGCACTGGTCCGGGCCCGGTTCGGCGACGAGGTGGTCGACCGACTGGTCGACCCGATGCTCGGCGGCGTGTACGCCGGCCGGGCCGACGATCTCTCCCTGGTCACCACCATGCCCGCCCTGGCCCGCGCCGCCCGCACCCGACACACCCTGCTCGACGCGGTCCGGACCGCGCAGGCCGCCGCACCCCGGGCCACCGGCGAACCGGTCTTCGGCACCCTCGACGGCGGGCTGAGCACCCTGGTCGAGGCCGCGGCCACGGCCAGCGGGGCCACCATCCGCACCAACGCGGCGGTACGGGAGCTGACCCCCACCGGCACCGGCTGGCGGCTCACGGTCGGACCGACCCGCGACCCGGAGCACGTCGAGGTCGACGCGGTGGTGCTGGCGGTACCGGCCCGACCGGCGGCCCGACTGCTGACCGAGGTCGCCGAGGCGGTCGCGGGGAGCATCGGCGGACTGGACTACGCCAGCGTCGCCCTGGTCACCCTGGCCCTGCCCGAGGCGACCCTGCCGCAGCTCTCCGGTTTCCTGGTGCCCAGCACCGAGGGACTGCTGATCAAGGCATCCACCTTCTTCACCACCAAATGGGGGCACCTGCGGCGGGACGACGGGGTGGCCCTGGTACGTGCCTCGGTGGGCCGCTACGGCGACGAGGCCCAACTCCAGCGCCCCGACGAGGACCTGGCCGCCACCGTGCACCGGGAGGTCTCCGCCGTGATCGGCACCCCGCTGCCCGCCCCGATCGCCGGGCATGTGCAGCGTTGGGGCGGTGCGCTGCCGCAGTACACCCCGGGCCACCTGGACCGGATCGCGGCCGCGCGGGCCGTCCTGCGGGCGGCGCATCCGACGTTGACCCTGGCCGGAGCCGGCTACGACGGGGTGGGCATCCCGGTCTGCATCCGCTCCGGCGAGACAGCGGCCGAGGAGATCATCACAGCATTGGGAGGATCGGCGAGATGACCGAGCAGAGCAACGCGGCCCGCCTGAATGAACTCAACTCCACCATCCGCTACACCATGTGGTCGGTGTTCCGGGCCAGCGCACCGCTGCCCTCGCTGCGCGACAACGTCACCGGCGAGGTCGAGTCCCTGATCGAGGAACTGGCCGGCAAGGACGTGGTGGTCCGGGGCACGTACGACGTGGCCGGGCTGCGCGCCGACGCCGACCTGATGATCTGGTGGCACTCCTCGTCCAGCGACGCCCTCCAGGACGCCTACCTGCGGTTCCGGCGTACCACCCTGGGGCGGGCGATGACCCCGGTCTGGTCGCAGATGGCGCTGCACCGGCCGGCCGAGTTCAACAAGAGCCACATCCCGGCCTTCCTCGCCGGTGAGCAGGCCCGCGCCTACCTGTGCGTCTACCCCTTCGTCCGCTCGTACGACTGGTACCTGCTGCCGGACGCCGAGCGGCGGGAACTGCTCGCCGAGCACGGCCAGATGGCCCGGGGCTACCCGGACGTACGCGCCAACACGGTGGCCTCGTTCGCCCTCGGCGACTACGAGTGGATGCTGGCCTTCGAGGCCGACGAACTGCACCGGATCGTGGACCTGATGCGGGACCTGCGCGCCTCCCGGGCCCGGCTGCACGTACGCGAGGAAGTGCCCTTCTACACCGGCCGCCGTCGCTCCATCGCCGACATCGTCACCGCCCTGGCGTGAAAGGAAGGGCACCTTGTTAACGCCTCGTGCATAGCAAGGGCCCCCTGTTAACTCACCGGTGCCGACGGGCCGACGCGTCAGCGTCGGCCCGTCGGCCAGCCGGGTGGGGTCGCGCCCGAGGGAGATGGACGCGGCCCCACCCGGGATCAGGCGGTGGCCGTACAGGTCAGCGTGGGTGCGCTGGCACCGGAGCCGGAGGCCAGGAAGCCGAAGGTGGTGCTGGCTCCCGAGCCGAGGCTGCCGTTGTAGCCGACATTTGTGGCGGTCACCGTGGATCCGCTGGAGCTGAGCGTGGCGTTCCAGGCCTGGCTGACCTGCTGGCCGTTGGCGTACGTCCAGGTCACTCGCCAGCCGCGGATCGCCGCGTTGCCCGCGGTCACCGTCACCTCACCCTGGAAGCCACCGGACCAGGTGTTGGTCACCTGGTACGTCGCCGAGCAGGCACCCGCCGCCGGCGGCGGAGTGGTGGGCGGCGGAGTGGTGGGCGGCGGGGTCGTGGGCGGGGGAGTGGTCGGCGGCGGCGTGGTGGGCGGCGGGTTGGTGCTGCCACCGAACTGCACGTCGCTGCAGTGGTAGTACGACTGGTCGAAGTGGCTGGCCTGCCAGATGGTGTAGATGATGTGCCGGCCGCTGCGGCCCGGCGCGTTCACCGGGATCTCGATGGAGACGCCGTCGACCTCACGCTGCCACTGGGAGGCCGGCGTGTTGCCGATCTGCCCGACGAGTTCCAGGTCGGACCAGGCCAGCGGCTTGGTCAGCGCGTCGAAGCCCTGCCGGGTGGCGTACACCCGGATGTAGTCGGCCCCGTGGCTGGCCTGGTCGAAGAACTTCAGCCGGAAGCTGTTGGAGACCTGGGTGGTCCGCCAGGCGCCGACGGTGTCCAGGGCGTTGTAGCGCCCACCCTCGGCGCGGCCGCCCGAGCAGAGCTGGCCGTCCGGGATGGCGGCCTGGTGGTTGCCGCCAACGCCCTCACGGAACTGGCCGTTCCAGTTCCACATGGCCTGCGGGTTGGCCTGCCAGGCCTGCCAACACATCGGGTCCTCGGTGGCCATCCGAGGGTTCATGTGGTCGCCACCCCAGCGCTCCCAGCAGCTGTAGGCGCGGGCTCCGGGGTTGACGACCGAGCCGTGTGCGGAGGCGGAGTTGACCAAGGCGGCGGAGACGAGCAGGGTGGCGGCTGCCGCGGTGGCGAGCAGGCCGGCCAGCCTGGCGGGTTTGAGCATTCTGGACATGGATGGAGCCCCCAGGGGGAGTCGTCGGATTGCGACATCGCCCGAACGCCCGGGAGTTGCCTCTCCCGCGCCGGTCCGCGTGGCACTGCGGTGTGGCTCCGTGCGGAAGAATGTCACAAAACATCGCCATCCGTCAATCACCCTGGTCGGCTCTCAGGGGTCGCGGCGCATCGGGGTGTGCGGGATGCCGTCCTCGACGTACTCCGGGCCACTGACGGTGAACCCGCGTCGGGCGTAGAAGTCGACCAGGTGAGACTGGGCCTCCAGCACGCACGGCAGGTCGCCGATCTCCGCCAGCGCCGCGGCCAGCAACCGCCCGGCATACCCGGCGCCGCGTGCCGAGGGCGCCACCACCACCCGACCGATCCGGGCCACCCCGTCGGGGTCGGCCAGAATCCGCAGGTACGCCAGGACGGCGCCGTCGCGCGCCAGCCAGAGGTGTCGGGTGCCGGGTTCGAGGTCGCGTCCATCGAGTTCCGGGTACGCGCACTCCTGCTCGACCACGAACACGTCGATGCGCAGCCGCACCAGGTCGTGGAAGGTGCGGGCGTCCAGATCGGCGAAGCCGGCGATCCGTAGTTGCGTGCTCGGCATCGGCCCAGGTTAGGGCGTCGCCCGGCCCTCTACTGTCGCAGGTGCCCGTTCGCTCGGGTGCTCGGGGCGGCGGGGCGGGTGTCGGTCAGGCGGGGCGGGCGCCTACCGCGTCGCGGATCTGGGCGCCGTGCTCGGCCTCGACCGCTCGGGCGCAGTGGCCGCAGCAGAAGAAGCGTCCGGACACCTCCACGCCGTGCCCGACGATCTTCACCTGGCAGTGTTCACAGATCGGGGCCAGCTTGTGCGCGGCGCACTCGAAGCTGTCGAAGGTGTGCACGTCGCCGCTGACGGTGCGTACCTCGAAGGCCAACCAGTAGTCGTTTCCGCAGACCTCGCACGTCGCCACGACGCACATCCCTTCGCTAGCCGGTGTCCTGCCCAGGGTGCGGCAGGTCGGCGGCCGGGCCGGTGGGAACCGGCGCACGACACCCGTACGGGGCGGCGTGTCGCCGGTCACGGGTGCGCCGTTGTACCCAGTGACCTGGCCGGAGGCGGCGGCCCGGCCGCCGCCTTTCGGTGGAGCATCCGAACCGGGAGGAACAATGATCAAGCGCAACCGGCTGTTCGGCAGTCAGACCCGGGTCACCTTCTGCCTCCCCCGGGACACCCCGCCCGGCACGGTCAGCGTGGTCGGGTCCTTCAACGGCTGGCGGCCCGGTGAGCACGTGCTGGTGGCCCGGCGTGACGGCACCCGGACGGTGACCGTACGACTGGGGCCGGGGCGGCACCGCTTCCGCTACCTGGCCACCGGTGGGCTGTGGTTCGACGACGAGTCCGCCGACCGGGTCGACGACCAGGGTGGCCTGCTGATGCTGTGAGCCCCTTTTATTGATAGCAGTCTTTACTGTTAACAATGTTTAAATTATGTTGGTGGCACCTCACCAGGCAACACGCCGAGAAGGAGTGCCGCCATGCGTCGAAGACTCACCCTCGCCCTGGCCACGACCGGCGCCATGATCTCCACCCTGGCCGTCGCCACCCCGGCCCAGGCCCACGGTTACGTCTCGTCACCGCCCAGCCGGCAGGCTCTCTGCGCCCAGAACCGGGTGCCCGACTGCGGGCAGATCCGCTGGGAGCCGCAGAGTGTCGAAGGCCCCAAGGGGCTGCGTACCTGCCACGCCAACATCTCCCACTTCGCCGTCCTCAACGACGACAGCCGGGGCTGGCCCGCCACCTCGGTCGGCACCACGGTCACCTTCACCTGGGTGAACACCGCGATGCACGCCACCCGCGACTGGGAGTACTTCATCGGCAACACCCGGGTCGCCGTGTTCAGCGGCGGCGGACGCCAGCCGGGCCCCACGGTCTCGCACAGCGTCAACCTGTCCGGCTACTCCGGTCGCCAGAAGGTGCTGGCCGTCTGGAACATCGCCGACACCGCCAACGCCTTCTACTCCTGCATAGATCTGCAGATCGGCGGTGGCGGCACCCCACCACCGGGCCCGACTCCGACCACCCCGGGCCCGACCACCCCGCCGCCGTCGCCCAGCCCGGCCCCGACCACCAACCCGCCGGCAGGGGGCACCTGGACCGCCGGCCGCGCGTACGCCGTCGGTGACCAGGTCACCTACGGCGGTCGGGCGTACCGGTGCCGGCAGGCGCACACCGCGATCGCCGGTTGGGAGCCGCCGAACGTACCAGCGCTGTGGACCCTGGTCTGAGCAGTGGCAGGTGCGGCCGGTCAAGGCCGCACCTGCCCTCGGCCCTGCTCCGGGCGGCGCTGACCCTGACCCTCGTGCTGTCGGCCACCGGCTGTGGCGGCGAGCAGCCCGGCGGCGGGTCGGCACCGCCGACCGCGACTTCCTCCGCCTCGGCGGCCGACACCGCTGGCCGGGCGGCGTCACCCGCCCGCGACGCACCCGGGCCGGATGGTCCCGGTGCCCCGACGGCCACCGACATGACCGGCGTCGACCTGCTGTACCTGTCGATGACGGCCGGGCACACCGAGCAGACCCTGCGGATCGTCCGGCTGGTGCACGACCGGCTGACCGACCCGAAACTGCGTACCCTGGTCGCCGCCATCGAGGTGACCGAGGCCGACGAACTGGCCACCGTACGCCGCTGGTTGGCGCAGGCCGGACGCAGCGCCCGCGCCGACGACCACACCGGCCACGGCGCCGGCCCGGACCAGTTGGCCCGGCTGCGCGACGCCGAGGACGGCGAGGTCGACAAGGTGTTGATCGAGGTGCTCGGTGCCCACCAGCGGGCCGCCGCCGACCTGGCCCGCGCCCACCGGGCGGCCGGCACCGAGAAGGGGGTACGCGACCTGGCCCGACGCATCGAGCAGTCCCGTACCGCCCAGGTCACGATGCTGGCCACCCACCCGGCGGCGGCCTGACCGGGTCAGGAGGTGCTGGGGTCCAGGCGGATCGACAGCGAGTTCACGCAGTGGCGGGTGTTCTTCGGGGTGAAGCCCTCGCCCCGGAAGACGTGCCCCAGGTGGCTGTCGCAGCGGCCGCAGCGGATCTCGGTGCGCCGCATACCCAGGGAGTTGTCCTCGATCTCCTTGATCGCACCCGGGATGGCGTCGTCGAAGCTCGGCCACCCGCAGTGCGAGTCGAACTTGGTGTCACTGGGGTACAACTCGGCACCGCAGGCCCGGCAGTGGTACATGCCGGGGGTCTTGGTGTCGACGTACTCGCCGGTCCAGGCGGGCTCCGTGCCGTGCTCGCGCAGCACCCGGAACTCCTCGGGGCTGAGCCGGACCCGCCACTCGTCCTCGGTGCGGGGCAGTTCACTGTCGGGAAGACTCACCCGTCAACGGTACGTCGAACGTCGGACCCATCGCATATGGTCGCGAAATGGCAGGCACGAAGGCGGCGGTCCAGGAGATCGAGGTCGCCGGACACACCGTACGGCTGTCCAGCCCGGACCGGGTGATCTTTCCGAAGCGCGGCTTCACCAAGGCCGACGTCTTCGGCTACTACCTGGCGGTGGGCGAGGGCATCATGCGTGCCCTGCGCGAACGGCCGACCACCCTGCAACGCTTCCCGGACGGCATCGAGGGGGAGGCCTTCTTCTCCAAGCGGGTGCCGACCCGGGGGGTGCCGCCCTGGGTGCGGACCAGCGAGATCACCTTCCCCAGTGGGCGTACGGCCGCGGAGCTCTGCCCGGCGGATCTGGCCCATGTGGCCTGGGCGGCGCAGATGGGCACTGTCGTGTTCCACCCGTGGCCGGTGCGTGCCGCCGACCCGGACCGCCCCGACGAGCTGCGGATCGACCTCGACCCGCAGCCCGGCACCGACTTCGCCCACGCCGTAACCGCCGCCGCCGAGTTGCGGGCCATCCTCGACGAGCTGGGCGTGCCCGGTTGGCCGAAGACCTCCGGCGGGCGGGGAGTCCACGTCTACCTGCGCATCCAGCCACGGTGGACCTTCGTCGAGGTACGCCGGGCCACCATCGCCCTGGCCCGGGAGCTGGCCCGCCGCCGCCCCGACCTGGTCACCACCGCCTGGTGGAAGGAGGAACGCGGCGAACGGGTCTTCGTCGACTTCAATCAGATGGCCCGGGACCGCACCATCGCCTGCGCGTACTCGCTGCGGGCCAACGCCCGGGCCACCGTCTCCACCCCGGTCACCTGGGACGAGTTGCCCGAGGTCGACCCGGACGACTTCAACCTGGGTACGGTCCCGCAGCGGCTGGCCGAGCAGGGTGACCCGCACGCCGGCATCGACGACACCGAGTGGGACATCACCCCGCTGCTGGAGTGGGCCGAGCGGGACGCCGCCGCCGGCGAGGGCGACCTGCCCTACCCCCCGGATCATCCGAAGATGCCGGGTGAACCGAAGCGGGTCCAACCCTCCAAGGACCGCGACCGTCCCCGCTGACCGACACACCCCTTCTTCCGCGTGGGGCCCGCTTTGAAGATCGCGCTCGATCCAGGATCGAGTGGCCTTGATTCGCTCCGAGACCACTCGATCCCACATCGAGCGCGATCTTGCGGAGTGCGGAGGACTCGGTGGCTCGGGGTGCGGCTCGGGGGCTACGAGAGGCGGTCGGCCTTGATGGTCTCGACGAAGGACCGCCACTGAGTGGGGGCGAACAGCAGCACCGGCCCGGTGATGTCCTTGCTGTCCCGCACCCCCACGACGCCACCAAGATCGTCGGCCACCTCGACACAGTTCCCCTGGTCGCTGCTGTAAGTGGCCTTGCGCCAGGTCGCACTGCGCAGGTCAGTCATGATGCCTCTCCTTGACTCGTCGCAGGAGCGTGCGGGATTCCTCGCTGTTCAGCGCTGTTGCGCTGAGTTGGTTCCACACCTCGGCGTACGCTCGGACCTCATCTAGACGATCAAGGTACAACGCGCCGGAGAGACTTTCGTGGTACACGGTAGTTGGTTCGGCTGATCGAGCACCTTTGGCGGGGAAGTCCAGGATCACGAAACTGCCGGCGACGGCGGCACGGTTGAGCTTGCCGCCAAGCGAAGCGATTCTGACAGTCACATTGGGTGCCTCGCTGGCCTCGATCAGCTTGTCGATCTGCCGAGACATGCCGGGCACGTTCTTGTGCAGAAGACCCTCGTCGAGGATCACGTCCAGCGTGGGCGCGGCCGGACGCTGCCTCGTGAGAATGCGTTGTCGTTCCAGCCGTAACTCGATGAGTTTCGCGACCTCGTCATCGGTGATGTCCGGTCGGCACTTCGCGACGGCTGTCGTGTACTCGGGAGTCTGTAGCAGCCCAGGAACCAGGCTCTGCTCGTAGGTGCGGATGCGGGTCGCGGCGGACTCAAGCCCCACGTACAGCTGGAACCATCGGGGGATCACGTCACCGTAGGCGTGATACCAACCCTTGCTCTTGGACTCCTTAGCGAGGCTGACCAGGACCTCTGACATCTCCGGCGAGGCGCCGTAGAGCCGGCACATCTGCTCGACGTCCAGCGCACGGATCGGAGTCTGCCCCGATTCGATTCGATACATCTTGGCCCGCGACCATTCAAGATCCGAGGCGGCGGCTTCCAAACCGATTCCGGCCTGTTCCCGGGTCTGGCGGAGTAGCCGTCCGAGTTCCCGGCGGGGCACCGTGGAGCCGACTTCGGTCATCTGTCGTCCTCTCTGTCTCATGCCGACACATCACCGGGCTTGCCGTGAGACGGCCTGCGCATCGGCAAACGAAAAGAGCGTCTCCAGGTGACTGTCTCACGAGGAATGTTGCGCGACCGATCGCCCCGCGCAGATTCTGGCCCGAAAGGAGATTGGTCGCTGGCATTGGGAGGTTCGGGGTGGGTCGGTGGAAGTGGTTTCAGCGGAAGGACGAAGCGATCGACGTGGTGGAGGAGTCCACCTGCTCTGATGGGGCTGGTGCCTATGGCGGTCCGCCTGCCTGGCACACCCCCACGGGGGTCCAGCCTCAGCGGCGGCCGTCGCCGACGAGGGTGGGGCTTCGCTCCAGTCACGCGGTGGGACGGTGTAACCGGGGCAGCAGCCGGTGAGCGGGGAGCGGAGACTGAAGTCCCTGGAGGTGGCGGACCTGCCGGAGATCGAGGTGGTCAGCCAGCCGGTACTGCTGGTCCTGGCGACCGAGGAGGACGGGCCGATCGGGTGGGCGGTCGTCCTGCCCGACGGCGACTTCTGGCTGATCCGCAGGGCCGCGCGGAGCCTGACCCACGGTTCGAGCCTTTCGGTCCTGACCAGCTTCTGGGCCAGCGTCCTCGACTGCGAGGTGGGGCGCCCCCGGCTGGCCGACCCGCCGACCGGCGACGGCGTCAGAGACTGAGCTTCATGCCCTCGTGGCTGGCCACGAAGCCGAGACCCAGGTAGAAGCGGTGCGCGTCGTGGCGGCTCTTGTCGGTGGTGAGCTGCACCAGGCCGCAGCCACGCAGCCGTGCCTGCTCGATCGCCCAGGTCATCATCAGCCGACCCAGGCCCCGACCCCGCTGGTCGGAGCGAACCCGAACCGACTCGATCAGTTGCCGTTCGGCGCCGTGCCGACCGAGCCCGGGGATGTAGGTGAGCTGCATGCAGCCGACCACCTCGCCGTCGACCTCGGCGACCACGAGGTGGTTGCGCGGGTCGGCGGTGATGTCCGCGAACGCCTGCTCGTAGGTGGCGTCGACCTCGCCGACGTCCCGGGTGCGTCCCAGCATGTCGTCGGCGAGCAGGTCGAGCACCGTAGGCAGGTCGGCACGGATCGCCGTACGGAAGATCAGGTCGTTCATCCAGCGAGGGTGACACACCCGCGGCGACCGGTTTGCGGCAGACCGAAGGGCCGACCCCAGCAGGGGTCGGCCCTTCGAGTGTTCGGTTGTCGGATCGTCAGGAGGCTGCGGAGTAGCCGCGGGTGGCGATCCAGTCGGCGAGGGTGTCGACGTCCATCCGGTACGAGGCCTTGGCCGGGTCGGCCGAGTCGGCGATGGTCACCGTCTCGCCCTCGTCGTCGTAGCCGGTGACGCTGACGTAGTGCCCGCCCTCGAAGCTGTGGACGACTCCGTCGGTGTCGGTGGCGGTGCCGGCGATGTTGGCGACCACGGCACGGCCGTCGTCGACGGTCCGCACGATGTCCTCGCGCAGCTTGTCGGCATGCTTCTCGGCGGCCTTGGCGTCACGGATCTCCACCGACTTGTAGACGTCCTTACCGGTCTCCTTGTTCAGCACCGGGGTGATGTCGTTGATGGAGTCGGTACCGGCCTCGGTGGTACCCATCCGCTTGGCCATGTCGTACACGTCGATGTTCTTGCCCTGCACGCTCAGCGCGTTGCGGGCGGCGGCCGGGCCGCAGAAGTAGAAGTTGGGCTGGGCCTCGTAGCGCACGTCGAGCTGGCGCTCGTCGTCGGACTTGCGGTCGGCCTGCACCGAAGCGGCGGCGGCCGGCGCGGGGGCCGCGTAGGCGGCGACGGCGGGGCCGGCGATGCCACCGGCGGTGGTGGCGGCAGCGGCGACGGTCAGGGCGGTCTTACGCAGGAGGGTGGTACGCATGATCGAGTCACACCTTCCGTTCGGGGGTACGCAGCAGGAATCAACCCGGTTCGGGGCTCGCGGTGCTGCGAGGGGAAAGAGGAACACCCGGCGGGGTGCTCGGGCGTCCGAGGGATGTAACGATCCCGGGCGGCCCCACATTCCAGGGGTTCCGGGAGACCGCGTGGCGGGGGAAGCCCTCGCGGTGTGCCATGTACAACGACCTGCGGCCGAGCATCATTCCGCGCCGTCGGCCGATCGGGCCGCCCCGCAAACGGCCATATACCGGACGGCAGTCGGTGCCGGGCATGAATCCTCGGGCCCCGCCCGGGAGCGGCGGGCTTGCCGACGGGGATCACAATGCCCGGATGACTGTTATCCGCCAGACTGCGTCGATTGCGCTTGCACTGCTGGTGCTGACCACGGCCACGAGCTGCACCGGAGCGGAACAGGACGAGTTGCCCGTCCGAGTGGCGCAGGTGCCGGCCGAGGTGCGTGGGCTCGGTCCGGCGGTGCTGGCGGTTCCCGTGACGGACGACGTGACCGGGCTGCTCGCGCTGGAACGGTTCGGCGACGACCTCGCCGGCCTGACGCCCGCCCGGCGGCACGCCCAGGTCGCCCTCGGTGGTGATCCCCGTTTCCCGACCGTCGCCCGAGGGCTGGGTGAGGACCGCCGTGACGCCGTGCTCGTCGACGGCAGCCTGCGCGACGTCACGCTGCCTGATTTCGGGTACGCCGATCGGGCCTTCAGTGTCGATGCCGCGCTGTCGATCACGGCATCCCGTTGTCTCACCGTGACCGGCGACGGCAGGATCGGGCTACCGGCGGTCGAGGCCTTCTGCAAGATCGCCGACCGGGGTGGGGTGATCTGGGAGGACCGGCAGGGCGGCCGGTACGGCGGGATCGACCTGTCGTCCGGGGCGGCGAGCCCGGCCGTCGAGCTGCCGTCGTATCCGATCGCCGCCACACCCGACGGCCGCTACCTCGCCGCGCTCACCCGCCAGGACCCTCGGCAGCTCGTCATCGCGGACACCAGGACCGGCCAGTCCCGGCCCACCGTGACGGTCAGCGGGGCGGAGTTCCCCGGGGCCTTCACCAGCGACGGGTTCGCCCTGCTACGCCAGACCGTTCCCGGCACCCGCCGGATCAGCCTGGTCACCCCGAAGGGGGAGGTACGTGACCTGCTCTCCCCGGTCGGCGAGGTCGCCTTCGCCCCGGACGGGCGGCGCGCCATCGTGGTGGACACCCGCTCCGGCAAGGGCCGGCTCTCCGTACTCGACCTGACGTCGGGCGCGGTCACCCCGGTGGTCGGCGACGGCACCGAGCAGAGCGGCGAGCAGCCCGCCCGGCCGGCGGAGCTGCCGCCGGTGACCGGCACCGTCACCGCGACGGTTTCCGGCGACCACGCCCTGGTCGTCGAGCTGGAGGCCCGTCCGGACACCGGCCAACGGGTGTCCCGCCCCAGCCGCGCCTGGTCGGTACGACTCTCCACCGCGACCGCGATCCTCCACCCGAACACGCCGGAGGCGTCGGAGGTGACGGTGTGGAGGCACGAACTCCCGCCGACCGGCACAGCCGCGTTGTCGGCGCTGTGGTTCGAGCCGGGCAAGCAGACCCTCACCCTCAGCCCCGACGGTACGGTCACCAGCGCCCCGCCTGGAACCTTCCCCCGAGAGACCCTCGGTGACGGCGCGGTGCTGCACACCCTTCTCGCCGAGAGCGGACGCGAGCGGGTGGATCGGCTGCTGGTGACCGACAGCTCCGGCGGCCGGGTCGAGGTTCCCACCGGTGCCGGCCCCGACCAGCGGGTCGCCAACGTGATCCTCACGCCGGACCAGGAGCACCTGCTGATCTCGCTGCGCTCGCTCGAAAGCCGGACAGAGCCGGGAGATCTCGACGTCGTGGTGATCGCTCGCCGGGACGGCACCGGCGAACCCGTCGTCGTCTACCGAGGGGCCTGGTTGGTCAGCCTCGGCACCGTTCCCACCAGCACCAGTTGACCTCATTCCGTAACTCGCCGAGCTTGTCCCGTGCTGTGTGACAGGCGCAAGGGCCGGCCTTCGGGTGAGGGCCGGCCCTTGTCGTAGGTGGATGGGTGTCAGCCAGGGGCCGCTGTAGCCGCGGGTGGTGCCCTCAGCCGGGATCATCCGGGGATGTCGGCGGTGCGCCGCATGGTGGCGGCGCGACCCGGCGTGTAGCCGTACTCCCGGGCGAAGGCGGAGATGAAGGCGGACGGGCTGGCGTACCCGATGCGGCGGGCCACCTCGCCGACCGGCCGGGTCTCCAGCAGTGCCAGCGACGCACGCAGCCGCAGCTTCGTGCGCCACTGCGAGTACGACATGCCGAACTCGCGGGCGAAGTCGCGTTGCAGCGTCTTGACGCTGACGTGCAGGCGGTCGGCCCATTCGGCGAGTCCGGTGGGGTCACCCGGGTCGTGGGTCAGGGCGGCGGCGACCGTCACCGCGACGCCCGGACCCCCGGCGTGCCGACCGTCGGCGGGGCGGGGGGTCAGTCCGGCCATGATGCGGCGGCGGGCGTCGGAGGCGTCACCTTCGTCGTATCCCGCTGTGCTGAGCGCGAGTACGAGCCGTGCCGCCTCGGCGTCGATGGCGGCGACACCGGCCCGCAGCCCGTCGAGAGCGGCGGGTGCCTCGCGCAGGCAGATCCGGTAGACGGTCTGCCGATCCGCCGTGTGCACCTCGTGGGTCACCGCCCGCTGCGCCCAGAAGACCTCGTCCGGGCCGACGAGGTCGGTGTGCCGACCGTGGCGGGCGGAGAGCAACCCGTCTGGCGACCAGTAGAGCTGGTGCAGGAAGTCGTCCCGCTTCTCGGCGAACGCCAACCGGGTCATCGACCGGTACCGCAGGACGAGGATGCCGTCCGGGCGACCGAGTCCGTAGCCGAACTCCTCGCAGCTGGCGGGATCCGCCGTGATCGGGCCCGTGACCATCGTGCTCTGACCTCTCCCCGACATTGGTTGACCTCTCGGCGACATTTCGCCAACAGAAGTAAGGCTAACCTAACCTTTGCAGCCCAGCGGGGTTGCCACCCCCGACAGCACTCCTCGAAGGAACTGGCAGATGTCCGTACGACAGCACTGGCGCTCGATCGCCGCCGCGGCAGTGACCCTCGCCGTGGTCACCGGTTGCGGCTCCGACAGCGGCGAGCCCGCCGGGCAGTCCGACGCCGCCGCGACCCGCGTCTTCGCTGCCGACAACGGTGAGATCACCATCCCGGTCAACCCCGAGCGCGTCGTCGCCACCGGCTACGCGGTGCCGGTCCTGATCGAGGCGGACGCGGCCCTGGTGGGCATCTCCAGTTGGAAGCGCGGCCTGGCGATGATGACCGAGCAGGACCGGGCCACCTACGACCGGCTGCCCAAGGTCGCCGGCGAGGCGGCGGCCGAGACCAACTACGAGGCCGTCGCCGCCGCCAAGCCGGACCTCATCGTGATCGGGGTGCCGAAGCCCGCCCTCGGCAGCATCGACATGAAGCGGCTGGAGAGCATCGCGCCCGTCGTCGCGATCGGCCCCACCACCCCCGACGCCTGGCGCGAGCTGTCCCGCCGGCAGTCCGACGCCGCCGGCCGCAGCGCGAACTTCGAGGCGGCCAAGGACGCGTACGACAAGAAGGCCGCGGAACTGAAGGCCAAGTACGGCACCGCCCTGACCGGCCTGAAGTTCGGGCACGTGGGCAGCTACGGCGAGATCTCCAAGGGCACCTTCCACCGCGAGTTCGCCGGCTCCTGGGGCACCAACATCGCCCAGGACGTGGGTGTGACCTACTACGGCGAGGTCAAGGAGAAGGGCGGCGGTGGGCTCGACGTCACCGAGTACCCGGCGATCGAGGAACTGCCGGAGAGCCTGGGCGAGGCCGACGCCATCACGTACACGGTCCAGCCCGACGGCACCCCCGCCGAGGCGGTGCAGCAGGTACTCGACTCCGCCCTGTGGAAGAACCTGCCGGCGGTCAAGGCCGGTCGGGTGTTCGCCTTGCAGTACACCGAGGCCGCGACGTACGAGTCGGCGCTGAAGACCCTCGACTCCATCGACAAGGCGTTCGCGCCGCTGCTCGCCGGATGAGCATGGATCGCCACGACCCGGCGGGTCGGGTCGCCGCTCACCACCGCACCGGCAGCGGCACGGTCCGGATCGGTTACCCGATCGGGGTGCGCAGCGTCCGAGTAGTCGCCCGGCAGCGGCTGACCCCGCGCATGCTGCGGCTGACCCTCGGCGGCCCGGCCCTCGCCGACTTCCACACCTACCAGGCGGACGACCACATCAAGATCGTGTTCCCCGATCCGGACGGGACCCGGCGCGACCCGGTCCCGGACGGGCGGGGAATGCTGGACTGGCCGCGTCCGCTGCCGACCACCCGCAAGTACACGGTGCGTCGCTACGACCCGGTGGCCCACGAACTCGACCTGGACTTCGTGCTGCACCCTGGCGGGGTCGCGTCGACCTGGGCGGACAGTGCGGCGGTGGGCGACGAGGTGACGATCGCCGGCCCGCCCGGGGCGAAGGCCTTCCCGCACCACTACGACCACTACGTCTTCGCCGTCGACGCCACCGCCCTGCCGGCCGTCGCCCGCTGGCTGGAGGAGTCACCGGCCGAGGTGTCGGCGCAGGTGCTGGTCGAGGTCGACGACCTCGCCGAACGGGACTACCCGCTGGCCTCACGCGACAACGTGACGGTGAGGTGGCTGGTGCGCCCGGCCACCGGGTCGACGCTCGCGCAGCAGGTGCAGTCGCTGCACCTGCCTGCCGGGCGGACCTTCCTCTTCGCGGCCGGCGAGGCGACCGACATCAGGCCGCTGCGCTCCTGGCGCGTCGACCGCCTCGACGCACTGGTCACCGGGTACTGGAAGCGTGGAGTCGCCGGGCTTGAAGACTGACCTGACCCGTCGGGTGACGTTCCTGCTCGGGTCCGCCGCGTTGCTGGTCGTCGCGGCGGGCGCGAGCATGGCGGTGGGAGCGCGCCCCGTCGCACCGGTCGAGGTGTGGCGGGCGCTCACCGACTTCGCGGGCACCGACGACCATCTCGTCGTACGCGACATCCGGCTGCCCCGCACGATCCTCGGTGTCTGCGTCGGCGCCGCCCTGGGGACCGCCGGGTCGCTGATCCAGACGCTCACCCGCAATCCGCTGGCCGAGCCTGGAATCCTCGGCGTGACCGCTGGTGCCGGCTTCGCGATCAACCTGGGCGTGCTGTTCGGCGTCGCCGGCTCGCAGGGCGGCCAGCTCGTGCTCGCGGTGGTCGGCTCCGCCCTCGCCGCCCTCGTCGTCTACGCCGTCGGGCGGGCCTCGCCGCTGCGGCTGGTACTCGCCGGTGTCGCCTTGAGCTGGGTCCTGATGGGCATCTCCCTCGGCCTGCGGCTGGGCTTCCCCGACGTGTTCGACAAGTACCGGTTCTGGTCGGTGGGGGCGCTTGCCGGTGCCGAGCGGACGCCGCTGGTGCTGCCCGCGCTGGTGACCGTGGCCGCCCTGGTCGCCGCGATGGCCGCGACCCGGCCGTTGAACGCCCTGGCCCTGGGCGAAGACGTCGCGCACGCGCTCGGTGCCGGCGTGACGCGGATCCGGGTCACCGTCCTGGTGCTCGTCACCCTGCTCACCGGGGTAGCCACCGCGGTCGCCGGGCCGATCGCGTTCGTCGGGCTGATGGTTCCGCATCTGGCCCGGCGGCTGGCCGTCGACTCGATCCCGTGGATCACGGCGTACTCGATGCTGCTGGGGCCGATCCTGCTGCTCGTCGCGGACGTCGGCGCGCGGCTCCTGCTGCCCACGGGCGAGGTGCCGGTGGCGATCGTCACGGCGTTCCTGGGCGCTCCGGTGCTGATCTGGGCCGTCCGTCGCTACGGGGCGGCGGCGCTGTGAGCACCCTGCGGCTGCGCGCCGGACGGCTCGTGATCCAGCTGGAACGGCGGGCCACGATCGCCTCGGCGGCGCTCGTCACGGCTGCCGGGGCCCTCGCCCTGCTGGCCCTGTGCCACGGACAGGACTGGGCCACCCCCGTCGAGGTGTTCGACGCCCTGTTCCGGGGCGGCGAGACGGCCTTCGTGATCCGGGAGTGGCGGCTACCACGGGTGGCTGCGGCGCTGGTCTTCGGCGCCTCGTTGGGGCTGGCCGGGGCGGTCTTCCAGAACCTGACCCGCAACCCGCTGGGCAGTCCCGATGTGATCGGCCTCGACGCGGGGGCGTACACCGGTGCGCTGGTGGCGATCACCCTGCTCAACGGCACCGCCGGGCAACTCGCGGCCGGGTCGGTGGCGGGTGGGCTGCTGGCCGCCGCGGTCATCTACCTGCTGTCGCTGGACTCCGGGCTCAGCGGTGTCCGGCTGGTCGTCATCGGGATCGCCGTCAACGCGATGCTCACCGCGCTCAACTCCTGGATCGTGCTGCGGGCCGAGATCGACGTGGCGCTCGCCGCGACCGGTTGGAACGCCGGTTCGCTCAACGGCGTCGACTGGGACGAGGTGCGGCTTCCGTTCGCCCTCATCGGCCTGTTCGTGCTGCTGCTCGTGGTGATCTCGCACGCCATGCACCAGGCGGCGTTGGGTGACGAACTCGCCCGGGTCACCGGCGTACGGCTGGGATGGCTGCGGCTGCTGCTGATCCTGGCCGGGGTCGGCTGCACCGCGACGGTGACCGCGGTGGCCGGGCCGGTCGTGTTCATCGCACTCGCCGCACCCCAGATCGGCCGGCGACTCGCGCGGGCCGCGGGCGTACCCCTGGTGCCGGCGGCACTGACCGGCGCGGTGCTGCTGCTCGCCGCCGATCTCGTCGCGCAACTGCTGCTCGCGCCGGTCGCGTTGCCGGTCGGCGTGGTCACCACGGCGGTCGGCGGTGGCTATCTCATCTGGCTGCTCGGCATGGAGGTGAAACGACGGTGACCAGCCGTCTGACCGCTCAGGACGTCACGCTCGGCTACGGCGAGCGGGTGGTGTCGACGCGGGTGACCCTGGCCGTCCCGGACGGCGCGTTCACGGCGATCGTCGGGCCCAACGCGTGCGGGAAGTCGACCCTGTTGAAGGCCCTGGTCCGGCTGCTCACGCCGTCGTCGGGGGCGGTACGCCTGGACGGCCGCGATGTCGCCGAGTACCGCCCGAAGCGGTTCGCCCGCCAGGTCGGCTTCCTGCCCCAGGGCCTCATCGCGCCGGAGAGCATAGTCGTTCGGCGGCTCGTCGCCCGGGGCCGCTACCCGCACCAGTCCCTGCTCGGCACCGGTACGGCCGCGGACGAGGAGGCCGTCCGGTCGGCGATGGCGGCGGCCGGGGTCACGGACCTGGCCGAGCGGCCCGTCGAGGAACTCTCCGGGGGGCAGCGGCAACGGGTCTGGATCGCGATGGTGCTGGCGCAGGAGACGCCGTACCTGCTGCTCGACGAGCCCACCACCTTCCTGGACATCACCCACCAGTACGAGTTGCTGGCGCTCTTCGCGCGGCTGCGCGACGAGGGACGCACGGTCGTCGCGGTGCTGCACGACATCAACCAGGCGTGCCGGTTCGCCGATCACATCGTGGCGATGAAGGGCGGCCGGGTCGTCGCGCAGGGAGCCCCGGCCGAGGTGGTGGACGCCGACCTGATGCGGGAGGTCTTCGGACTGCCCAGCGTGGTGATGCCCAACCCGGTCACCGGCACCCCGATGGTGGTGCCGACCGTCTAGTTGGTCGAGTCGGGTGTCGGGCCGGTCTCAATGGCAGTGGGATGCGCCGGCGGGCTGAACCGGTGTGACCTGCGGGCGGGTCCACTGCGCGGTCGGCCGGCCGGCCCTGCGCCAGAAGCTGTACGTCGGATGCTGGGGCCACACGATCCAGGTCGGGTTCGCCCGGGAGCCGGTGGCGACGGTGACCGCCGAGTCGACAGTGTGGAGCGAGATCCTGTTCGGGGGCCTGCCGCTCGCCGACGCCGAACGCGCCGGTGACGTGCACATCACCGGCGACCGTGACGCGGTCGGGCGCGTCGTCGGGCTCTACCTCACCGGGCAGCGCCCGACGAACGGGTATGGCAACCTAGCGAGCCGGCCTGGGTAGCAGCCCTCAGACGCAACCATCCGCCTGTGGCGCAAGGGCCAGCAAGGCATCGGCTGGCCAGCGCGTCGACCACGGCAGCCACCTCATCATGGGTGCCGGAAGTCAGCGGGCGGGGCAGCGTTTGCCTTCGGCGGGGACGGTCAGGTCGATCAGGTAGGCGTTGACGGCAGCCGTGATGCAGGCGGTCTGCGGGTAGGCGGTGTGGCCCTCACCCTCCCAGGTGAGCAGCCGCCCCACCCCGAGCATCTCGGCCAGGGCCGGGGCCTGCTCGTACGGGGTCGCCGGGTCGCCGGTGGTGCCGATGATCAGGATCGGTGGCGCGCCGTCGGCGCGGCCGGTGGGGTAGGGGTCACTGCCGCCGGGCCACTCGGTGCAGGAGATCAGCCCGGTGGCCAGGGCCGGGCCGAACAGCGGGTACTGCTGACGCCACTGGGACTGCAGTTGCCGGATCCGGTCCAGGTTGGGCCGTTCCTCCTCGTCGGCGCAGTTGATCGCCGTGTTGGCGTCGAAGAGGTTGGTGTAGTGGCCCTTGTCGTCGCGGTCGGCGTAGTTGTCGGCCAGGCGGAACACCCCCTGCGGGTTGCCGCCCTCCAACTGGTCGATGGCGCGGGCCAACTCCTGCCAGCCGCTCTCGGTGTAGAGGGAGGAGATGACCGCGTAGAAGACCCAGCCGGCGGTGGCTTCCCGGCCGTCGGCGGAACGAGCCGGCGACACCCGGGCCTTGTCGATCGCGGAGACGACCGCCGCGCGGGCGTCCGGGGCGATCGGGCAGCGGGTGGCGTTGGCCGCGCACCACCGGTGGAAGTTGTCGAAGGCCCGTTCGAAGCCCTTGGCCTGGCTCTCCGATCCTTCGATCAGGCCCTGTCGGGGGTCGATCGCCCCGTCGAGCACCAGCGCCCGCACCCGGGTGGGGAACAGCTGAGCGTAGGTGGCGCCGAGCAGGCTGCCGTAGGAGTAGCCCAGGTAGGTGAGCTGGTCGTCGCCGACCGCCGCGCGGATCGCGTCCATGTCCCGGGCGGCCTGCTCGGTGCCGTACAGCGGGAGTTGATCGCCGTACTTGTCGCCGCAGCCCTGGCCGATGCGGTCGGCGAGGTCGACCAGGTCGTCGAAGGACTCCTGGCTCTGCGGATCGGGATCGGAGCCGAACACGGCGTCCAGGTCGGCGTCGGAGATGCACTCCACCGGGCTGGACCGGGCCACCCCCCGAGGGTCGAAGCCGACGATGTCGAAGCGCTCCAGGATGCGGTCGGGCAGGCCGCCGTACCGCTCGCCGAAGGAGAGGTAGACGGCGGTGTCCACTCCGGAGCCACCGGGACCACCGGGGTTGACCAACAGGGAACCGATCCGGTCGCGCTGGTTGTCGGAGCGGGCCCGGATCAGGGCGATCTCGAAGGTCTCCCCGGCACCGGGACCGGTCGTGGCGCCGCTGCCACCGGACCAGTCGCGGGGGACCCGGATGCGGGTGCACTCGTACCGGATGCCCGGTGCCCCCCGCCCGACCACCTCGTCGGCGACCTCCGGGCAGGCCTGCCAGGTAGGTGTCGTACCCGGTGGGGCGGCCACGCTCGCGGTGTCGTCGTGCGGCGCGAACGCCGGCAGGGTGCAACCGGCGGCGACCACTGCGGCGGCGACCAGACCGGCCAGGGTGAGCCGCCGACGGCGGATCGGTGCGGAAGTACGGGTCACGAGCGGGCCTCCGGGATCGGTGCGATCGTCAGGCTACGCCGAACCGGGAACGGACCCCACCGTCACCGCCGGATCGCCGCGCAGGACCTGGTCCACGTCGAACCGGATCGGCCGCTCCAACTGGTCGTACCGGCAGGAGAGGGGGTCCCGGTCGGGTCGCCAGCGGACGGACCGCGCGGTGTGCCGGAACCGGTCACCCTCCATCGCGTCGTACGCCACCTCGACCACCAGCTCCGGGCGCAGCGGCTCCCATTCCAGGTTCTTCGTGCCGGTCCACCGACTGACCCCGCCCGGAATGCGTTGGCCGCGCTCGTGGTCGCCGTGCACCCACGGGTGATCGTCTTCGACCTCGCGGTAGGGGGCCAACTCCTCCAGCAGCTCGGCCCGGCGGGCCATGGTGAACGAGGCGCTCACTCCGATGTGGTGCAGCACCTGCGCGTCGTCGTAGAGCCCGAGCAGCAGGGAACCGACCACCGGCCCGGACTTGTGCCAGCGGAACCCGGCGACCACCACGTCTGCGGTGCGGGCGTGCTTGACCTTGAACATCAGCCGCTTGCCCGGTTCGTAGGGCAGGTCGGCGGGTTTGGCGATCAGCCCGTCCAGCCCGGCCCCCTCGAACACCTCGAACCAGCGGCGGGCGGTCTCGGTGTCGGTGGTGATCTGGGTGAGGTGCACCGGCGGGCACACTTTTGCCAGGGCCTGCTCCAGCCGGGCGCGCCGGGTCGGGTAGGGCACCTCCAGCAGGCTCTCGTCGTCGAGGGCGAGCAGGTCGAAGGCGACGAAGTCGGCCGGGGTGGTCTCGGCGAGCAGCTTCACCCGGGAGGCGGCCGGATGGATGCGCTGGGCCAGCAGCTCGAAGTCGAGCCGGGGGGCGGCCTCCGGACCGTCGCGGCGGATCACGATCAGCTCGCCGTCGACCGCACAGCGGGCCGGCAACTGTCGACGGGCCTGCTCGACCACCTCGGGGAAGTAGCGGGTCATCAGCTTGCCGCCCCGGCTGGCCAGCTCCACCTCGTCGCCGTCGCGGAAGATGATGCAGCGGAACCCGTCCCACTTGGGCTCGTAGGTCATCCCCGGCCCGGTGGGGATCGAGGCGACACTGCGGGCGAGCATCGGCTCCACCGGCGGATTGATCGGCAGGTCCACGGCGACAGTCAACCAGAACCCACCGACAACGGTGAGGCACATCACGGCGCGCCGGTGGGTGGCGTGTCCGCCGCTGGGCTGTCCGAGCGCGCCTGGGAGATTCGGATAACCGCAGGTCAGAGCTACTTTCGCGGGGTGTCGGAGTGGGTCTGCGGGTGCTGCGGACGGTGGCGGGTCAGCATCGAACTGATCCGGGGCCGGTACGTCTACCGGCTGACCCACCGCTACCCCAGCCGCTTCGGCGGCGGCGACAACGTGCTCGGCGAGGTGGCCACGGTGGCCGAGTTGGCGGCGCTGCTGCGCCAGTGGAGCCCGGTGGACCTGGCCGACCTGCACGAGGCGGCCTGAGGCCAGGCCGGTCACCGCCCGAGACCCGACCGGTCAGCAGCCCGACAGCACAGGCGGAGGTCAGTAGCGGGCGAAGGAGCGGATCGGCATCCGCGGGCCGAACCTGGGGGCGTGGATGCCGGCGACCTCCAGCAGTCGGCAGACCCGGCCCCGATGGCCCCGGAAGGGCTCCAGCAGCTCCAGCATCCGGGCGTCGTCCGCGCGGGCCTCACCGGCCAGGGCCCAGGCCACCGTGTTCGGTACGTGGTAGTCGCCGACGCTCACCGCGTCCGGGTCGCCGTACGCCACCCGGACGACCTCGGCGGCCGTCCACGGGCCGATCCCGTTGATCGACAGCAGGGCGCGGGTCGCCGTCGCCGAGTCCTCGCTGCGTTCCAGCCGGTCGGCGACGGCGGCGGCCCGGCGCAGGGTGTCGGCGCGGCGCTGCTCCACCCCGAAGGGGTGGTAGACCCAGTAGGGGGCGGCTGCCACGGTCGCCGGCTCGGGCGGCAGGAGCAGCGACACCGGTCCCGGTGCCGGCTCGGCGAAGTGGCGGACGGTGGCCGCGTACGCCCGGTAGGCCTCCTTGCCGGTGACCTTCTGCTCGAAGACGGCCCGCAGCACCCGGGGAAAGACCAGCCCGGTGGCGGGCAGCCGCAGGCCGGGATGCTGGGCCGCCAGGCGGGCCACCACGGGGTGGGACCGGGCCAGGTCGGCGAAGCCGGTGAGGTCGTCGCGCAGCCCGGCGATCGCGTCGGCCTGCTCGACCATCCAGCCGCCGCCGGGCCCGTACCCCTCGGCGCGCAACTGGCCGCCGGTGGCGTGCAGGGCCAGGGTGGCGGGCCCGCCCGGGGTACGCGCCGCCAGCCAGAAGGTGTCGCCGTTGATCCGGGCGCAGGGATCGTACGGGCTGAAGGTCAGGGGCCGGATCGAGGCGACCAGCCGGTAGCCGGACGGCGGGCGCAGGGCCCGGCCGGCGGTGGGTGCGGCTCCGGTCACGAACCCACTGTGCCACCTCGGCGGCGCCCCGGGCACCGCCGGGCCGCCTCTGGTCGGCGCCCCGGACACCGCTGGCCCGGCCCTGATCGGTGCTCCGGACCATCCTCGGTCACCTTCCGTTCATCGCGGGGCCCACCGAACGGTCAGGAATCATCGGGCAAATACTCCCATTTGCTGATGTAACTGACCTCACACCGAGACACGATCAATATGGAAAGGTTTGATTCCTCACCTGTAAGTGAAGTGCGCTGTTAGGGTCCGACCAGCGCGGTATCCGCCCGGCCGACATAGCAGCCGGTGCATGTCGGATGGCTGGCCACGAGGTCACCCCGATGAGGTCAGACCTGCCGCGGGTCACGGGGAATCTGCTCAGGAGGTGCCGGGATGGCTGCTGGCGCGATTGTTCGGTCGGGGTGTTTCAGAACCGTCGTCACGCCGTACGGGCGTCACCTTTAAGGTGGGGTGGCCCCAGGTGACTGAACCGAGCGTGGCGATCCGATGATTGCGCTGCGCGTCTACCGTCTCCTGCCGCCGGGCGTCCGGCGTCACCTGTTGCGGCTGCTCCCGGAGCAGCACCGGCTCGGCATCGTGCGTACCCTCACCCGCCCTCGCGGCGGGGAGACGGTGCACCCGGTCGGCGCCCGGGTGCTGGTCACCGACGACGGGGTCCGTGCCGAGGCCGAGGTCGTCGCCGCGGCGACCCCACTCCAGATGTGGCACCGCAACCTGAACGCAGTTACCTCCACTCTGGAGTCCGCCGGGATCGAATACCACTGTGTACGCCACGACGACTACCTGCGTAGCTCGGTGGCGGTGCTGGACGATCAGCGGGAGGCGGTGCGGCGGTTGGTCGACTCCGCGCCGCTTCTGTCCGGGGCCCAGGTCCGGGTGGTCGAGGTACGGCCGGACCGGGACCAGCCGGACCGGGAGCCGACCGAGGTGATCCAGGTGTGGTTCCCGGTGACGGACGTGCGGGCGGGGGTGGTGCTCGGCGCGCAGTTCGCCTGCGAGATCGAGATGTGGACCCGGGTCGGCGACCTGGTACGGGCACCCCGGCACAACGCCGTGATCGACGAGGCTCCGGCGGAGGCGCAACCGGTGCGGGTAGCCGCCGCCCTGCTCAGCCATTTCGTGCCCGAGGCCGACGACCACACCTACGGCACCCGTCGTGACCTGGCCGTACGCGCGCCGGACCGGGTCAGCTTCCCGATCGACGCGGTCTACACCTGGGTGGACGGCGCGGACCCGGAATGGCGGGAGCGCAAGCAGGCGGCGATGGGTACCCCGGACGCCGCCCTGCACGCGATCGCCGCCAACACCTCGCGCTACCACAACCGCGACGAGCTGCGGTACTCCATGCGCTCGCTGCACAGCTTCGCACCCTGGCTGAGGAAGATCTTCGTGGTCACGGACAGTCAGTTGCCGAGCTGGCTGGACCCCGACCATCCGATGATCACGGTGGTGTCGCACGCCGACCTGTTCGCCGACCTCGACGGCCTGTCCTCGTTCAACTCGCACGCCATCGAGTCCCGGCTGCACCGCATCGAGGGCCTGGCGGAGCACTTCCTCTACCTCAACGACGACGTCTTCCTGGGTCGGCCGCTGCTGCCCACCCACTTCTTCCACGCCAACGGGATCGCCAAGTTCTTTCCCTCTCCGGCGCAGTTCGGGCTCGGCGAGGCCACCCCCGGTGACCTCCCGGTGAACGCCGCCGGGAAGAACAACCGGCGGCACATCCAGCGACACTTCGGCGTGACCATCACGCAGAAGATGAAGCACACCCCCTTCGCCCTGCGGCGCAGCATCATGCAGCAGATCGAGGCGATGTTGCCGGCGGAGGTGACCGCCACGGCCCGGCACCGGTTCCGCGACCACCGTGATCTGTCGATCCCGTCCTCCCTGCACCAGTACTGGGCCTACCTGACCGCTCAGGCCGTTCCCGGGGAGATCGAGTACGAGTACGCCGACCTCGGTCACCCGGCGACCCCCGCCCGGCTGGCCGAACTGCTGGCCCACCGCGACCGTGACGTGTTCTGCCTCAACGACACCGACTCCGACCCTCGGGCCTTCCAGGAGCAGGAACGGATGCTCGCCGATGTCCTGCCCCGCTATCTGCCCTTCCCCGCGCCCTTCGAGCTGCCGGAGGAGGAGGTGGCGCGGCGTCGGGAGTCGGGCGCCAGTGCCCTGTGGCGGCAGTTCCGAGGTGTCGACCGGTACGACAAGCGGGTGGACGCGCAGACCATCCCCTCGCTTCCGGCGGCCCGCCAGGCGGACGCGGCCACCCTCCCGGCCCTGCGGGTCGGCCCCCGATCGGATGCCCCCACCCTGCCCTCGATCCCCAGGGAATCACCGTGAGCCTGACCTCCCCTCTCTCCCCATCCCGGACGACCGATACGGTGCCCCCGGGCGGTGCCGAAGCTCGTGAGGTGCTGGTGGACGGGCGTCGTCGGCGCGCTCATGTGCACCCCGGCCTGACCCCGATGCTCGCCCGCCAGCTCAATGTCGCCGCGGTGACCGGGGCCCTCGACGCACACGGCGTGGACCACTTCCTGGTACGCGGCATGGACGACCGCACCCCGGTGATCGGAGTCAGCCAGCAGGACCGGACGGCCGTCCTGGGTGCCCTGGAGAAGCTCGGGGCCACCGCCGGCTGCTACGTCAGTCAGGTGCTGCCGAAGCCACCCGTCACCACGGCGCTGCACGACGCCGAGGACCCGGCGGTCTGGGCCGACCTGCACACCGTCGAGGCGTTCAAGCTGACCTGGTTCCGGGTGGACCCGACGATGAAGCTGGTCCTCGGCGCCGTGTACGGGTGCGAGATCGAGTTCTGGCAGCCGGACCGGGGGGCCGAGGTGTTGCGTGCCCCGAGGCGTAACCGGATGATGCCCGCGGTCTCGATGGCGGGGGTGCCGGTGCGGGTCGGCGAGCACCGCTTCACCCGACTGGCCGCCGCGCGCGACTGCGGCCCCGGTCTGCGTACCCGGCCGGAGTTCGACCACTCGCTGCCGGACGACATCGAATTCCCGATCGATGTGGTCTACACCTGGGTGGACGGCGCGGATCCGGACTGGCAACGCCGGCGGGCCGAGATCAAGGGGGAGGCCTTCCACGCCGAGGCCGCCAGCGAGTCGCGCTACATCAACCGGGACGAGCTGAAGTACTCGCTGCGCTCACTGCACCTCAACGCGCCCTGGGTCCGCAACATCTACATCGTGACCGACCGGCAGCGCCCCGCCTGGCTCGATCTGAGCCCGGGGAACATCTTCGTGGTCGACCACCAGGACATCTTCACCGACCGGGACGCCCTGCCGACCTTCAACTCGGTGGCCATCGAGACCCAGCTGCACAACATCGACGGCCTGGCCGAACACTTCCTCTACCTCAATGACGACATGTTCTTCGGCCGGCCGCTGGCCCCGCAGACCTTCTTCCTGGCCAACGGCAACACCAAGTTCTTCCTGTCCCAGAACCGGGTTCCGGTCGGTCCGATCACCAACCTGGACACGCCGATCGACGCCATGATCAAGAACAATCGGCGGCTCATCGAGCAACGGTTCGGCCGGACCCTGACCCAGGGCAGCCAGCATGTGCCCTACCCGCTGCGGCGCAGCATCCTGGCCGAGCTCCAGCGGGAGTTCCCACAGGAGCACGCCCGCACGGCGCACAGCCGGTTCCGCAGCGCCACCGACATCATCATCACCTACTCCCTGTACCACTACTACGCCTTCCTGACCGGTCGGGCCCTGCCCGGTCAGGTGAACTACGGGTACGTGCAGTTGGCGGTGCCGGACCTCGTCGCCCGACTCAAGCGGGCCGAGGCCCGGCGGGACTGGGACACCTTTTGCATCAACGACGCCTTCTCCACGTACGCCCAACTCCAGCAGCAGCTGGCCGTCCTGGAACCCTTCCTGGAGGCGTACTTCCCGGTGCCCAGCCCCTACGAGGCGGCGGACCAGCGGTGAAGTTCTCCTTCCTGGTGCACAACCTCTACGGGGTGGGCGGCACCAACCGGGCGGTGCTCAACCTGGCCACCGGGCTGGTCGAGGACGGTCACACCGTCGAGATCGCCTCGGTCTTCCGGCGACTGGACCGGATGATGTTCGACGGCGACGAACGGATCACCGTGGTGCCGCTTGTCGACATCAGGCCACGGCGGCCGGACCGCTCCGACCCCCAACTGCGGGAACCCTCGACGGTGATCCCGACCCATGAGGAGTTCCACCAGCAGTACAGCCGGCTGACCGACGAGCGGATGATCCGCTACCTCAGGCACACCGACGCCGACGTGGTCGTGGGCACCCGGCCGGGGCTCAACCTCGTCATCGCCCGGCACGCCCCGGAGCATGTGGTGCGGGTGGCCCAGGAACACATGACCCAGGACCTGATCCACCAGGCGGTCAAGGCCGACATCAGCCGGTACTACTCGCGCATCGACCTGGCGTACACGGTGTCCCAAGCGGACGCCGAGGCCTTCCGGACCGGCAACCCGGTCCCGGCCACCCAGGTCAAGGCGTTGGCCAACAGCGTCCCGGCCAGTGCGATCGCGCCGGCGGACGGACGGAGCCGGATCATCGTGGCGGCAGGCCGCCTGGAACCGCTCAAGCGGTACGACCAACTGATCCTGGCCTTCGCCCAGGCGGTCCGGGACTGCCCGGGTTGGACCCTGCGGATCTACGGGGACGGCGACCAGCGGCCGGGGCTGGCCCGGCTCATCCGTGAACTGGGCCTGTCCGGCCAGGTCCTGCTGATGGGTCGGCGCGAGGACATGGCCGCGGAGTGGGTAAAGGGTGCCGTCGCCGCGGTCTCCTCGCAGCGGGAGTCGTTCGGCATGACGATCGTCGAGGCGATGCGACTGGGCCTCCCGGTGGTCAGCAGTGACTGCCCGGTCGGCCCCCGCGAGATCATCACCCACGGCGAGGACGGTCTGCTGGTGCCCACCGATGACTTCGGGGCGTACGCCGATGCGCTGCGGGTGTTGATGCACAACGACGAACTGCGGATCCGGATGGGTCGGATGGCGGTGACCAACTCGGCCCGCTTCGATCCGGTGCACCTGGCCGCCCAGTTCGCCCGGGACTGCGCTCAGGTGCTCGCGTACCGCCGCAGCCAGGTGCCCCGCCCCCGGCGGGTGGGACGCCGGGGCGTTACGGCGGAGCCGACCCGCCGGGAGGCCGGGCTGGCCCGCGCCCTGGCCGATCCGGTGCTGCGGGGGATCGCCGGCAACGAACTGGCTCGACGGGCGAGCATGGGCGCTCTGGTGCGGCTGACCCGGATACCCCGGGCCCGTAGCACCAGCACCCGACTGCAGTCCGCGATCAGGCGGCGGATCTCGGAGACCCAGGAGGCGCCGGTGGCGGACTGCCTGGTGTTGCCGGACCTGGGTCTGCGGGTGTCGGTGGACGGGAGCACCGGTGCCGGCGAGGCGTGCGTGGTGCTGAGCAACCGGGACACCCGGGAGGTGCTCCGTACCCCCCTCGTGCCCTCCCCGGACGGCACGCGGGCGGAGGTCTCCCTCGATGCCGGGGCCCTGTCCGAGGGCCGCTGGAACATCTTCCTGACCGAGGGGAACAAGGGGCGGCGTCGGTTGCGTCCCCAGCGGGTGGACTGCCGGGTGCTGTCCGGCGTCGCCGGTCCGCCGGGGGACCGGGCGGGGCTGTCGGCGCAGGTGCCGTACCAGACGGCGGACGGTTTCCTGGCGATCCGCAGTTGGGTGCGGGCCCGCCACGCCGAGGTACGCCGGATCGCGGTCGACGGCACGGCCGTCACGGTCACCTTCACCTGGCACGGACCGGGGGAACCGGAGCAGGCGGTGCTGCGCCGACGGGGGGATGCCCCGGAGTCGCTGAGCCTGCCGGTCGGGCCGGCCCCGCAGGGACAGCTGAGCATGGTGGTGCCGTTGACCCCCCTGACCGACCTGCGGTTGGGCCGGTACGAGGACTGGGACGTCTATCTGCGGTGCGGCTCGGACGAGGTGCGGATGGGCCGGTTCGCCGACGACGTGGTCGACAAGAAGCGCGCGTACAGCTATCCGGAGATCGACCTGACCCGGCCGGTCCCACTGGACCTGGTCGAGGAGGACCCGGCGCCGAGGTTGCGGGTCCGCCCCTACTACACCATCGACAGCGAACTCTCCTTCGCGATCATCGATCGCCCCTAGCGCCCCCAGATCGCGCCCCCGGGAGCCCGGAGCGCCCGCACAGAGGAGCAAGGTAGCCGTGACCGAGCCGGGGCGAGTCCCGTCGGAGATCCCCAGAGCTGTCGCCGAACCCTCCGGGTTCGTGGAGGTCTATCGGCGGGTGCTCAGCCCGCAGACCCGGCGGGCCATCGCCAAGAAGGTGAGTCCGCGCGCCCGGCACCAACTGAAGCAGTGGGTGGCCCGGGCCGCCGACGACACCCGGTCGGCGGGTCGTCGAGCCGAACGGCTGGCCCGCCAACAGCCGGAACTGCTGTCCGGCGGTCACCGGGCGGCGGTCACCGCCGACCGGGCACCCCGGATCGCCCTGGTGGCCGCCGACCTGACCCCCCTGCTGGCCCGGACCGAGAACCTGGCGGCGGTGACCGCCGCTCTGGCCGACGCCGGTGTCGAGTTCTTCCGGGTCCGGGGCGGCTCCGAGAGGTCCTCAGTGGTCGGGGTCGACGTCGCCGACCGGGACCGGGTGTACGCCGCCCTGGCGGCGGCCTGCACGCGCACTCCCGGCTATGTCACCCAGGTGGGCTCCGGCGGCGAGCATCCGCCGGCCCCGGGATTCGAGCCCAAGGTGTGGAAACGTCTGGCCGCGGCTGAGGTGCTCCGGCTGACCTGGTACCGGACGGACCCCCGACACCGGTTGGTGCTGGGGCAGGAGTACGGATGCGAGGTGGAGTTCTGGACCCGCCAGGGGAGCACCCTGGTGGCCCCCCGCCCCAATCCGGTGGCCGAGCAGGTCGACCCGGCGCAGCCGCCGGTCGTCGCCTCCGAGGCGCTGTTCACCAGGTTGCTGCCCCCGACCACCACGGCGACCGCCCGGACCAGGTCGCCGTTCGCCGGACGACGCCCGGACGATGTCACCTTCCCGATCGACGTGGTCTACACCTGGGTCGACGGCACCGACCCCGACTGGCTGCGGCGGCGGGCGGCGGTGACCGGTGTGCCGTACCACAGTGAGGCGGCCAACCCGGCCCGGTTCCTCAGCCGGGACGAGCTGCGCTACTCGCTGCGTTCCCTGCACCTGTACGCGCCCTGGGTGCGCCAGGTCCACCTGGTGACCGACGACCAGGTGCCGCCCTGGTTGGACCGGTCCGCGCCCGGCCTGCGGGTGGTCAGTCATCGGGAGATCTTCGCCGACCCGGGGGTGCTGCCCACCTACAACTCGCACGCCATCGAGAGCCAGTTGCACCACATCGAGGGGCTGGCCGAGCACTTCCTCTACTTCAACGACGACGTGTTCCTCGGCAGTGAGGTGCTGCCCTCGGACTTCTTCCTGGCCAACGGCATCTCCCGGTACTTCCCCTCGCCGGCCCTGGTGCCGCCGGGTACGGCGAGCGCCGAGGACATCCCCTCGTCGGCGGCCGGAAAGAACAACCGGGCCCTGATCGCCGAGCGGTTCGGAACCGTGCTGACCCAGAAGATGAAGCACATGCCCCACGCCCTGCGGCGCAGTGTGCTGTACGAGATCGAGGAGACCTTCTCCGCTGCCCACCGGCAGACGGCCGGGAGCCGCTTCCGCAGCATGACGGACATCTCGATCGCCTCGTCACTGCATCACTACTACGCCTTTCACACCGGGCGGGCCGTGCCGGGGAATCTGCGGTACACCATCGCGGAGCTGTCCGATCCGGGCACCCCGGGACGGCTGGCGCACCTGCTGGCCCGGCGGGACCGGCACGTCTTCTGCCTGAACGACGCCTTCTCCACCGAGGAGGATCTGGCCGCCCAGTTGGCGGTCGTCACGCCCTTCCTGGACACCTACTTCCCGGTGCCCAGCCCGTGGGAGCGGGCCTGACGACGACGATGGCCGACCGCAGTTGCTGCGGCCGGCCATCGGGGGACCTCAGGGTCAGTAGTCGTAATCCGAGTCGGAGCCGCCCGACTTGGTCTTCGACGGCGGCTCGACCGCCTTCGGGGTGCCCTTGGGCAGGCACTCCAGGTTCTTGCTGCCGTCGGGGTTGACCACGAACCAGGTGCCGCCTACCCCCTGGCCCTTCCACTGGCCCGGCTTCTTGTCACCGATGTAGGTGTAGAGGGGCCAACCGTCCAGGGTGATCTGGCGGGTGCCGTCGGGGCGGGTGATGGTGCCGACCGCGTCGTCGGAGACGCCCTTGAGCTTCGGGTTGCCGTCGGTCAGCGCCGGAGGCCACACCTCGGCGCACTGGTCCTCGCAGTTGGTCGTCGGCGGGTCGTTGCTGTCCCGGTCGAAGCGGTACAGCAGGAAGCCGTCCTGGTTGACGACCGCGCTGCCCATCCGGGGGAACTTCTTGCCGGTCAGACTCTCGGTCAGTTCGACACCCTCGGGCAGCGGGGCATCGTTCTCGGTCTCCGCTCCCGGCGAGGCCGAGGTGCCCGGTTCAGGACTGGCCCCGGAGTCCGCGCTGATCTCCGGCTCCGGGGTCGCCGAGGAGTCGGCCGCAGCGACGGCGACCGGTTCCGCCGCGCCGGGGTCCGCTCCGTTGTAGCCCGCGGGCGCGCAGGCCGTAAGTGCGACCATGGCGCTCGCGACAACGACGGTCCGCTTCATCTTCGCCACGTGCCCTCCTCATACTTGACAAGTCACCGGGAAGTACGGAATCAGTGCTGTCAAGGTTGAAAGCAGAACGGTGGCTCATTTCACAGTCGATCGATTGAACCGGAATCGACCGTCGTCCGTGCAGGGGTGGACGGGCAAAGGCCCGCCTCGATCGAGGCGGGCCTTTGCGTGGTCTCCGGGTGCTCAGCCGGCGGGCACCGTGACCAGGGGCTTACCCACCCCCTTGCCGTCGACCTCCTGCACCTGGAAGTGCTTCACCTCATCCAACGTGGAGGATGTGGCGGCGGACAGGGTCAGCGGTTCGGGATTGCTGTTGGTGCCGTAGCCGCCCTGCGGGACCGACCAACTGGAGACGACCTCGGTGCTGGCGTCCCGGCGTACCACCACCAGACGGCACTCCCGGGGACCGGGCAGCCGACCCAGGGTGAAGTCGATGTTGGTGCCGAAATCCTTCGAGGCCAGGAAGAAGGTGGCCGTGACCCCGGTGGTCGGGTCGGTGACGTTGACCTGCTTGCCCTCCTGCGCGTTACCCCCGAATCCCGGGTCGCCCGGGTTGCCCGGGCGGTTGTTCGGCACCTCCACCGGCCCGGAGGTCGGACCGGCGATCAGGGGTGCGGCGCCACTGTCGGCCAGATTGCTGAACACCACCCCGGTGATCCCACCGAGGACCACCACGGCCGCGGCGGTCGCGAGAATCTGCCGGAACCGTGCCTTGCGCCGGTGCGCCCGCATCGCCACCAGGGTCCGGTCCAGCAGGACCGGATTGGTGTGGGTCTGCTCCATCGCCGTCACCGACTCCGCGTCGATGTCGGAGAGCAGCCCGACCACCGGCACCATCGACTCCAACTCGGCGGCGCACGCCCAGCAGGTTGCGAGGTGTTCCTCGAACCGTTCCATGTCCTGTTCGTCCAGCACGCCGAGCGCGTACGCGGCGACGTCCATGTGGTCAACTCGGCTCATTCCGTCACCCCCCTCTCCTGCAAGGCTGTGCGCAGGGCGCGCAGCGCGTAGTAGACCCGGGACTTGGCGGTGCCCAGCGGCAGCCCGAGTTCCTCGGCCGCCTCTGGCACCGTACGCCCCCGGAAGTAGGTCGCCACCAGGATCTCCCGGTGCGATTGACTCAACGTGCGTAGCGCGTCGGCCACCGTCATCGAACGCAGCACCCGGTCGGTGCTGTCCGACTCGGCGAACGCGGTCAGGTCCCGGTCGTACGTCTCGGCCGGCCGGGCCTGTTCACTGCGGTGTTCGTCGATGGCGATGCGGCGGGCCACCGTGACCAACCAGGGACGCAGGGAACCCTGCCCCTGGGTGCCCAGCCGGTGGGCGTTACGCCAGGCCCGCAGCAGTGTCTCCTGGACGATGTCCTCGGCCCGCTGCCGGTCACCACCGGTCAGTCGCATCACGAACATCAGCAACGGACCGGCGTGTTCGGCGTACAGGGCGCGGATCAACTGGTCGGAGTGGGCGGCCTCGGTGGTCGTCGCCTGATGGCGGCCAGGGGCGGGGCGCGGCGTCACCGGGCTATTCTGGCGAGACTCCGCACGCGAGTCGACCCCGTTGGTGGTCGTGGTCGGCCGGGACTGGGACCGGGCGGACATCCAGTCCACCCGCACCCGCTCGCCGTGCCAACCGGCCGCCAGTGCGTGCATGCAGACCTCCGGTTGTCCCTGGACAGAAGCCGTCCCCCCACGGGCATGGCTGCCGAGTGATACGCACCGCCGGGCCGTACAGATCAACGGCGGACGGAAAAAATTCCCGCCGGGGGTGGGGTGGAGTCCGTGGCCTGCTCGTCGTGGACCGCCGGGGCGCCCCCCACGAAGCGGTCGAGGTCGGCCCCGGCCAGGACCCGGCCGGGAAACCAGTCACCGGCGGCCCGGCGGGTCAACTCCGGCACCGGGGGCTCCTGAGCTCCGGCGACCAGCACCAGGTTGCCGTAGCGGCGGCCCCGCAGCACCCCGGCGTCGGCGACCAGACACCCCCGGGGCAACACGGTACGCACGGTGGCGACCTGCCCCCGGGCGTAGCGCAGGGGTGGGCCGTCGGCGAGATTGGCCAGGTACCAGCCGCCCGGTCGGAGCACCCGGGCCACCTCGGCGGCGTACTCCACAGAGGTCAGTCGGGCCGGGGTGCGGGCACCGGCGAACACGTCGGCGACCACCACGTCGTAGCTGCTCTCCCGGGTGCTGGTCAATGCCGCTCGGGCATCCTCGACCCGCACCTTCAGGCGTGCGTCCGACCGCCAGGGCAGGACCCGGCGGACCAGGTCGACCAGGGCACCGTCCACCTCGACCACCCGCTGGGTGGAGCCGGGTCGGGTGGCGGCGACATAGCGGGGCAGGGTCAACGCCCCGCCGCCCAGGTGCAACACCCGCAGGGGGGTGCCGGGCGGCGCGATCAGATCCAGCGCGGCGGCCAGCCGCCGGACGTACTCGAACTCCAGATGGGTGGGATCGGTGAGGTCCACATGCGACTGTGGGGCCCCGTCCAGCGACAGGGTCCACGAGCCGGGCCGGTCCGGATCCGGGGTCAGCTCGGCCAGCCCGGTGTCGACCTGTTCGGTGCGCCGGTCGGTGTCGCGGCGGCGGCCCATCAGCGGTTGGTCCGCGCGGCGGCGTTCAGCGCGCGGTGCAGCAGCCGGGCGTCACCCAACCGGGACCGCAGCAGACGCTCCAGGCCGGCGATCGGCACGAGGTTCTGCGGGGCCCGGGGATCCTTGTAGGGGGTGGAGGCGAACCGGGGCAGAGTCACCAGCGACAGGTCCGCCAGCCGTACCGCCTCGCTGATCTCCAGTTCGGCGGAGCACTCCATCCGGACGATGCCGGCCCAGGGTGCCCCGGGGGCCACCGGCAGCCGCAGATACCACGACCAGCCACCCCAGGCGGTGCCGAGGCGGAACACCGGCGACCGGTGGCCCGGTGCCAGCCCGGTGACCACGGCGGTGAGCCGGGCGTCGAGATACTGGCTGTGCTGGGTCTTGATGTATCCCAGGGTGCGCGGCAACTGCCGCCGGTTGCGCAGCGGCCCGTCCACCACCAGCAGATCCTCATCCGTACGGGCGGCGTCGGAGACCTCCACCTCCAGGGCGGTCAGCGGCCCCTGCACGGCCGCCGGCAGCTTGGCCAACTCGCCCGTACCGCTGACCCGGTGCACCGGGTAGCGGACGTTGCCGGCCACCACCTCAGCCGCCGAGGGGCTGGCCGTGAACAACCCCCGGCCGACCTTCGCACCGGCCAGCTGCGCCGCCCCGCGCTCCAGGTCGCACCGCACCACCCCGGCGGCGTACGAGGCGGCCAGGCCGGGGTACGAGGTGCCGTCCTCCTCTGCCGTCCAGACACTGGCGTCGATCCGGCGTACCCCGTCGACCAGCAGCACCACATGGGGGGCCCGCACCCCCGGGCGGGGGCCGATGGCCCGCCAGTCCACCGCGGGCAGTTCGGCGTCGGCGTCGACCTGCGCGCTGCTCGGCGCGGCCGGGCCACCTGCGGCGGCCTCGAAGGAGGCCCCGTAGGCCGGATCCCAGGCGTCGACGAAGAACCGGGTCATGGTCGTCTCACCGGCCGGTCCGTTCCACCCGGGCCGAGCGGGCGTCCTTGCGTACCTCGAAACGCACCGGGATCCGCTCGGCCAGCGCCGGCACGTGGGTGACCACCCCGACCATCCGGTCCCCCCGGGCGGCCAGGTTCTCCAGGGTGGCGGCGACCGTGTCCAGGGTGGCTGCGTCCAGGGTGCCGAAACCCTCGTCCAACACGATCGACTCCAGGCTGGCCGCGGTGGTGGACATCCCGGCCAACTGCTCGGACAGGGCCAGCGCCAGGGCCAGGGAGGCCTGGAAGGTCTCCCCGCCGGACAGGGTCCGCACCCCGCGCCGCAGGCCGGCGTCGTGATGATCGACGACGAAGAACTCACCCTTGTCGTGGACCAGGTCGTACTGGCCGCCGGAGAGTTCCCGAAGGATCCGCGAGGCGCCGTCGACAAGCAGGTCCAGGGCCTCGGCCAGCAGCCACCGCTCGAAGTTGTTGGCCCGCAGGTGCCCGGCCAGCGCCCGGGCCACCTGGGCCTCGCGCTCGTGCTCGGCCCGCTGCTCGCGTAGCTGCGTCGCCTGCTCGCGGCGCTCGACCAGCCGGCGCAGCTCGGCCTCGGCCCGCTCCACCGCCACGGTCGCGGCACGGACGGGGTCGTCCGGAGCGGGCAGCCCCGCCTCGGCGAAGATGCCCTCGATGCGCTCCGTCGCCGCCCGGGTGGCCGCCTCGGCGTCGGCGACCGATCCGGCCAGGCCCTCCCGCTGCGAGCGGCGGTGCAGGGACTGCTGCCGCGCCCACTCCGACAGGGCGGTCCAGGCGGCGGCCAGGTCCTCCCGGTCGACGGCCGGTGGGCCGAAGCGTGCCAACCCGTCGCGGGTGCCGTCGAAGTGCCGCCACGCCGTACGCAGCCGCTCCTGGGCCGCCTCCACGGTGCCCCGGGCCCGGCGCGCGGCGTCCCGACCGGCCCGTACCGCCGTGGCCGCCTCGTCCAGCGCCGCCCGCAGCCGGGTGTGTTCGGCGAGCCGCTCACGCAGGGTCTGCGGGCTGGCCGCGTCGGCCAGGCGTTCGTCTAGCGTGGACAGTCGGGCCCGCACCCCGTCGTGTTCGGCGCGGACCCGCACCAGGACCCGGTCCAGTTCCCGGGCCGCCGTGTCGCGTTCGGTCACCAGCCGCTTGGCGGCCTCACTGGCCGTCCGGGCGGCCTTGCCGGCGGCCACCGCCCGGGCCACCGCCGACCCGGCCGGAGTCGCCGGCACCCGGGCCACCACCTGTTCGCACACCGGGCAGGGGTCCCCCTCGCTCAGGTGCGCCCGCAACGCCGCCGCCTGGTCGGCGGTCTTCGCCTCCTCGTGGGCCTGGAAGGCCGCCGCCAGCTCCGCCTCGGCCCGTTCGGCCTGCGCACCGGCCTGCGCCAGCGCCGTCACGGCCGCCTCGTGTTGCGTAGCGGCCCGCTCCACCGCCACCCGCAGCTGCTCGGCCTGACCGGCCAGCTGCTCCCGGTCGGCGTAGGCCCCCAGCAGCAGCCGCAGGGTGCTCTCGTCGCCCAGGGCGGTCAGCTCGCCGCGCAGCTTCTCCTCGCGCTCCTCGGCCAGCGAGACCTCGTCCACCGCGGCATCCGCCGCCGCCCGGGCGGCGGTCACCGCCCGGGTCAGCTCGGCGGTCGCCTTCGGGGCCCGGACCGCCTCCAGCAGAGCCAGCTCGGCGTCGAGGGCGGCCAGGGCCTGCGCCACCTCCCGCGCCGTGGCCCGCGCCGTCTCCAGCTCCGGTACGGCGGCAGTCACCGCCCCGGCCAGCTCGGTCATCCGCTCGACCTGCGCGGTGGCCTGTTCCAGGGTGGCCTCGTCGGTGTCGGCCAGCCCGGCGAGCAGCTGGTCCAGGGCCTCCAGCTTCGCCTCGGCCTGCCCGGCCCGACCGGTGGCCAGCTTCTGCACCTCCTCGTACACCCCGAGGCCCAGCAGGTTGACCAGGATCTGCTGCCGGGTGGCCGGCCGGGCGTGCAGGAAGTCGGCGAACTGCCCCTGCGGCAGCACCACGCAGCTGGTGAACTGCTCGTACGGCAGGCCGACCGCCGCCAGCACGGCGGCCTCCATCTCGGCCGGAGTGCCGGCGACCACCTCGCCGAGATCCTCCGGGCTCAACCCGGTGTCCAGCTTGGTGACGTCGAAGCCGTCCGGCATCAACTGCAACCCGGCATTGGCGGTCTTGACATTGCCCCTACCGTCGCGGCGCACCACCCGGGTCGCCACGTACCGGGCCCCGGCCGACTCGAAGACCAGCCGCACCCGGGCCTCCGTCGCCGACGGGGCCAGCGCGTTACCCAGCCCTCGGGTGCCGCCCCAGCGGGGCACCGTGCCGTAGAGGGCGAAGCAGATCGCGTCGAGCACTGTCGACTTGCCGGAGCCGGTGGGCCCGACCAGGGCGAAGAAGTCCGCGTCGGTGAAATCGATAGTGGTCTCGTCCCGGAACACCGTGAAGCCGGCCAGGTCCAGCCGCATCGGCCGCATCAGTGCTCCACCTGTTCAAGGAGTTCGTCGAAGAGGTCCCGGACCCCCTCGTCGGCGTGCCCCCGACTGTCCAGGTAGTCGGCGAACAGTTGGCGGGGGGTACGCCCGGAGCGCTGGGCGACCCGGGTGCCGCTGCCGGGCGCCGCCAGCAGCTCCGGGTCGATGCGGATCTCCAGGGCGCGGGGGAACAACTCCTGCACCTCCTCGCGCAGCCCGGCGCGGGGCTGCTCGCGTACGTACACCCGCAGCCAACCCTCCGGTGGGGTGATCCCGGCCAGTTGCTCCAGCGTGCCGCGCACGGTGTGCAGGGCCGTCGCCGCCGTCACCGGCACCTCCCGCACCTGCGCCGCCGTGGTCGCGCTGACCTCGACCAGGGTCACCGACGGGACGTTCTCCTGCTCGCCGAAGTCCACCGCCAGCGGGGCGCCGCTGTAGCGGATCGGGCAGGGCCCGGACACCCGCTGGGCGCGGTGCAGGTGCCCCAGCGCCACATAGTGTGCGGTGCCCGGGAAGACCGTGGCCGGTACGGCGTAACCCATGACGGTGTGCGCGTCCCGTTCACCGCCGCCGGTGGCCGCCCCGACCACGGTCAGGTGGGCGGTGACCAGGTGGACCCGGTCCGGCTCGGTGAACCCCTCGGTCAGCCGGGCCAGGATGCGACCCAGGTGGTCGGCGTAGGTCTGGATGGTCTCCGCGGCGGTCAACTCGTACATCTCCACCGCCCGGATCGCGTACCGCTGGGACAGGAACGGCAGGGCGGCCAGCCGCCAGCGTTCCCCACCGGGGGTGGTGCCGTCGATGACGTGCTCGGCCGGGTCCTCGCGCACCCCGCCGCGCAGGGTGATGCCGGCGGCCTCGGCCCACGGACGCAGGGCGTCCAGGGCGGCGCCGTTGTCGTGGTTGCCGCCGATGGCCACCACGTCCGCCCCGGTGCGCCGCAAGGCGGTCAAGGCCCGGGTGACCAGCCGGGTGGCCTCCGCCGTCGGCGCGGCCGTGTCGTAGAGGTCACCGGCGATGACGACCAGATCCGGTCGTTCCTGTCGGGCGATGTCGATGACCCCGGCCAGCACCTGTTTGTGTTCCTCGGCCCGGGACTGCCCCTTGAGGACCTTGCCCACGTGCCAGTCCGAGGTGTGCAGGATCTTCACGGGGTCGGCCTTTCGCTCGCGACTGCGGGGCTCCGCTTCGCTGCACTCCTCGCGCTCACGGGGTCGGCCTTTCGCTCGCGACTGCGGGGCTCCGCTTCGCTGCACTCCTCGCGCTCACTGGCTGCCCTCTCAGAAGGGGATGTCGTCGTCGGCGCCGCCGCCGGAGCCCACGACCGCGAAGGGGTCGGCGGACTGGGTCAGCGAGCGCAGGGTGTGCGAGGGCGCGGTGCCGGCCTCGGAGACCCGGGTCGCCCAGGCCGGGAAGGGGAACTCCAGGCAGAGTGGGACCGGGATGTCGGGCTGGTTGACGAACATCGTGCCCGGCTTGGCCAGCAATGCCCGCTGCCGCTGGGCCGGCGGAAGGAAGCCGTACTCGGGACGGGAGGCCTCGGCCGGGTCCAGTCGACCCACCACCCGGATCGCCGAGTTGGTGACGATGCGTCGTTCCACCTCGCTGGCGGTCTGCTGGGCCCCGATGAGGATCACCCCGAGGGACCGGCCCCGCTCGGCGATGTCGAGCAGCACCTCCTTGATCGGGGAGGAACCCTCCCGGGGGGCGTACTTGTTCAACTCGTCCAGCACCACGAACAACAGGGGCTTGGCCGTGCCGGCCTTCTCCTTGCGCTCGAACTCGCTCTTGAGGGTCACCCCCACCACGAACCGCTGCGCGCGGTCCGGCAGGTTGTGCAGGTCGACCACGGTGACCTGGGCGCTCTCCGCGGTGTTGATCGAGTGGGGACGGCGGGTGGCCAGGTCGCCCCGGATCAGCCGGGACAGGTCCTTCTTGCTGCCGATCAGTCGTCGGGCGAAGGCGTTGACCGTGCCCAGGCCGACCGCGCTACCGGCCCAGTCACCGCGGGTCTCGTCGTCACTGAGCTGCTCGACGATGTGGTCCACCAGGTCGCCGTAGCTGCCCAGGCGCACCCCGTCGATGCTGACCCCGCCGTCGGCCGGCTGGGCGTACCGGGCCAGGTGGGCGGCGACCGAGTGGACCACCATGGTGTACTGCTGGCGCTCGTCGTCGGCGTCGGCGAAGACGTACGGCAGGAGCCGGTCGGCGCAGAACTCCGACAGGGTCCAGTAGAAGCTGTCAACCCCGGTCAGCCGACTGCTCACATCCGGGGTGCCGGAGGAGTCACCGACCCGGGGTGGGGCGTACACCCGTACGTCGCCGAAGGCGTCGGCGACCAGGCCCAGTCGGGCGTACGCGGCCCGGGTGGCGTCGTCCAGCCGGGTGTTCGGGTGATCCAGGAAGAGCAGATCCTCGCCCTTGACATTGAAGATCAGCGCCTTGGCGTTGACCGCGTCACCACCGAGCTGCCCGGAGCGGAACACCGAGTAGAGCAGGAAGGTCGCGAAGCTGGTCTTGGTGGCCACCCCGGAGATGCCGGAGATCGACACGTGGGCGCCCCGGGTGCCGTCCAGGAAGTCGGCGTTGAGGTAGACCGGCACCCCGTCCCGGCCGGTGCCCATCGGGATGCGGCGTTCCATCCGGTCGAAGTGCAGCGCCCGCGCCCGGGCGTCCCCCTCGGCCCGGTGCACCACCGCCCCGGGCTGCGGCGGCACGTAGAACTCCGGATCGACCCGGGTGGTGGTGATCTCGGCGGCCTCCTGCACCTGGGCAGGGAGGGTGCCCTCGGCGATGGCGAACACGTCGGAGTCGAACTGGGCGCCCTCGTGCCGCGCCCGGACCTGGGTGACCACCCCGGCGATGGTCACCGGCTCCCGGTCGGGCAACTCCCGGCGGGTCACCACCACGTCGTCCAGTTGCAGGTAGCTGCCGGGGGCGACGGCCGTCCAGAACTGAAGGGGAGTGGCGTCAGCGGTGCCCAGCACCCGCCCGACACCCTCGCCCATGACCTCGAACCCCTGGTCAGTCATCGGGCGGTCCCTCCTCGGCGGTCATCGCGGTCGGCGTACACGCCCTGCATCCTGCCGGAGGAGTACGACAGGTCGCCACGCGACGCGGCGGAGGCCACGCCGGGACCCCAGGGGTGATCGCACAGCGCTACCGCACCCTTACCAGGGGTTGCGCGGGGTGTGCCCGGTCAGCGGGCGTGGCGCAGCAGCAGGGTGCCGTCACCGGCGAGCAGCACATGGCGTAGCGGCAGCTGCCGAGCCGGACTGGGCAGACCGGCGGTGATCCGACCTGCTCCGGCACCGGCGAGCAGCGGAGCCACCGACAGGCAGACCTCGTCGACCAGGTCGGCGGCGGTCAGCGCGCCGAACAACTGCGGGCCGCCCTCGCAGAGCACCTGGTGCAGGCCGCGTCGCCGCAGTTCGGCCAGGCCGAGGGGCAGGTCGACCCGGTCGGTGCCGCAGTGCACCAGATCGGCGACGGCGGCCAGCTCCGGCGCCGCCGGTGCGCCGTCGCGGGTGAGCACCACCGGGCGTACCGGGGCGTCGGCGAAGGCCGCCTGGGCCGGGTCCAGGTCGAGGCTGCCGGAGACCACCACCAGGGTGGGATATTCGGCCAGTCCGTGCCGAAGCCGCCAGGCCCGGCGCCGTTCGTCGAGCCGGATCGCCCGGTAACCCTCGTGGCGCAGGGTGCCGGCGGCGACCAGCAGCCCGTCGCACAGCATCCGCAGCAGTCCGAAGACCCGCTTGTCCGGCGCGCCGGACAACCCGGCGGAGTAACCGTCGAGGCTGACCGCACCATCGACACTTGTCACGAAGTTCATCCGCAGCCGCGGGGAGTCGGCCCGGGGATAGCGCGCGATCAGTGCGTCGTCGTCCAGGGATCCGGGGGAGGGGTCCGGCCAGAGCGCGCAAATCGATGGGTCGGCGGTCATTCGCCGACCGGACCGGTGACGACAGGGGTGGGTCGAGGGGTACGGTGCTGGCAGTCGCACCAGTTCCGGCCCGGGCAGTCGTCGTGCCGCCGCGACCGGCACGCTCGGCAGATCATGCTCGCAGCCTATGCCGTGGAAGGACGGGACATCATGCCGCGTCAGATCTTCCAGCTGAGGATCTCCCTGTCCGGGGTCCGCCCCACCATCTGGCGTCGGGTGCTCGTGCCGGGTGGCTACACCCTGGATCGACTGCACCGGGTGGTGCAGCACGCGATGGGTTGGCGCGACTGCCATCTGCATTCCTTCGACATCGACGGCGTGCAGTACGCGGAGCCCGATCCCGAGGGGGATCTGCTCCTGGAGGACGAGATGACCCCGCACGACGAGTTGGACGTGCGCCTGGACGCGGTGGCGAGCAAGGGCAGCCGGTTGCACTACACGTACGACTTCGGCGACTGGTGGGAGCACGACCTGCTGGTGGAGGACGTGTTCACCGCCGAGGCCGACGAGCGCTACCCGAGGTGTGTCGACGGCGAGCGGGCTGCTCCGCCGGAGAACATCGGTGGCCCGCAGGGTTACCTGCTGCTGCTCGCCGCGCTCGCCGACCCGGGGCACCCGGAGCACCCGGGAATGCGTGAGTGGGTCGGCGACGGCTACGATCCGGCGGCCTTCGACCCCGACCGGGTGACCACCCTGTTGCGGCGATTCTGCTGATCATCGATATTCAGCGGGGCTGATCGCAGGATTTCCCGACGGGTGCGAAGCGGGATCAAACCGGTTCTGTGGTAACGATCTGGGAACGCTCCCAACGGCCTATTGACACTCCTGATACCTCCCGGCAATCTCATGGGAGCGTTCCCAAGGGGCGTAGATCACATTTTCACCGCCCGGGGCGTCGACGCTCGGCTCACCAGCCGGCGGCCGGCAGACGCTGCGGCACCCCCCCACCACATAACCAGCCTCACCATCGAAAGAGGGGTCAGGATGAACCTCACCAAACGGCGTACCCGCCTGGCGGCGGCCACCTTCGCGGCGGTCATCGCCGTCGGTGGCCTCGCGGCCTGCGGTAACGACGACGACAACAACGCTTCGGAAGAGGGCGGCAAGCCCGCCAAGCTGATCGTCGACACCTTCGGCGAGATGGGCTACGACGAGCTCGTCAAGCAGTACGAGCAGCAGTCCGGCATCAAGATCGAGCTGCGCAAGACCGCGCAGCTGCGGGACTACCGGCCCAAGCTGGTCCGTTACCTCGCCACCGGCAAGGGCGCGGCCGACGTGACCGCCCTGGAAGAGGGCATCCTCAACGAGTTCAAGGCCAACTCGCGCAACTGGGTCGACCTCACCTCGCTGATCGACGACCACTCCAAGGAATACCTGCCGTGGAAGTGGGAGCTGGGCAAGGCGGCGGACGGGCGGCTGATCGGCCTGCCCACCGACGTCGGCAGCCTCGCGGTCTGCTACCGCAAGGACCTGTTCCAGGCGGCCGGTCTGCCCACCGAGCGGGACCAGGTCTCGGCCCTCTGGCCGGACTGGAGCGGCTTCCACAAGGCCGGCCAGACGTACAAGCAGGCCACCGGCAAGGGCTTCATCGACTCGATCACCGCGGTCTCCAACGGCGTGCTGTTCCAGCAGGGCAGTGACCTGTTCTACGACAAGGAGAACAACGTCATCGCCAAGGACAGCCCCGCGGTGAAGGCTGCCTGGGACACGGCGACCTCGATGGTGGACATCTCCGCCAAGGCGGAGACCTGGTCGCCGGCGTGGAACGCCGGCTTCAAGCAGGGCACCTTCGCGGCGACCTTCTGCCCGTCCTGGATGCTCGGCATCGTCGAGGAGAACTCCGGCGAGGGCAACAAGGGCAAGTGGGACGTGGCTTCCGTGCCGGGTGGCGGCGGTAACTGGGGCGGCTCCTGGCTGGCCGTGCCGGAGCAGAGCCAGCACCAGAAGGAGGCGGCCAAGCTCGCCGAGTTCCTGACCAACGCCAGTGGCCAGGTCGCGGCCTTCAAGGCTGCCGGCCCGCTGCCGACCAACCTCGAGGCGCTGAAGAACGAGGAGTTCCTCAGCTACACCAACGAGTACTTCAGCGGCGCGCCGACGGGCAAGATCTTCGGCGAGAGCGTGTCCAAGATCGAGCCGGTCCACCTGGGCCCGAAGCACCAGGCGGTCAAGGAGAACGCGTTCGAGCCGGCCATGCGGGCCTTCGAGAACGGGCGGGCCAGCAAGGATCAGGCCTGGGCGCAGTTCGTCAAGGACGCGGAAACTCAGGGCGCCTTCTGAGTGTGATTCCCATCCGGTGGCGTTCGGGGGGACTTCCCGAACGCCACCGGTCGGTCACCCCTTGCGCGTCGCACCGCGTGCGGGCCCCGGGGCGTCGCCCGGAAAGGAAACCCCATGAGTCTGTCGGCCACGACGGCCCCGCCGTCCTCAGCACCACCACCCCCCAACGCCGAGCAGCGGCGCCGGCGTGGGCATCTGCTCAACCGCCTGGATCTCAAGTACTCCCCGTACCTCTACATCGCACCGTTCTTCCTGCTCTTCGGCATTTTCGGGTTGTACCCGATGCTGCGTACCGCCTGGATGTCCCTGCACGACTGGGACATGATCGGTGACAACTCGTTCATCGGGCTCGACAACTACACCCGGCTGGTCTCCGACGAGTACTTCTGGAACGCGCTGGTCAACACGTTCGGCATCTTCGCGCTGTCGACCATCCCGCAGCTGCTGCTGGCGCTCTTCCTGGCCAACCTGCTCAACCGCACCCTGCTGCGGGCCAAGACCTTCTTCCGGATGGCCATCTTCATCCCGAACGTGGTTTCGGTGGCCGCGGTCGCCATCGTCTTCGGCATGCTGTACCAGCGCGACTTCGGTCTGTTCAACTGGCTGCTCAGCTTCTTCGGGGTCGAGGCCATCGACTGGAACGGTGAGAAGTGGAGCTCCTGGACGGCGCTCGCCACCATGGTCAACTGGCGGTGGACCGGGTACAACACCCTGATCCTGCTCGCCGGCATGCAGGCCATCCCGAAGGACCTCTACGAGGCGGCCGCGATCGACGGGGCCGGTCAGTGGCGGCAGTTCTGGCAGATCACCCTGCCCATGCTCAAGCCCACCTTCATCTTCGTGGTGATCCTCTCCACGATCGGTGGCATGCAGCTGTTCACCGAGCCGCTGCTCTTCGCCAACGGCAACATCATCGGTGGTGACCAGCGGCAGTTCCAGACCCTGGCCATGTACATGTACGAGATGGGCATCGTCAACCTGAACACCGCCGGCTACGGAGCCGCGGTCGCCTGGGCGATCTTCATGATCATCGTGCTGGTGTCGCTGATCAACTTCGTACTCGTCCGCCGTACGGCGAAGTGAGGAGAGACCAGTGAAATCGGCTTCCCGCCTGTGGCGTACCAGTCCGCTGACCTACCTGGCGCTCGTCATGGCGGCCCTGCTCTCGATCTACCCGTTCTACTACATGATCGTGATCGGCACCCGCAGCCTGGACGCGATCAACGACGTGCCGCCACCGTTCACCCCTGCCGGTTCCTTCGGCGACAACTTCGGCCGGGTGCTCGACAACGACGCGGCCAACTTCGTCACCGGTCTGATCAACTCGATCATCGTCTCCTCGGTGGTCACCGTGTCGGTGGTGCTCACCGGATCGCTGGCCGGCTTCGCCTTCGCGAAGCTGCGGTTCCGGGGCCGCAACATCCTGCTGCTGTCGATCATCGTCACCATGATGATCCCCACCCAGATGGGCATCATCCCGCTCTGGGGCATGATGCAGTCGTTCGGGTGGTACGACAGCCTGCTCGCGGTCACCGTGCCGTTCCTGGTCAGCGCCTTCGGCGTGTTCATGATGCGGCAGTACGCCAGCCAGGCGATCTCGGACGAGCTGATCGAGGCTGGCCGGGTCGACGGGGCGAGCACCTTCCGGATCTACTGGAACATCGTGCTGCCGGCACTGCGTCCGGCCGCGGCCGTGCTGGGTCTGCTGACCTTCATGGAAACCTGGAACTCGTTCCTCTGGCCGTACGCGATCCTCAGCCCGGAGAACCCGACCCTCCAGGTGTCGCTCTCCTTCCTCTCGTACGCCTACTACACGGACTACTCCCAGGTCTTCGCCGCCACGGCGGTCGGCACCCTGCCACTGGTCCTGGTCTTCATCGTGTTCGGCCGCCAGATCATCGGCGGGATCATGGAAGGTGCAGTCAAGTCGTGAGCAACCCCGCCACCCCACCCGCAGTCGGCGTCCTCGACGAACGTGCGCCGCTGACCTTCCCGCCGGGCTTCCTCTGGGGAGCGGCCACCGCCGCGTACCAGATCGAGGGGGCCGCGGCCGAGGGTGGGCGTACCCCGTCGATCTGGGACACCTTCAGCCACACCGAGGGACGCACGGTCGCCGGGCACACCGGTGACGTGGCCTGCGACCACTACCACCGGGTCCGTGACGACGTCCGGCTGATGGCCGAGTTGGGGCTCAAGTCGTACCGGTTCTCGGTCTCCTGGCCCCGGGTGCAGCCCGGCGGGTCCGGTCCGGTCAACGCCGAGGGGCTGGACTTCTACCAGCGGCTGGTCGACGACCTGCTGGCCAACGGGATCGAGCCCTGGCTCACCCTCTACCACTGGGACCTGCCCCAGGAGTTGGAGGACGCCGGAGGCTGGCCGGCCCGCGACACCGCCGGCCGGTTCGCCGAGTACGCGCAGTTGATGGCGGACGCCCTGGGCGACCGGGTGAAGTACTGGACCACTCTGAACGAGCCCTGGTGCTCGGCCTTCCTCGGCTACGGCTCCGGGGTGCACGCCCCGGGCCGTACCGACGGGGCGGCGGCCGTCCACGCCGGGCATCACCTGATGCTCGGGCACGGGCTGGCCGTGCAGGCGTTGCGGGCGGCACTGCCCACGGCGCAGCTAGGGGTGACGGTGAACCTCTACCCGGTCACCCCGGCCAGCGACGCACCCGGCGACGTCGACGCCGCGCGACGCATCGACGGGCTGGCCAACCGGTTCTTCCTCGACCCGATGCTGCGTGGTCAGTACCCCGACGACCTGGTCGCCGACCTGGCCAAGGTGACCGACTTCGGGCACGTCCGCGACGGGGACCTGGCCACCATCTCCGCTCCGATGGACCTGGTCGGGGTGAACTACTACAGCCGGCACGTGGTCGCCGCACCGCTGCCCGGCGAGGAGCCCGAGCGGTACTGGCGGGCGCCGACCAACTGGCCGGGCAGCGAGGAGGTCCGGTTCGTCACCCGGGGCGTGCCGGTCACCGACATGGACTGGGAGATCGACGCCCCCGGCCTGGTGGAGACGCTGCGCCGGGTGCACGAGGAGTACACCGACCTTCCGCTGTACGTGACGGAGAATGGTTCCGCCTTCGTCGACACCGTGGTCGACGGCCAGGTCGACGACGCCGAGCGCCTGGCGTACTTCGACGGGCATCTGCGGGCCGCCCACGAGGCGATCACGGCCGGTGTCCCCCTGCGGGGATACTTCGCCTGGTCGCTGTTGGATAATTTCGAGTGGGCCTGGGGTTACACCAAGCGGTTCGGCATGATCTACGTCGATTACGACAGTCAGACCCGCATCCCCAAGTCCAGCGCCAGGTGGTACGCAGAGGTGATCCGACGCAACGGTCTGGCCGCACAATAAGGCGACGGCCAGCCAGTAACAGGCGGCCCGGCACCGACGCTCTACCAGGTGCCGGTGCCGCCTGATGTCGGAGGAGCAGACGATGACAACGCAGCGCACCCGGTCGCTCGGGCGCCCGACCCTGGACGCGGTCGCGGCCCGTGCGGGGGTTGGCCGTGGGACTGTCTCCCGCGTGGTCAACGGTTCTCCCCAGGTGAGCCCGGAGGCCCGTGCCGCCGTGCAACAGGCCATCGCCGAACTGGGGTACGTGCCGAACCGGGCCGCCCGGGCGCTGGTCACCCAGCGGACCGACTCGGTGGCCCTGGTGGTCAGCGAGTCCGGCGAGCGGATCTTCGCCGAGCCGTTCTTCGCCGCAATCGTGCGAGGCATCAGCTCGGCGCTGCTGGAGACCCCCTTGCAGCTCTGGCTGGCCATGGCGCAGTCTCCGCTGGAGCGGGAGCGGGTCGAGCACCACCTGACCAACCAGCATGTCGACGGGGTACTGCTGCTGTCGCTGCACGACGACGACCCGCTGCCCACCCTGCTGGAGGAGCGCGACCTGCCGATGGTGCTCGGTGGTCGGCCGGCGCGGATGCTGCACCCGGAGGCCCAGCCCGCCTCGTTCGTGGACGTGGACAACGTCGGCGGGGCACGTCAGGCCGTGGAATACCTGGCCGGTCGGGGCCGACGGCGCATCGCCACCATCGCCGGCCCTCAGGACATGGGCGCCGGCCTGGCCCGCCTCTCCGGCTACCGGGACGCGGTACGCACCGCCGGGTTCGGCCTGAACCCCGACCTGATCGCGTACGGCGACTTCAGTGAGGAGAGCGGTGCGACCGCCATGCGGCAACTGCTGGACCGCTGCCCGGATCTGGACGCGGTGTTCGTCGCGGCCGACCTGATGGCCTTCGGCGCGATGCGCATGTTGCGTGAGGCGGGTCGCCGGATACCGCAGGACGTGGCCGTGATCGGCTTCGACGACGCGCCGATCGCCCGGCAGGCCGTACCCCCGTTGACCTCGGTCTTCCAGCCGGTCGAGGAGATGGGTCGACAGATGGCCCGGCTGCTGGTCGCCCGCATCCGCGGCGACGAGATCCCCGCCCCGCACATCGTGCTCCAGACCCAACTGATCGAGCGCGCCTCCGCCTGAACAGCGGACGGACCCACAGGACAACGTCAACTACTGTGAGGTCCCCGGTGGCACGTAGTGCTGGAGGCTCAGCGTGGAGACACTTCATCCGACGCAGCCCGACATCTTCACCTCTGCGGCGATCGTTGCGGCTCTTGATGAAGCCGCTGACGAGCGCAGCCCACGACCATTCCATGACCTTCTGGCGCGAGCGGGGCAGGCGGACGCCTTCGCGGACCTTGACGACCTGTTCACGAATCTGATCTCTGATCAGCAGGTCGTCCGGGCTGTTCTCTGCGCACAGTTGCGAGACACCGCCCGCCGGGCCGACCTCCTTGTCGTGCTTATCGCCTATCTCCACTCCCGCATCAACGGGATATGGGACCTGTACGCCGATCAGCGAGGGCTGCCTCACGCGGTCATCGAGGTCGTCGACGCGGAGCTGTCCGAGCACCTGGCCGCCCTGCGTGGCACGGACTCCGACGCTCACACTCAGGCCCTCGCCGAACGGATCACCATCCTGGTGGAGCAGATCAGGTTGGTGCCGGTGGGCATATCGGTCAGCAGCGCCGTCAACTGTTCCTGCCCGGAGGCGGCGGCGGAACTTGCCAACCACATCGTGACAGCCTCCGAGGACCAGATCAGTCGGATGCAGGCGATCCGCGACGGCGACGAGTTGACCGAATGGCTGGTCGGCTACGCGCACGAGATTCGGGACTACTACGAGGCCCTCAGTCGGTGCGCGAAAGCGACACACCGGTTTCTCGCCGCCGGGCGGAAACCGGAGAATCGGCAGCCGGCCGACAGCGGGGTAGGCCGCGGATTTCTGGCCGGGGAAATTGCCGAGCAGATCGAGCACCTCACGCAGATCCAGCGTCGGCACCCCCCGACAGCCTGGCTGTCCTCCGACCTCGCGGCCGGTGCGGCGACCCTGCGGGTGATGCACGAGTGGGTGAAGCGGGACTTCCTCCATGTGGCGGATGCAACGGTCGTCTACATCTATCCGTTCACGATTGCGCATTCCGCGCTGGACGGCTTGTCGGGACGACACGGCGAGGTGCCCGCCCCGGGTCGCCTGTCCGTCGACGGGCCGAAGGGCGACGCCGGTCCGATCAGCGTGATCAGAAGGTTGTACGACGAGCAACGTCTGCGGGTGCACGGGCGACCCGTGAGTGCGATCCTCGATGACGCCGTCGGCGATGACTGGGGCATGGAGTCCGACTACCGGGTCCTGACCGTATCGCTGCCCCCGGTGCAGATCACGATGACCAATGCCCTGCGAACGCAGGAGACCTTCGCCGCGACGCTCAGAATCAGCAGTGTCGGCAATCACAGTCTCCGCCTCGAAGGCAGCTTGATCGACGCGGACGTGCACGTCGTCAACCAGGCACTCCGCCGTCCCACAGTGGTGATGGGGGCCGGTGAGCAGGTCCGACTGGCAGACCCCGACCGGACGGAGTCATGGACCCGGTTGTCCGACTACGCCCAGGACGTCATCGCCGAGTTCCTTGACGGATTGATGGTGAAGGTAGCCGGGCAGGTCGCGCCGAGCAGGACCATCTGGCAGACCGCTGCTTCGGCGACAGCCTTGAGTCACTCCTTGCTGCGAATCCGGTCCCTTCAGGTCGTCGCTGCGGACGGTACGGTCCGCCCGGCACGAGGCTCGGAGATCAGTGATCCGTCGCTGGTCGGCAGCAGTCTGCTCATCTGCCCGGTCGGCCGGGACGCGGTGACGCTTGAGGAGTGGGTGCGCTACCGTCCCTCACCCGATGTCACCGACCTGCTCGGCGAGTACGGATACTCCGGCGACATCGTGCTGCGTACGGCGAACACGACAGTGGTGTCGGCGCCGGAGACCCCGGACTGGATGGCCGTTTCCTACAGCAATCTGGCCGAGTTCATCGCCGCTCTGCCCGGCGCCCTGCTCGGCTGGGCCGCCGACATGGCTGAGCACATCCGTCGCGCCCGCACGCAGCTTGACGCAGCGCGACAGTTGTTGGAGAGCACCTCGGTGCCGACGGTGCAGGAGAAGGCTGCGCTACGGGGCGCCATCAGATCCCTTGAGCAGCATTACATCGAGCTCAGGCTGGTGACGAGCGACGTTCGCGCCAAGATCAACCGGTTGGGCTCGCCCACTCTGTTGCGTGACCTGATCAGGCGTGCGTACTTCGACCGGCTGTATGACGCGGCCGGCCTGAAGGTGTACGAGCGCTCCCTGATGGACCAGATTCAGCAGGCCGAGGAGCTGTACCAGACCGCCTCCGGGGTGTTCCGGGCCTTCGACGACCGGATGGCGGCTCTCGACTCCCAACGGGGCCGACGCTTGAACACCATCCTCACCACCGCCGCGACGATTCTCGCCATCGGTTCGGTAGCGGAAATGTACGGTCTGCTCAACGACCTTCTCGCACCACAACCGTGGGTACTCGCGCTCGAGGTCACCTCGATAGGCGCGCTGGTCCTGGTCATGGCAGGAGTCGTGCTGCGCTTCGGGCGTTCACGGGTCCGGCGGACAACGAGGCAACGCGGGTCACGCCGGAGGCTGCTCCGCCGTCCAGCGGCGTAGTTCGCGGCGGGCGAGGCTGGCTCGGTGGACCTCGTCCGGGCCGTCGGCCAGTCGGAGGGTGCGGGCCTGGGCCCAGAGGGCGGCCAGGGGAGTGTCCTGGCTGACCCCGGCGGCCCCGTGGGCCTGGATGGCCTTGTCGATCACCCATTCGGCCATCGCCGGGGTGGCGATCTTGATTGCCTGGATCTCGGTGTGGGCGCCCTTGTTGCCGACGGTGTCCATCAGCCAGGCGGTCTTGAGCACCAGCAACCGGGCCTGTTCGATGCGGACCCGGGACTCGGCGATCCACTCGCGTACCACCCCCTGTTCGGCCAGGGGTCGACCGAAGGCGATCCGCTCGGTGACCCGCCGGCAGAGCAGTTCCAGGGCCCGTTCGGCCATGCCGATCAGCCGCATGCAGTGATGGATGCGGCCTGGGCCGAGCCGGGCCTGCGCGATGGCGAAACCCGCCCCCTCGGTGCCGATCAGGTTCTCCACCGGCACCCGTACCCCGGTGAAGTCGATCTCGGCGTGCCCGCCGTGCGGGCCGTCGCGGTAGCCGTACACCGTCATGCCCCGGCGGACGGTGACCCCCGGGGTGTCCCGGGGGATCAGGATCATGCTCTGCTGCCGGTGCCGTTCGGCGTTCGGATCGGTCCGGCCCATCACGATGAAGATCGCGCAGGTCGGATCCATCGCCCCGGAGGACCACCACTTGCGGCCGTCGATGACGTAGTGGTCGCCGTCGCGGCGGATGGAGGTGGCGATGTTCGTGGCGTCGGAGGAGGCCACCTGGGGCTCGGTCATGCAGAAGGCGGACCGGATCTGCCCGGCCAGCAGCGGCATCAGCCAGCGCTCCCGCTGGGTGGGAGAGCCGAACTCGGCCAGCAGTTCCATGTTGCCGGTGTCCGGCGCGGCGCAGTTGAGCGCCTCCGGGGCCAGGTACGGGCTGCGGCCGGTCAGCTCGGCCAGCGGGGCGTACTGGAGGTTGGTCAGCCCGGCACCGTAGCGGGGGTCGGGCAGGAAGAGGTTCCACAGGCCCCGCCGTCGGGCCTCGGCCTGCAACTGCGCCAGCACGGGCGGGCGGGCCCAGGGGTCACCGGCGGCGGCCACCTGCTCGGCGTACACCGCCTCGGCCGGGTGGACGTGCTGCTCCAGGAAGTCGGTCAGCTCCGTGCGCAGCTGTTCGGTGCGGGTGTCGTACCCGAAGTCCATCAGCTCTCCCGTACCGCGCGCAGACCGTGGGCGACCAGCGGCGCCACCAGGTCACCGATGGTGTCGAAGCCCTCGCCGAGGGTCTGCCCGAGGGTGTGCCGATAGTGGATGCCCTCGCAGATCACGGCCAGTTTGAAGCAGCCCAGGGCCAGGTGCCAGTGCAGCGGGCCGACGTCGACGCCGCTGCGCGCGGCGTACCTGTCGATCAGTTCGGCGCCAGTCGGGAAACCGGCCCCCGGGCCCGGGTGCTCGGCGCCGCGGGTGCCCTCGGGGGGATCGACGCCGCCGAGCACCTCCCAGTAGGTCAGCAGCAGCCCCAGGTCGGCCAGGGGATCGCCGAGGGTGGCCATCTCCCAGTCCAGTACGGCCGAGACGGCCACCGGCTCGACCGTGGCGAGCAGGTTGTCCAGCCGGTAGTCGCCGTGCACGATACGGCCGACCGGGTGACTCTCCGGGACGGTGGCGGCCAGCAGATCACGCAGCTCGTCGATGCCGGGCAGCACCCGGCTGCGGGAACGGTCCAACTGCCCGGCCCAGCGGCGTACCTGCCGGGCGAGGTAGCCCTCGGGACGACCGAAGTCGGCCAGGCCCACCGCCTCGGGGGCGACCGTGTGCAGTGCCGCCAGGGTGTCCATCATCGCCATGGCCAGCCCGTGGCGCTGCTCGGCGCTGAGCCGGTCGGTCTGCCGCCGGCCGCGGAACACCTCGCCGGGCATGCGTCGCATCAGGTAGAAGGGCGCCCCGAGCACCTCCGGATCGGGGCACAGCAGCACCGCGTGCGGCACCGGAACCTCGGTGTCGGCGAGTGCGGAGATGACCCGGAACTCCCGGGCCATGTCATGGGCGGTGGCCAACACATGCCCCAGGGGCGGACGGCGCAGCACCAACTCCTGGTCCCCGGCCCAGAGCAGGTAGGTCAGGTTGGACCGGCCGCCGGCGATCAGCTGGGCCCGCAGGGGGTCGGCGGCCAACTCGGGCCGGTGTTCGCCCAGGTAGCGGCGAAGCCGGCCGAGATCCAGACCGGCGGGCGGGTCGTCGCCCTGATTCCACTGAGTGTCCGGATCGGTCATCCGGACAGTCCAGGGCAGCTCCGCCGGCTTGTCAAGGTCAGGTTTGACTCTGGAGACATGCCGCCGCAACGGGGGCGAAATGGTCAACTGCCACGCTGGAGATCAGCCTGCCGGCCACCTCTGGGGCCGGCCTGCCGAGCGGAGGGTTCGAGATGTTGTTGCGCGTACGGGTCACCCTGCCGGACCGTCCGGGCACCCTCGGCCAGGTGGCCCGGACCCTGGGGGTGTCGGGCGCGGACATCGTCCAGGTGGTCGTGCTGGAGCGTCTCGGCGGGCGGGCGGTCGACGACTTCACCGTGGTGTGGCCGGGCGCCGCCCGGGTGGAGCGGCTGCTGGCCGGGCTGGCGGCGATCCCGGGGGTCCAGGTGGACGGGGTGTGGCGGGCGATCGGCGCGCCCACCACCACCGGCCAGGACGCCGAGTTGTTGGCACAGGTAGCCGCCAACCCGACCGACGGGTTGGCCACCCTGGTCGACGCGGTACCCGGGCTGCTCGCCGCCGACTGGGCGGTCGCGGCCGTGGTACCGGTGGACTGGGCCAGCCGGACCGACGGCGGTGGGGCCACGGTCGGGCACGCCAGTTGGCGTACCCCGGTGCCGCCGAAACTGCCGGAGGTGACCCCGCTGCGGGCCCGGTCGGTGACCGTTCCGGACGGCGGGCACTTCGCGATCGCCCCCTTCGGCCGGGCCGGGCTGGTCATGGTCGTGTGCCGGGAACGCAGCGAGGCGCTGACCCCGGCCACCTTCCACTCCACCGAGGTGGACCGGCTGGCCCAGCTGGTCCGGGCCAGCGCGGTGATCCTCGGCGATCGGCTGGACCTGGTCGACACCCCGCCGGTCGTAGCCAAGCAGTGACGGCCCTCGGCCTGCTGTGACGCAGACCGCAGGGCCGGTCGCGGCACGACACGGCCAGGCAATCCGCCGGCAACAGCCGGGCGCGAGGGTGGTGCGGGAAGGGAGGCAACAATGACCCTGTGGCGGATCCGGGCCACCGTCGACGACCGACCGGGCTACCTGTCGGTGCTGACGGCCAGCCTCGCGTTGCGCGGAGTCAACATCCTCACCGTGCAGGTACACACCACCGAGCAGGGTGCCGTCGACGACTTCCTGGTCGACGCACCGGACACCCTCGACGAGACCGACCTCATCGCCGCGGTGGAGCGAGGCCGGGGACGAGACTGCTGGGTGGCGCGCAGCGAGGCGCGTGGCCTGGTCGATCAGCCGACCCGGGTGCTCGGGCTGGCCACCCGGTTGGTCCGCGACCCGGACGCGACCGGGGAGGTGCTGCGGGCCCTGCTCGGCGCGGACGAGGTGAGCTGGCGGCCCGCCGTCGCGGGAGCCCGGTCCGGCATCGACGGGACGACGATGCAGTTGGCCGACCCCAGCGGGGGTTCGTATCACCTGCGTCGGGCAGCGCCGAGCTTCACCCCGGCGGAGTACGCCCGGGCGCAGGCCCTGCTGGAGTTGGGGGCCACCGCAGCCGGCCGGTACGCCGAGCAGATCACAGTGGTCCTGCCCGACGGGGCCGAGTTGACGGTTCGGCCGGCCGTCGCCGAGGACCTGGCCGCGGTGGTCGAGTTGCACCGGGCCTGCTCGCCGAATACCCGTCAGCGGCGCTATCTGGGCGGGGCGGGGTCGCCGGCCCCGGCGCGGTTGCGGCGGCTGCTGGAGCCGACCCGAGGGCTGACCCTCGTCGCGGTCACCACCGGCCCGGAATCGGGGCGGGAGTCGGTGGTGGCGATGGCGAACCTGCTGGCCGAGGGCGACGAGGCGGAGGTGGCGTTGCTGGTGCGTGACGACTGGCAGCGGCGCGGGCTGGGGTCGACCCTGCTGCGGCGGTTGACCCGGCAGGCCGAGTCGAGTGGGTACGCGGCCGTGGTGCTGCACACCCAGGCCGACAACACTCCGATGCTGCGGACTCTGCGTCGGCTGGGCCGACCGGCCACGGTCGAGCCGGACGGCGGATTGTTGACCCTGACCGTGCCCCTGGCCGCCGAGGTTCCGGCGCAGCGCACGGGCTGACCGGGAAACAGACGGCCGTCCTCCGGTGCGGAGGACGGTGAGAAGGGCAGGACTTCCGGTGCGGAGGGCCTGCCCTTTGCCCTGCGGCGGCAGCCCGGCTACCGGGGGCGGGGAGAAAACGGCCGCCGGAGGGACACCGACGGCCGTTTTCTGGTGGTTGGTACGCAGCGAGCTTCCCGACCTGGTCGGGGGATGACACAAGTCTGCCTGCCCGCCGCCGATGTTGATCTCAGGTGAACGGTCTGAATCGAGCGGACGGGAGGATCTCCTGCCGGGACGGCGGAGACGAATCCGGGTCCTCAGGCGGCGTGTCGCCGTAACGCGCCAGACCGGACGGACGCTGCGTACCGCTTCCTGGTGGCTTCCCAAACCACCCGCTGCCACATTACATTGCTAGCTATCCATGGGAGCGCTCCCGGTCCTGCTGGATCCCACCTCGCCACCTAGCGGGCAGCCGTCCATCCCCGACGCGCGGTCGCGCGTCGGCGCTGCCTGCGCCGCACCGACAGGAGCAGTCGATGCACCACACCACCGGGCCGGGTCGCGCGCGCCGCGACTGCTCCGGCCACCGCGAACCCTGGTCCCGTCGCCTCCGCACGGCGGGTACCGCCCTGGTCACCGGGCTGGCGCTAGTGCTCGGCGTACCCGGAACGGCTGTCGCCGCCCCGACCTCCGGCGACGGCTCGACCAGCGCCGCCGCCCCCGCCTTCAACTACGCCGAGGCGCTGCAGAAGTCCCTGTTGTTCTACGAGGCGCAGCAGTCCGGCAAGCTGCCGGACTGGAACCGGGTCTCCTGGCGGGGTGACTCCGCCCTGCGGGACGGCTCCGACGTCGGGATCGACCTGACCGGCGGCTGGTACGACGCCGGTGACCACGTGAAGTTCGGCTTCCCGATGGCCTTCACCACCACCATGCTCGCCTGGGGTGCGGTGGAGTACCGGTCCGGCTACGCCGCCTCCGGCCAGCTCACTCACCTGCTGAACAACCTGCGGTTCGTCAACGACTACTTCGTCAAGGCCAACCCGGCGCCGAACGTGCTCTACGGCCAGGTGGGCAAGGGCGACGACGACCACAAGTGGTGGGGTCCGGCCGAGGTGATGCCGATGGCGCGGCCCGCGTACAAGATCGATGCCAGCTGTGGTGGTGCGGACCTGGCCGGGGAGACGGCGGCGGCGATGGCCGCCTCGTCGATGGTGTTCCGACCCACCGACGCCGCGTACGCCGACAAGCTGCTCACCCACGCCCGGCAGCTCTACACCTTCGCCGACACCGTGCGGAAGAACTACCACGAGTGCATCACGGACGCGACCAGCTTCTACCGCTCCTGGAGCGGCTACACCGACGAGCTGGTGTGGGGGGCGATCTGGCTGTACCGGGCCACCGGCGACGCCGCCTACCTGGCCAAGGCCGAGAGCGAGTACGACAGGCTCGGCACCGAGCCGCAGACCACCACCCGCTCCTACAAGTGGACCGTGGCCTGGGACAACAAGCAGTTCGGGGCGTACGTGCTGCTGGCCAACCTGACCGGCAAGCAGAAGTATGTCGATGACGCCAACCGGTGGCTGGACTTCTGGACCGTCGGGGTCAACGGGGAGCGGGTGCGGTATTCGCCCGGCGGGATGGCCGTGCTCGACTCCTGGGGGGCCCTGCGCTACGCGGCCAACACGGCCTTCGCCGCGCTGGTCTACAGCGACAAGACCACGGACGCGACCCGCAAGGCCCGCTACAAGGACTTCGCCGTCCGGCAGATCAACTACGCGCTCGGCGACAACCCGCGCAACTCCAGCTACGTGATCGGCTTCGGCGCCAACTCCCCGCGCAACCCGCACCACCGCACCGCGCACGGCTCCTGGTGGGACAGCATGACCGTACCCACCGAGACCCGGCACACCCTCTACGGCGCCCTGGTCGGCGGGCCGTCGTCGCCGAACGACGCGTACACCGACAACCGGTCGGACTACGTGATGAACGAGGTCGCCACCGACTACAACGCCGGTTTCACCTCCGCCCTGGCCCGGCTGACCCAGGAGTACGGCGGCACCCCGCTGGCCAACTTCCCGGTCCCCGAGCAGCCGGACATCGACGAGTTGACCGTGGAGACCACGGTCATGCAGAACGAGACCCGGGCCACCGGCCTCAAGGTGATGATCTACAACAAGTCGGCCTTCCCGGCGCGGGCCCTGACGGACGCCAAGTTCCGCTACTACTTCCGCCCCGACGGCACCGGCCCGGTGACGGTCACCCCCGGATACACCCAGGGCTGCCCGGCACCGTCGACCGCCCGGCAGGCCGCCGGTGACCTCTGGTACGTCGAGGTCGACTGCACCGGGCACACCATCGCCCCGGCCGGGCAGTCGCAGCACCGGATGGAGGTGCAGTTCAAGGTCGGGGTGCCCGAGGGTGGCACCTGGAACACCGCCAACGACCCGTCGTTCCAGGCCACCGCGGGGCCGAACCGCAACGTGCCGCTCTACGCCGGTGGCGTACGGGTGTGGGGAGAGGAACCGACGACCGCAGCGGACACCACCCCGCCCACCACCCCGGGCACCCCGGTGGCCACCGCGATCACCTCCCGCTCGGTGACTCTGACCTGGCCGGCGTCCACCGACACCGAGAGTGGAGTCGCGGAGTACAGCGTCAGCAGCCGGGAGGCCGGCAGCGACGCGATCATGCTGCGTACCAGCGCCACGAACTCGATGACGATCGACAGCCTGATTCCCGCCCGAAGCTACGTGTTCAGCGTGCGGGCCCGGGACGGGGCCGGGAACTGGTCCGCCACCTCGCCGAGCCTGACCGTGACGATCCCCGCGGTCGACGAGGGCGACACCACCCCGCCGACCGCGCCGGGCAGCCTGACGGTCTCCGGGATCACCACCCCCGGAGCGACCCTGACCTGGACCCCGTCGACCGACAACGTGGGGGTCACCGGTTACCGGATCTACCGGACGTCGCTCGGCGCGGAACTGGTCGCCACGGTCACCGGCACCACGTACCAGGTGACCGGGCTCAACCCGCAGACGGCGTACTACTTCCACGTGGTGGCGATCGACGCGGCCGGCAACGCCTCCCCGCCGTCGGAGACGGTGACGGTGACCACCTCGGCGCCGTTGCCGACCTCGCCCTGCCGGATCACCTGGGGCACCAACGACTGGGGCACCGGCTTCACCGCCAACATCACCATCGCCAACACCGGCACCACGGCGATCAACGCCTGGACCCTGGCCTTCACCTTCCCGCACAGCGGCCAGCGGGTCGGCCAGAGCTGGTCGGCCACCTTCCAACAGACCGGCACCTCGGTGACCGCGACCAACCTGTCCTACAACGGCACCATCGCCCCGGGCGCCTCGACCAGCATCGGTTTCAACGGCACCCACACCGGCAGCAACCCCAAGCCGACCAGCTTCACCCTCAACGGCAACCCCTGCACCATCGGCTGACGGCCCCTAGTGAGGGCGGGGCGCCTCGCCGACCGGCGAGGCGCCCCGCCCTCGTGCACGTCCTGCCCACCCTGTTCGGCGGCATCTATGGTGCCTGCATGTCGAGATCACGCTCGATCTGGGATCGAGTGGCTTCGAGCGCCGGGCTAACCACTCGATCCCACATCGAGCGTGATCTCGAAGGCAGGGTGCAGTCAGGCTCTTGGCGTGGGCGCGGGGTCTGTTGGGGCCAGTGTGGTCGGCACCCCGACGACCTGGGTCAGTCGACCAGTTCCTCGGCGAGCAGGTCCATCAGCAGGCCGTCGTGCCAGCGGCCGTCGGCACCGCGCTCGTAGCGGCGCAGCACCCCCACCGGGCGGAAACCGACCTTGGCGTACGCCCGGATCGCGGGGGTGTTCGCCGCCGCCGGGTCGATGGTGAACCGGTGGTGACCGTGTGCGTCGATCAGGTGCCGGATCAGGGTGCGGATGGCGTCGCCGCCGAGCCCGGCACCGCGTACCGCCGGATCCAGGAAGATGTCCAGGCTGGCGTGCCGGTAGTCGCGGTCGTTGTCGGCGTACCACTGGATGGCGCCGATCACCCGGCCGTCGTGCTCGACGGCGTACACCGTCAGGTCCTCGTCGGCGAGATCGGCGGTGACGGCGGCGGTCAGGTCGTCGTCGCCGCGCCACCAGCGGTGCACCTCCGGCTCGGCGCGGATCGCCGTGAGGGCCGGTACGTCCGCGGCCGTCACCGGTCGTAGCACCACCGAACGTCCCCGCAGCACCATGCTCAGCCTCGCAACTCGCCGTGCTCGACACAGACCGCCGACCAGCCGACCGGCAGCACCTGCACCTTCATCCGCCGTCGGCAGTGCGCACAGTAGCGCGGCGGCTCCAGGGCGCGAGCCGCCGCGCAACCCGGGTGGGTGCCGGTGGCCACGGCCTCCCCACACCGGTCGCACCAGGCTCCGAGCACCTCGCCCATCGGGGTCACAGCGTCGCCGACAGCGCCTTGACCGGCATCTTGAGGTCTTCGAGCAGCTTGAGGTCGTCCGTGGCGGATCGACCGAGGGTGGTCAGGTAGTTGCCGACGATCACCGCGTTGATGCCACCCAGCAGCCCGTCGCGGGTACCCAGGTCACCCAGGGTGATCTCCCGGCCGCCGGCGTACCGCAGGATGGTGCGCGGCATGGCCAGCCGGAAGGCGGCGATGGCCCGCAGCGCGTCCTTGCCCTCGACCACCGGCCGGTCGCCGAGCGGCGTGCCGGGGCGGGGGTTGAGGAAGTTCAGCGGCACCTCGTGCGGGTCCAGTTCGGCCAGTTGGGCGGCGAACTCGGCCCGCTGCTCCACGGTCTCGCCGAGGCCCAGGATGCCGCCGGAGCAGACCTCCATGCCGGATTCGCGGACCATCCGCAGGGTCTCCCAGCGCTCCTCCCAGGAGTGGGTGGTGACCACGTTCGGGAAGTAGGAGCGGCAGGTCTCCAGGTTGTGGTTGTAGCGGTGCACGCCCATCTCGACGAGTTCGTCGACCTGCTCCTGGGTGAGCATGCCCAGCGAGGCGGCGACCTGGATGTCGACCTCGGCCTTGATCGCTGCCACGCCCTCGCGCATCTGCTTCATCAGCCGGGCGTCCGGGCCGCGCACGGCGGCCACGATGCAGAACTCGGTGGCCCCGGTGGCGGCGGTCTGCTTGGCGGCCTTGACCAGGGAGGGAATGTCCAGCCACACCGAGCGCACCGGGGAGGTGAACAGGCCGGACTGGGAGCAGAAGTGGCAGTCCTCCGGGCATCCGCCGGTCTTCAGCGAGACGATGCCCTCGACCTCCACCTCCGGGCCGCACCAGCGCATCCGCACCTCGTGGGCGAGTTGCAGGGTGGCGGTCAGGTGCTCGTCGGGCAGGTTCAGCACGGCGAGGACGCCGGCTTCATCGAGGCCGACGCCGCCCTCCAACACCTGGGTGCGGGCCTGATCGAGGATCTCTGACATGCACGTACCCTACAAGGCCGCCGGAGCGGCGGAAACGGGCGCGGCGAGCCGACGGGCCCGCGGCGGCCGGCGTCGTGCGGCGAGCCGTCCTGCGCCACGCCGGGGCGGTCCGTACGGGTGGTAATTTCGCCGGCGGGGACACGGGGAGGGGCGTGGCGGTGGCGGACTGGCTGGCGGCGCTGAACCGCCGCGCCGAGCTGCGGGCGCGGGCGGGGTTGACCCGCCGGCTGCACCCGCGCCCGGCCGCCGACACCGTGGTCGACCTGGCCGGCAACGACTACCTGGGGCTGTCCGGGCACCCCGAGGTGATCGCCGCGGCCACCCGGGCGCTGTCCCGGTACGGCCTGGGGGCTACCGGTTCCCGGTTGGTCCGTGGCTCCACCGAGGCACACCATGCCCTGGAGGAGAGCCTCGCCGGTTGGCTCGGCAAGGATCGGGCTCTCGTCTTCTCCTCGGGATATCTGGCCAACCTGGGTGCCGTCCGGGCCCTGGTGCGTCCCCGTACCCTGCTGGTCTCCGACGCCCACAACCACGCCAGCCTGATCGACGGGTGTCGGATCTCCGGTGCGGAGACCGTGGTCACCCCGCACGCCGACGTGGCCGCCGTCGCGGCCGCCCTGGTGGCGGCGCCCGGTCGACCGGCGGTGGTGATCACCGAGTCGATCTTCTCCGTCGACGGTGACCTGGCCCCCCTGGTCGACCTGCACCGGGTCGCCCGTGAACACGGCGCCCTGCTGCTGGTCGATGACGCGCACGCCCTCGGGGTGACCGGGCCCGCCGGTGCCGGTGCGGTGGCTGCCGCCGGGCTGGCCGGTGAACCGGATGTGGTGGTCACCGCGACCCTGTCCAAGGCCCTGGGCGGGGCGGGCGGGGTGGTGGCCGGTCCGGCCGAGTTCGTCCGACACCTGGTGGAGACCGCCCGGACCTTCATCTACGACACCGCCCTGCCCCCGGCCGTGGCCGCCGGGGTGCACGCCGCGGTCGAACTGGCGCGCACCGGGGAGGACATGCGGGCCCTCCTGGCCGAGCGGGCCACCCTGGCGGTGGGTCGGCTGCGCGCCGCCGGCCTGGAGGTCTCCACCCCCGACGCGGCCGTCGTCTCGGTCACCGCCCCCGGGCCGGAGGCGGCGACGGCCTGGGCCGCCGCCTGCCGCGAGCGGGGTGTGGCGGTCGGCTGTTTCCGTCCACCCTCCACCCCGGACAGCCGTTCCCGGCTGCGACTGACCATCGGCGCGGGGGTGTCCCGGGCGGACTTCGAGCATGCCCTGGAGGTCATCGTGGAATGCGCCCCATGACGGATCAGTGGCGGGGACCGGTGCTGGTCACCGGGACCGACACCGAGGTCGGCAAGACCGTGGTGACTGCGGCCATCACGGCCGCCGCGCAGGCGGCCGGGCTGCGGGTGGCGGTGGTCAAACCCGGCCAGACCGGTACGGCCACCGGTGAGCCGGGCGACATCGAGGCGATCACCCGACTGGCCGCCCCGATGACCGGCCGCACCCTGGCCGCCTTCCCCGACCCCCTGGCCCCGCTGGCCGCCGCCCGGGTGGCCGAGTTGCCGCCCCTGGAGCTGTACAACGCGGTGGACGCGATCCGCGAGGAGGCCGAGAAACACGACCTGGTGCTCGTCGAGGGGGCCGGTGGGCTGCTCGTACCGATGGGGGTGCGGCCCTCGGGGGAACCATGGACGGTGGCCGACCTGGCGGTGTCGCTGGGCGCCCCGGCGGTGGTGGTGGCCCGCGCCGGGCTCGGCACCCTGAACCACACCGCCCTCACCCTGGAGGCCCTGGACCGGCGGGCCGTGCCGGCCGGGGTGGTGGTCGGCGCCTGGCCGGCCGAACCGGAACTGGTGCACTGGGCCAACCTCAGCGACCTGCTGCCGAACCTGCTCGGTGCCCTGCCCGCCGGGGCCGGGGCGATGGACCCGGGGGTCTTCCGCCGGTCCGCCCCGGGCTGGCTGACCCCGGCGCTGTACGGGGTGCTCGACGACTGGCGGGCCTGGGCCGACGAGATCAGCTGAGCGCCTCGCCGCTCAGCGGCCGACCAGCAGGGTGTCCGGCATCCGGAAGGTCAGGTTGTCCGGGTACCAGGGTGCCCGCAGCACCCGCACCTCGGCCAGCAGCGGGGCCACCTCCGTCACCACGGTAGCGGCCTCCATCCGGGCGAGTTGGTCGCCGACGCAGCGGTGTGCGCCCGCCCCGAAGGTCAGGTGCCGGCGTGAGCCGCGTTGCCCCGGCCGGAACTCGTCCGGCGCCGCCACGATCTCCGGATCCCGGCCGGCCCCGGCCAGCCACAGCACCACACTGGTGCCCGCCGAAACCGCCGTCCCGCCCAGCGTGGTGTCCACGGCGGCCCGCCGTCGCCAGGTGACGATCGGCGGCTCCAGCCGCAGCCCTTCCTCGACCACCTCGGCGACCGCGACCGAGCCGTCCCGCAGCCCGGCGAGGATCGCGGGCTCGCCGGTGAGTCGGTGCATCAGCAGGGTGAGGAACTGGGAGGTGGTCTCCTGACCGGCGACCAGCAGGAAGAACAGCGCGCCGACCACCACGTCGGGCGGGTGCCCGGCGGCCCGCAGGGAGGCGGCCAGCCCGCCGCCGGTGGCCGCGAACTCCCGCAGCACCAGGTGGAAGCGACCCACCTCGGTGGCCAACTGCTGCTGCCGGTCGGCCTCCAGCGGGGCCCAGAACAGTTCCAGGGCCGCGCGGGCGAAGTCCTTCACCGCCGTCACCGGGGCGTCCGGCAACTCGATCAGCCGGGCCAGCACCAGCAGCGGCAGGTCGGCGGCGAGCCCGGCGTACAGGTCCACCGGTGTGCCCGCGTCCAGGTCGGCGGTCAGCCTGGCCACCCGCCGCCGCACCAGCGCGGTCAGCCAGTCCCGCTGCGCGGCCACCCGGGAGGGATGCAGGGCCTCGGCGACCAGGGCCCGGATACCGGGGTGGCTGGCCTCGCCGTTGTTGGCCAGGGTCGGTGGCAGCCGGAACCGGTGCCGGGCCAGGATCCGCAGCGCGGCCACCGGGATCGGGGTCACCGCGTCCAGGGCGTTGTCGGGGCGATAGGTCCGCGGATCGGTCAGCACCTGCCGGACCAGTGCGTGCCGGGTCACCAGCAGGTGTTCGACCCCCAGGTGATCGGCGACCCGGGTCACCCCGTCGCCGGCCCGGGCCTCGTCGTGCGCCGCCGGGGCCGACTCCCAGCTGCGGAACAGCACGGGCGACACCCTAGTCGCCCGCCGCCGGCCGTCCCGCGCGCAGCTGCCACACGGTGGTGCGCTTCACCCGTACGCTCTCCAACGCCTCGCTGACCGGCACCTCGTAGCTGGCGAGTTCGTCGAAACGGTCCCGGGGCAGGAAGGCCCGGCCGGGGTCACCGACGAGCACCTGGGCCCCGTTACGCGCGGCGCGCAGCAGGAAACGCAGCACCCGGTTCGTCATGGCGGCGCTGTAGAAGACGTCCCCGGCGAAGATCACCTCGGCGTCGCCGGCGTCCCCGTCGAGGATGTCGCCGAGTTCGGCGTCGACCCGTACCCCGTTGGCTTCGGCGTTGAGGGTGATCGCCGCGACCGCCAGGGGGTCCACCTCCACCGCCCGCACGGCGGCGGCACCGGCCCGGGCGGCCGCGATGGCCACCAGACCGGAGCCGGAGGCCAGGTCGAGCACCCGACGCCCGGCGGACAGCTGGGGATGGTCGGTGACGTACCGGGCCAGGCCCTGCCCACCGGCCCAGGCGAAGGCCCAGAAGGGTGGTGGCTGGTCGCTGCGGAACTCGCCCTCGGTCAACTCCCACAACCCGATCGGTTCGTCGGCCTGATGCAACCGCACCTCCGGTACGAAGGCGACGGGGGCGAGTCGGGCGTGCAGCCGGACGAAGGCGGTGGAGAGCGCGGACATCCGGTGATTGTCCACCGGGGTCCTTCCCGGCGTGTCGCGGGTGTCCGGTGAGCGGTTCAATACCGTACGTGAAAAGGGGCATCTTGCTTCACCACCCGCGCGAACACACCCGTCTACCGGGTGGCCGCCGGTCCTCCTAGCGTTGCCGATGGAGACGACCAACGGGAGGGCGGATCGTGAAGAGGCTGTGGCGCAGCACGCTACGGATCGGGGTGGTGCTGGCCTGTCTCACCGGGGTGGACGTCGCCATGGCCGCGCCCGCGCACGCGGCGTTCGCCACAGAACTCAGCGGTCTGCCGCAGCAGTTCACCGCGGGCGGGCAGGCGGCGACGGTGTCCGCCGTGGTGTCCCGCGACGACCCCGGCGGTTGCCTGAAGGTCCGCTGGTCGTTGCTGCTGGCGGTGCAGGGGATGCGACTGGATCAGGTACGGGTGGACCGGATCGAGGAGACCGGTTCGTTCCCGGTGCAGGTGCGCATCGACGGTGACGTGGCCCGGCTGACCGACCGGCAACTGGACCCGGGCACCCTCTGCCCGGGGCGTACGGTGACCGCCCAGTACCGGATCGGGTTCGCCGCGGACGTCGGGCAGGGCCGGGTCAGCCTGGCCGCCGAGGCGTACGACCGGAACCTGCGGCTGCTGTCGCGGCAGGCGGCGACCCGGGAGGTGATCGGCCGGGGCGCGGTGGCGCCACCCACCACGGCCGCCCCGACGCCGAGTTCGGTGCCGACGGTGGACCCCACCGAGGAGCCGATCGAGGTGCCGACGGTCGATCCGACCGACGAGGAGACCGAGGTCGACGACCAGGCGGGCGGCGTCGAACCACCGGCAGCCGATCCACCGGCCGGCGGGGCCGCCGGCAATCAGGTGTCGCAGTCCGGCACCGGGATCGGTCTGACCGAGGCCGCCTTCCTGCTCGGTGCGCTGCTGCTGTTCCTCGGTGTCGGGCTGCTGATGCGGTTGCGGCAGCTGACCCGCGAGCCGGAGGTGACCGAGGGTACGACCGTCACGGTCGGCCCGGGGCGGGTCGGCGAGTGGGAAGGGCTGCCCGGCGAGTGGCAGCGCCAGCCCGACCGTCGGCGATGGCGGACCGTGCCCCGCTGAGGGCGCTCGGTCGGGCTCAGGGCGCCCAGTCGGGGTCGCGGCCGAAGGCGGCGATCAGTTGGTCCTGTCGGTCGGCGGTGGGGGAGACACCCACCTCGGTACGGACCAGCCCGCTGCGCTGGTAGTCGTCGATCTGCCCGGCGAACCACTGGGCGCACTCGGCGACCGCGTCGGCGTCCAGCACCGGATCGGCGCCGATCGCCACGGCGAGATCCCAACCGTGGACGAGGTGTTCGGCGATCAGTTGCCGCAGGTACTCCTCGGCGGGGGTGTCACCGGCCGACAGGTGCACGGTGGCCTCCCGGGCCCCGGGGCGGGTGGCGGCCATCTCGGCCTGCGCTGCCGCGTCGCGGGCGGCCACGACCGGGTCCGCGCCGAGTTGATCACCGTCGTACCGGTCGCCGACCTCGGCTATGGTCCGCCCGGCGAGCAGGGGCACGCTCCACCGTTCCTCGCCGACCACGTGGTTGACCAGGGTACGAACGTCCCAGTCGGCGCACGGGGTGGGCGCCGACCATTGCCCGGGGGCGACCAGTGGCACCCGTTCGATGAACTCGGCCACGCTGCGCCGGTAGGTCTCCAGCAGGTCCATGGCGTCATTCTGACCGGCCGAGGGACAGCCGGTGGCCGGTTCCCGGGGACGGGCTCAGTCCAGTTGTGCCGGGTCCAGCCCGAGTTCCCGGGCGGCCACCAGGCGTACCCATTCGGCGAACTGTCGGCGGGAGATGACCCGATCGTGCACCGCCAGTTGCACCGCCAGGCCGTCCATCACCGCGCTGATCCGCCACGCCGCACCGGCCGGGTCCGCGCATTCGAAGACCCCCTCACGCACCCCGTCGGAGATGACCTCGGCGAGATCCTGCCGCCAACGCAGGTCCAGGCGGCGGGACACCTTCTCCAACTCCGGGGTACGCAGGGACTCCGACCAGCCGTCGATCCACATGGACCAGGAGGTGGATCGTCCCGTCGGGGTGTAGAGCCGCAGGATGCGCCGCAGTTTGGTCAGCGGTGAGGCATTGGACTGGGTGACCGCGTCCAGCCGGGCCAGATCCTGTTCGGCGGCGTAGGCGAAGGCCTGGGCGAGAAGGCGTTCCTTGGTGGCGAAGTGGTAGAAGACCAGGGCCTGGCTGACCCCGGCGGCCTGCGCCACGTCCGCCGTGCGGGTGTTCGCCAACCCGCGTTGCGCGATGACGTCACACGCGGTGCGGAGCAGGGCATCCAGGCGGATTTCGGCCGCACGTCTCGTCACGCCCGTCACCGTAACCCATCGAAACGGATACGGCGTGTCACCGAAGCCGGTCGATCCGACTTGCGACAGTCGGACACCAGACAGTTGTTCACCGGGCCTTTCCGGCACCCTCTCCGCCTTCCTGCCCGCCCGCCCGATTTCCTACCCATCCTCCTAGGAAGCTCAGGGGTGGGGATTGCTGACGCGCCGCATGGACCACCCGATTTGGCAACCGTTCCATGACTCGGCTAAAGTTCTCATCCGTCACCGGGAACGCGCCGGGGGCACGCGGACGTAGCGCAGCTGGTAGCGCATCACCTTGCCAAGGTGAGGGTCGCGGGTTCGAATCCCGTCGTCCGCTCGGAGCTGCCGCCACGCTTGACGGGGGCAACCTCGGTGGGGTGGCCGAGAGGCGAGGCAACGGCCTGCAAAGCCGTGTACGCGGGTTCAAATCCCGTCCCCACCTCGGACAACAGCAAGGGCGATTGGCGCAGTGGGAGCGCGCTTCCTTGACACGGAAGAGGTCACTGGTTCAAACCCAGTATCGCCCACCAGATTGAACGACTGACGAAGCCCGTCACCGGAGAACGGTGACGGGCTTCGTCGTTTTCGCGCGCAGCCGCCACCTCCATCTCCTTCCTCCGCTTGTCATTGACGTTCGTTTAGTCAGTCCTGCATAGTCAGTTCTGACTAAGGAGGTGGCGTGGAGCGCCGACGCAAGGTTCCCAACCCGCTGGCCCTGGCCGTGCTCGCCTGGCTGCTCTGGGAGCCGATGCATCCGTACGAGTTGGGGCGGCGGCTCAAGCAGTCCGGCCAGGACCGGCAGATCCGCTACACCCGCAGCTCGCTGTACATGGTGATGGAGCAGCTCACCCGGGCGGGCTTCGTCGCACCACAGGAAACCGTCCGAGACAGCGCCCGACCCGAGCGGACCGTGTACGCGATCACCGACGAGGGCCGGCACGAGGTGCACGACTGGCTGCGTACGCTGCTCGCCCAGCCACGCCAGGAGTACCCGCACTTCGCCGTCGCGCTGTCCCTGTTGAGCCTGTTGCCACCCGACGAGGCCGTCGAGGTGCTGCGCCGCCGAACGGCTGCGCTGGCCGGACAGATCGAGGAGACCCGGACCACCGTGGCCGAGGCCCGCGCCGACGGTCTCGCCTGGATCTACCTGGTCGAGGAGGAGTACAGCATCGCCCTGCTGGAGGCGGAGCGGCGGTTCGTCGCCGACCTCATCGAGTCGCTCAAGCAGCCGGACTACGCCAAGTCCTGGCAGGAGACCATGGGGGATCGCACATGACAGCTGTCCGTACCGCCCTGGTCGTCGGCGGCGGCATCGCCGGGCCGGTGACCGCGATGGCCCTGCGCCGCGCCGGGATCGAGGCGACGGTGTACGAGGGCCACCCGTCGGCCGCCGACGGCCTCGGCGTCACCCTGACCCTGGCCCCCAACGGGCTCGCCGCGCTGCGCACCGTCGACGCCGAACAAGCCGTCCGTGAGGTCGGCCTGCCGATGCGCCGGACGGTGATCACCGACGGCCGCGGCGGGTTGATCGGCACCCTTCCGCACGTCGCGGTGGAGCCGGTCACCGTCGGTCTGTGGCGCGACGACCTGGCGCGGGCCTTGCGCGAGCGGGCCGAGGCGCAGGGCGTGCCCATCGTGTACGGCAAGCGCCTCGTCGACGCCGAGTCGACCGCGGGCGGGGTGCTGGCCCGGTTCGGCGACGGCTCGACCGCCACCGCCGACCTGCTGATCGGTGCCGACGGCATCCGCTCCCGGGTGCGTACCCTGATCGATCCGGCCGCCCCCGACCCGCAGGTGCTGCCGCTGCTCAACCTCGGCGGTGCCGCCCGATACGCGGTCCCCGACGCGGACCCGGGGGCGATGTACCTGGTCTTCGGATCCCGGGGCTTCTTCGGCTACTGGGTCGAGCCGGACCGCCGGACGGCCTGGTTCGCCAACGTGCCCGACCCGCGACCGACCACCTGGGCCGAGGCCAACCAGACCCCGCCGGACCAGTGGCTGCACCGGCTGCGCGAGGTGTACGCCGACGACGTGCCGGCCCACCAGGTGCTCGCGCACACCGAGCCCGCCGACGTGGTGGCGATCGGGTCGATCGAGACCATGCCGTCGGTGCCGCACTGGTACCGCGACCGGATGGTCCTGGTCGGCGACGCGGTGCACGCCCCGTCACCCAGTTCCGGCCAGGGCGCCTCACTGGCCGTGGAGAGCGCCGTGCAGTTGGCGCGCTGCCTGCGCGACCACCCCGACCTGCCGGCGGCGTTGACCGCCTACGAACGGTTGCGTCGCCCGCGAGTGGAGAAGGTCGTCCGCCGCGGTCGGCAGACCACCTCCACCAAGACGGCCGGACCGGTCGCGAAGCGGATGATGCGGATCATGATGCCGCTGGCGCTGCGTACCTTCCTCAACCCGGAACGGTCCCTCGGCGCCGAACAGCGTTACCGCATCGACTGGGACGCCCCGGTCAGCACCGAGTTGGCGCAACGCTGACCGGCGGCGCTGCGGTCCGCGCCCGGACACGACGGTGGCGGCCACCGACTTCGGTGGCCGCCACCGCCCGACGACCGATCAGCTCCCTCGGACGCCGGTCACAGCGGCGGCGCGACGTCCCGACGCTCCTCGACCCGGCGGTACTCCACCGGCTCCTCCGTCGTGGCCACCACCTCACGACGGCGCCCCCAGACGAGCGTGGTCATGATCAGGCCGACCACCCCGGCGGCCATCAGGATCCAGCCGACGATGTCCAGGTCGAGACCGCCGATGCTGGCGTTGAGTGCGAAGGTGAGGATGGCACCCACCGCGAGCAGAAAAATACTGGTGCCGATACCCATGACAGCCTCCTTTTCCTGGGGATGCGGTGCGCTGTCGAGGAGGTCTGTACCCCGACGGCCACCGATGCAATCACCGGCGGTGTGGGGTGGCCGCCCGAGCGATCTTGTCGTCGGGTACAGTTGGCCCGTCCCCGGCGGTGCCGGGGCAGGCGGACGTAGCGCAGCTGGTAGCGCATCACCTTGCCAAGGTGAGGGTCGCGGGTTCGAATCCCGTCGTCCGCTCGCGATTCGCCCACCCGTTGGGGTGTGGCGGTCTCCACGGGCGATTGGCGCAGTGGGAGCGCGCTTCCTTGACACGGAAGAGGTCACTGGTTCAAACCCAGTATCGCCCACCAGCAAGCCCTCGGTCCGACCCCACCTGTGGACCCCAGATCGCCCCCGATGAACCCGCGTTCCGCTGGCCGCTGAGTCCGGACTGCGCAGTTCGTGGATCACCCGTCGGCGGAGACCACCGACAGCGGAGGTAGGGCGAACTGCCAGCCGTCGGCCCGCAGGGGTGGGATGACGGCGTCGACGGCGTCCACGGTCTGGCTGCGATCGCCGCCGCCGTCGTGCAGCAGCACCACCGCGCCCGGGGTGACACCCTCGGTGAGGCGGCGGGCCAGTTCGTCGGTGCCGGGTGGCACCCAGTCGGTGACGGCCAACTGCCAGCCCATCGGCCGCATCCCCAGGGCGGTCGCCACCGTCGGGGTCTGCCCCCAGGCGCCGTACGGGGCCCGGAAGTAGGGCAGTGGGGCCTGCGGTACGGCCCGACGGATGACCGCGTTGGTCTCCAGCAGGTCCGAGGCGATCCGACCGAGAGTCCAGTCGCTCATGTCGTCGTGGTGCATGCTGTGGTTGCCCAGCGCATGTCCGGCGGCGATGATCCGGCGGACCAGTTCGGGGTACTTCGCGGCCTGATCGCCCTGGAGGAAGAAGACCGCCGGCACGTCGTGGCCGGCGAGCACCTCGAGCAGGCGGGGGGTGTGCACCGGATGGGGGCCGTCGTCGAAGGTGAGGCAGAGGACCCGGTCGGTACCGATCGTCACTTCGGGACATGCCGCGACGCCCGGCGCGGACCTGGAGTGGGGGACGGTCAGCGAGGGAGAGGTGCGAGGTGACATGCGCTCAGACCTTTTGGCGGTAGGTGGCGTGGTCGAAGTCGGCGCTGTCTCCGCCGAGGTCCTGCACCTGTCGCCCGTCCCCGGCCCGGGTGAGATACAGATAGTGCCAGTTCTGGGACGACAGGCCATCCTGGACAACCAGGGCCGATGGGAGGATGTCGCCCAGGGGTGGAACGGGCGGGTCCGAATGGACGCCGGGGGATACGGCTCTGCGGAGCGACCGGGTGGCCGTCGCGTCTGCGCTCTCGGTCGACATGTTCGACTCCTTCAGGCTCCGATCCCGGAGCACTTCCGGAACTTCGCCGTGGGACACGCCTGGATTTCCCACACGCTAGCGGCTTGAGTCTGCTTGCGACACCCCTCTTGACCGCGTGTGTCAACGCGTCGTAACGTGCCGGCCATCACCTCGAAAATACCGGCATTGAGCTGAAACTTTTCGGCGTGCCGACTGGGCCTCTCGCCGTGTGTGGTGGTGCGCGCGCACGTCCCAGGGTTGAAGGGATAAGGCATGACACTGCACGTCTCCCGCAGGTCGCTGCTCGGTCTGGTCGGTGCCGGTGCCGGTGCGGTTCTGCTGGGCGGCTGTGCGGACGACGAACCCAACGGCACAACCGGTCCACAGCGGATCAACTGGTGGCACATCCAGAACACCGATCCCATGCTGCCGGTGTGGGCCGAGATGGCGCGGCTGTACGAGACCCGCCACCAGAACATCACCATCGAGGTGAACCCTCAGGAGAACGAGGTGTTCAAGGCCGAGTTGGCCAAGGTCACCAAGGCCGGCTCGCCACCGGATCTGTTCCAGTCCTGGGGCGGCGGGCTGCTGCGCGAACAGGCCGAGGCGGGGCTGGTCAAGGACATCACCTCGGAGGTTTCGCCGTGGATCGGCCAGCTGTTGCCGGCCGCGCTCCAGCCGTACACCATCAACGGTCGGATCTACGGCATCCCGTTCGACATCGGCATGATCGGCTTCTGGTACAACCGTGACCTCTTCGCCGAGGCCGGCATCACCTCGCCGCCGAACACCTGGTCCCAACTGCTGACCACGATCAAGAAGCTCAAGTCCGCCGGCATCGTGCCCATCGCCCTGGCCGGTAAGGACAAGTGGCCCGGGCACTACTACTGGGCGTACCTGGCGATGCGGATCGGTGGCCTGGGCGCGTTGCGGCGGGCGGCCGAGGACGGCGACTTCAACACCCCGGACTTCGTGGCCGCCGGCGAACACGTCCGCCAACTGGCCGACCTGGAGCCCTTCCAGCCCGGTTGGCGGCGCGCCGAGTACGGCTCCTCCGAAGGCCAGGCCGCGGCGATGGGCAACGGTGAGGCCGCCATGGAGTTGATGGGCCAGTGGGCCCCCTCCATCCAGGCCTCCTCGTCCACCAGCAAGCTGGGCATCGGCGGGCAACTCGGCTTCTTCACCTTCCCGATGGTGGAGGGTGGCAAGGGCGAGGCCACGGACGCCTTCGGCGGCGGCAACGGGTTCGCGGTCGGTCGCAACGCACCGCCCGCCACAGTGGACTTCCTGCGGTCGTTGCTGCGGCCGGAGAACCAGCGTTGGGCGGCGGAGACCGGTGCCGTGCTGCCCACCAACCTGGCCGCCGTCGGCCGGATCAAGGACGCGAACAACCAGGTGGTGGCGGCGCATCTGGCTGTCGCCAGCGGGTTCCAGCTCTATCTCGACCAGGCCTTTCCCCCGGCGGTCGGCGAGCAGATCAACAAGAGTGTCGCCGATCTGATCGTCGGCTCGAAGCGGCCCGACCAGATCGTCAAGGACATCACCAGGGTGGCGCAGAAGCAGTAGTGATGTCCGCTGGCGGTCGGGTCGGCAGCGGCGAGGAAGGTTCGAGCAGAGGGAGGGTACGCGTGGCTGGCAACGACAACCGCACGGTGACCATCGCGGCGATCGCCCGCCTGGCCGGGGTGTCGGTGCCGACGGTGTCGCGGGTGATCAATGGTCGTTCGGATGTGGCTCCGCAGACGCGTCAGCGGGTGGAGGAGTTGCTGTCGCGGCATGGGTATCGGCGTCGGCCGCCGAGTATGCGGGCCAGTTCGGGTCTGGTGGATCTGGTGTTCAACGATCTGGACAGTCCGTGGGCGGTGGAGATCATTCGTGGGGTGGAGGATGTGGCCCACGCTGCCGGGGTGGGCACGGTGGTCTCCGCCATCCACCGCCGTACCTCCTCGGCGAAGCAGTGGCTGGACAACATCCGGACCCGCTCCACCGAGGGGGTCATCTTCGTGACCTCCACCCTTGAGCCACCGCAGCAGGCCGAGTTGCGCCGGCTCAACATTCCCGTGGTGATCGTCGACCCGGCCGGTGTTCCCTCCCAGGACGCACCGACCATCGGTGCCACGAACTGGGCGGGCAGTCTGCGTGCCACGGAGTATCTGATCGGTCTGGGGCACCGGCGGATCGGGTTCATCGCCGGACTGCCGCAGTTGATGTGCAGTCGGGCCCGGATGGACGGCTACCGGGCCGCCCTGGAGGCCGCCGGGCTGCCCATCGACGACCGGCTGATCCAGCCCGGCAACTTCTATCACGAGGCCGGGTTCGCCGGCGGGGCGCGGTTGCTGGCCCTGGCGGATCCGCCGACGGCGATCTTCGCCTCCAGTGACCAGATGGCCCTGGGGGTCTACGAGGCCGTACGACAGCGGGGGCTGCGGATGCCCGGCGACGTCAGTGTGGTCGGCTTCGACGACCTGCCGGAGGTGCGGTGGTGCTCACCACCGCTGACCACGGTGCGTCAGCCGCTGGCGCAGATGGGGATGCTGGCCGCCCGTACGGTGCTGCGGTTGGCCAAGGGGGAGAAGGTGGAGAGCCCTCGGGTGGAGTTGGCCACCGAGCTCGTCGTCCGGGACAGCGCGGCAGCTCCGAAGGGCTGATCCGAGAAGCTCCCGCCCGGCCCCGACAGCCGCCGGGCGATGGCCGCTGGGCGAATGTGAATTGCACCAATTACCGGTAGGCGGCTGGAATTTCTCAGCACTAGGGTAAGGGGGGCAGCCGGCCGCCCGTCCCGGCCGCTCCTCGTCGCCGCGCGGGCTGTCGCCGTACCGGTTGGGAGTGCTGTGGCCGCCAGAGAGACCCGAAAGGTGACCATCTCCGTCATCGCCGACCTGGCCGGGGTGTCGGTGCCGACGGTGTCGCGGGTGATCAATGGTCGTTCGGATGTGGCTCCGCAGACGCGTCAGCGGGTGGAGGAGTTGCTGTCGCGGCATGGGTATCGGCGTCGGCCGCCGAGTATGCGGGCCAGTTCGGGTCTGGTGGATCTGGTGTTCAACGATCTGGACAGTCCGTGGGCGGTGGAGATCATTCGTGGGGTGGAGGATGTGGCCCACGCTGCCGGGGTGGGCACGGTGGTCTCCGCCATCCACCGCCAGAACACCTCCGCCGAACAGTGGCTCGACGGCATGCGGCGGCGCGGCACCGAGGGCGTCATCTTCGTGACCTCCATGGTCGAAGCCCCGCTGCAGGCCGAGTTGCGCCGGCTGGGCGTACCTGTGGTGATCGTCGACGCGGACGGACTGCCGGCCCAGGAGGCGCCGACCATCGGGGCCGCCAACTGGGCCGGTGGCCTGCGGGCCACGGAGTACCTGATCGGTCTGGGGCATCGGCGGATCGGGTTCATCGCCGGGCCGCCGCAGTTGATGTGCAGTCGGGCCCGGATGGACGGCTACCGGGCCGCCCTGGAAGCCGCCGGACTCACCTTCGACGAGACCCTCGTCTGTCCGGGCGACTTCTACCACGAGGCCGGGTTCGTCGGCGGCGGGCGACTGCTGGGGTCGGCGGAGCCGCCGACGGCGATCTTCGCCTCCAGTGACCAGATGGCCCTGGGGGTCTACGAGGCCGTACGACAGCGAGGGCTGCGGATTCCGGACGATGTCAGTGTGGTCGGCTTCGACGACCTGCCGGAGGTGCGGTGGTGCTCGCCTCCGTTGACCACGGTGCGTCAGCCGTTGAGCGAGATGGGGATGCTGGCCGCGCGTACGGTGCTGCGGTTGGCCAAGGGGGAGAGGGTGGAGAGCCCTCGGGTGGAGTTGGCCACCGAACTCGTCATCCGGGACAGTGCCGCCCCGGTGGCATAGCAGTTTACCGATAATTTTCCGGAAGCTGTTGACCGAAGTATCGGCCACCGCCCACGATGGAACTGGTCACCCGTTCTGCGAACGAAGTGACCAGGTGGTCGCCCGCCGTGCCCGCGGCACCGCCGAACCTGGCCCGCGTCGACCGGACAACTGCGTCCGGCCGGCGCGGGCACCTTCGTTCTGCTGTCGGCAGATCTGCTGACGGTGAACCGGGCTCCCGTGGCTCCTCGACCAGGGGCAGGGTGCGGCGTATGCGACTGCTGATGCTGGGTGGAACGGGATTCGTGGGTGGGGCGACGGTCTCCGAGGCCCTCGATCGTGGCTGGTCGGTAACCGTGTTCAACCGGGGGCGGCACGGGGCTCCTCCGGTCGGCGTACGACGTCTCGTGGGTGACCGCCTGACCCCCGACGGCCTGCACGCGCTCGCCGACGGCGAGTGGGACGTGGTCGTCGACACCTGGGATGGTGCGCCGAGGGCCGCGGGGCAGGTGGCGCGGCTGCTGGCCGGTCGGATCGGCCACTACGTCTACGTCTCCAGTGGCTCCGTCTACGCCCCGCCGGTGCCGGTCGGGGTTACCGAGCGGGATCCGGTCGTCGAGGCCGACCCGGAGGCCACCGAAGGTGACTACCCGCAGCTGAAGGCCGGTGCCGAGCGGGCCCTGCGAGAGGTGTTGGGTGACCGGGTGTTGCTGGCCCGGGCCGGGCTGATCCTGGGCCCCGGCGAGGACATCGGTCGGCTGCCGTGGTGGCTGAGCCGCATCGCCCGCGGCGACGAGGTGCTGGCACCCGGTCCCGCCGACCTGCCGGTGCAGTACATCGACGTCCGGGACCTGGCGGCCTACCTGCTGGACTCCGGGACGGCACGGCGTGGTGGCGCCGTCAACGTGGTCGGCCGGTCCGGGTCGGCCACCTTCGGCGAACTGCTCGCCGCCTGCCTCGACGCCACCGGCGCGGACGCCCGGCTGCGTTGGGTCGACCCGGAGCGGATCCTCGCCGCCGGGGTGGTGCCCTGGAACGACCTGCCGATCTGGATTCCACCTGACCACGAGTGGCGGTGGCTCCAGCAGAAGGACGTCACCCGCGCGTACGCCGACGGGCTGCGCTGCCGACCCCTGGCCGAGACGGTGGCCGACACCTGGTCGTGGCTGCGCCGGGTCGGGCAGGTGCCGTCCCGGGCCGGTCGGCCGGCCCGGGCGCCGGTCGGTCTCGACCCGCACCGAGAAGCCGCACTGCTCGCCACCCTGGCGGCGGACAGGCCCGGCTAGGCGTGGTGGTGTACCGGCAGGTCCAGTACCTCGTCGACCTCCCGACGAGGGGTGGGCCAGCCGGGCTGGCCGTACCCGACCCGCATCACCATCTGGGGGGCGCCGAAGCGTCCCAGCGACACCCGCAGCTGCTCGCGGGCCGAGGGCACCTCGACCGGCTGGGACAGCATGGACACCGACAGGCCGGAGTCGGTGGCGGTGAGCAGTACCCGCTGCATCGCCTGACCGGCGATGACCTGGTCGACCGCGGTGTTGCCGGGGGAGCCGAGCACCGCGACCAGGGGCTCGGGTTCGAAGTCGCGGCCGGGCGGTCGGTGCCGGTCGCCGAAGTCCCGGGCCGGCAGCAGGTCCTGCGGCTCGGCCAGCGGGCCGCCGGCGGTGACCGGTACCCCGTCGGGGGCGTACTCGCGGCGAATCCAGGCATGTCGTTCCGCCCGGTAGGCCGGGTCGCGTTCGAGGACCCGGTTGGCGCTGTGCGCGATCTCGGCGAAGGCGTTGACCGCACTGACCCCGATCAGCAACTCCAGCCAGCAGTGCTCGGTACGGGCCGCGTCGGCGAGTCGCCAACGGGCGTCGGCGGGTACGGGGTCGGGCCAGAACGGGGCCCGGTTGCTGAACCGGCGGGGGATGGCGGCGTGCAGGTTCTGCTCGGCGGGGGTGGGTCGGCGGGGCACATCCGGCACCAGTCGGGCCACCACGTCCGGCTCCGAGGGGTACGGTCGCAGCCGCACAGTCGCCGGGGTACCGGCCACCGCCAGGGCCAGCCGCAGGTTGAACAGGGCCGCTCCGGCGGCGAGGCGGGCACCCCAGCCGCTGGGGTCGGTGGCGGGCAGCCGGCGGGCCGGGTCGATCAGGACCTCGATGGCACCGTCACGCAGCCGGAACCGCCACGGCTGTACGTTGTGCAGGGACGGCGCGCGGATCGCGTCGATGGCCGCGGTCCGCAACTGTTCGACCGTGTAGCCGTTTTCCATGGTCCTACCCCCTCACACTCACCCGTACCTCCACGGTGCGCCCCCACCACCCCCCCAGAGCAGGGCCACACGTCCCGAACCCCCAGGACCCCCGCCCACCCCCGCCCACCCCCGCCCACCCCCGCCCACCCCCGCCCACCCCTTGCCCCGCCTCCCCCAGGAGCCCCGGTGCCCCGGGTTGATCAAGAGGTTTTGGTCTAGATCCGGGCGTACGGCGACGCAAACCTCTTGATCAACGGGGCTGAGGGGGAGGGAGAGGGGGAGGGTTGGGACCTTTGGCCCGTGCGGGGGGTGGGGTGGGCGGGGTAGAAACGGGGGATGATCCGGGTGTTCTTGCTCGACGACCATGAGGTCGTCCGTCGTGGCCTCGCCGACCTGCTGCAAGCAAGTGGCGACATAGAGGTGGTCGGTGAGTCTGGTTCCGCGCAGGAGGCGGCCCGCCGGATTCCCGCGCTGCGGCCGGACGTGGCGATCCTCGACGCCCGGCTGCCCGACGGCAACGGCATCGACGTGTGCCGGGACATCCGGGCGGTGGACTCCTCGATCAAGGGCCTCATCCTGACCTCGTACGAGGACGACGAGGCCCTGTTCGCCGCGATCATGGCCGGTGCCTCCGGCTACGTGCTCAAGCAGATCCGTGGCACCGACCTGGTCGACGCGGTACGCCGGGTGGCGGCCGGTCAGTCGCTGCTCGACCCGGCGATCACCACCCGGGTGCTGGACCGCATCCGCAGCGGGGTGGAGCAGCCCCGCGAATTGCAGTCCCTCACCGAGCAGGAGCGGCGGATCCTGGAGTACGTGGCCGAAGGGCTGACCAACCGGGAGATCGCCGGCAAGATGTTCCTGGCCGAGAAGACGGTCAAGAACTACGTCTCCAGCGTGCTGGCCAAGCTGGGACTGGAGCGGCGCACCCAGGCCGCCGTGCTGGCCACCCGCCTGCTCGGCAAGAGCCAGTAACCCGGCCACAGAGCCAGTAACCCGGCCACAGAGCCAGTTCCCGCCTGCCCGGCCGCAGCCACGGGGTCGGGTGCCGGCAGGCGCCGAGGGTGAGCTGGGCTGGTCAGTCCCGCAGGGGGATCGACCAGTACAGCTCGGTGCCCTGGGGCTCGGCCGGGCGTACCTCGAAGGCCCCGCCGTGGCGTTCGGCGCGTTCACGCAGGTTGACCAGGCCACCCCGGGCGGCGGCCGGGTCGCACCCGACCCCGTTGTCGGCGACGCTGACACTGACCCGGGTGGCGTCCACGCTCACGGTCACCGACACGGCCGAGGCCTGCGCGTGGCGTACGGCGTTGGAGAGGGCCTCACGCAGCACGGCGGTGAGCTCGGGACGGACCGGGTCGGGCACGGCGCTGTCGATCGGCCCGACCAGCTCCAGCCGAGGGCGGAAGCCCAGGGATTCGGCGGCCACCTCGACGGCCTCACGGATCTCGGTGCGCAACGCCGCACTCACCGGGCTGCGCAGCTCGAAGATGGTGCGCCGGATGTCCTTGATTGTGGCGTCCAGGTCGTCGACCGCCGCGTTGATCCGCTTCGCCAGCTCCGGCCGGCCGGCCAACGGCACCGCGCTCTGCAACTGCAGACCGGTGGCGAACAACCGCTGGATGACCACGTCGTGCAGGTCCCGGGCGATGCGTTCGCGGTCCTCCAGGACCACCAACTGTTCCCGTTCCTCCTGCCCCCGGGCCCGTTCCATGGCCAGGGCGGCCTGCCCGGCGAAGCTGCCCAGCAGCAGCACGTCGTCGTCCGTGGCCCCGTCGTGGTCGACGCTGTGCGCGATCACCAGGACCCCGTGCAGGGTGTCGGCGGTGGCCAGCGGCGAGATCACCGCCGGGCCGGTGTGCAGCACCGCCGGCCAGGGTGCGGCGTGGGCCAGATCCTCCACCGAGGTGTGCCGGCCCTCGCTGACCGGGCCGGCGAAGCTGGTGTCCTCGGCCGGCAGCACCGTGCCGACCAGCGCACGGGCCTGGTCACCGGCACCGTCGACGACCTCCACGGTGAAGTGCTCGGCCATGTCGTCGTAGAGCAGCACCAGGGCCAGCTCGGCCTCGGCGACCTCCCGGGCCCGGCGGGCCACCAGGGTCAGGGCGTCGGTACGGCGTACCTCACCGAGCAGCAGGGAGGTGATCTCGGCGGTGGCGGACAGCCAGCGTTCCCGCCGGTTGGCCAGGGCGTACAGCCGAGCGTTCTCGATCGCCACCCCGGCCGCCGCGGCCAGCGCCACGACGATCTCCTCGTCGTCCTCGGTGAACTGGGCGCCGCCCTGCTTCTCGGCCAGGTAGAGGTTGCCGAAGACCTGGTCCCGGATGCGGATCGGCACACCGAGGAAGGTGTGCATCGGCGGGTGGTGCGCCGGGAAGCCGTACGAGTGGGGGTGCTGGGTGATGTCCGGCATCCGCAGCGGCTTCGGATCGTCGATCAGCAGGCCGAGCACCCCCCGGCCGTGCGGTAGGTCACCGATCTTGGCGTGCAGTTCGGGGGAGATGCCGTGGGTGATGAAGTCGTGCAGGGTCCGGTCCGCACCGATCACACCGAGGGCGCCGTACCGGGCGCCGGCCAGTTCACAGGCCGACTGCGCGATCCGTAGCAGGGTGCTGTGCAGATCCAGGTCGGTGCCGATGCCGACCACCGCGTCCAGCAGGGCGCGCAGCCGCTCCCGGCTGGTCACGACCTCGCCGACCCGGTCCAGCATCTCCTGGAGCAGCTCGTCGAGGTGGACCCGGGACAGCGGACTTAGCCCCAGGGAGGGGGGCTCGTGGCGGGGGTTCGGGGCACCTAGAGTCACCCGGCTCATGCTATCCGCAGTACCGCCGGGACAGAACGCCCGCTTTGATCATCCCTCCAGCGCCGAGGTGTCCACCACCTGTTCCCGGGGCAGCCGTGGGGTGTGCGGGGGGCCGGCGTGTTCCGGGTCGGACACCCCCAGCCGCAGTACGAGGTACGGGTGCCCGAACCCGGCCAGCACCTGCCGCAGGATCTGCCGGGTGCCACCGACCTCCACCACCCCGCTCAACGGCACCACGGACACCCCCAGCCGGGTGGCGTGCAGCCAGGCCGCGGAGAGCGCCTCCCCGGCGCGCAGCCAGCTGAGGGAGTCGTCCTCGTCGCCGTACAGCACCCCGTAGGAGGCCGCCCGGTCGTGACCCGGACCGCCGGGCAGGGCGCCGGGGCGGCCGAAGTCCCGACCCGGCACGGTGGTCTGGGCGGGCTGTTCCAGCAGCACCTCCGGCGGGAGTCCGCTGCCACCGGCCCGGCTGGTCCAGTAGTCCAGTTCCTCCCGCAGCGCGGAATCCTCCGACTCGACCGCGGCGGCGTGCGAGGCCGCAGCGGCCAGTTGCAGCACCTGGTCCCGGTCGAGGATCTCCAGGTGGACCCCCTCGGCGGCGGCTGCCGACGCGATCGCGGACAGGGCCTGCTCGCTCACCGGCTCCTCGCTGACCGGCCGCCGGTCGGTGTGCCGCACCTGCATGCACTGCACCATGCGCATCGCCTCCGGGTCGGCCCCGGAGGGCTGCGGCGTGGTCAGCCGGGCCAACAGGTCCGGCTCCTCCGGATCGGGCAGCCGGTACACCTGGGCCGTCCAGCCCTCGGCGGCCAACGCCAGCCGCGCGTGGTGCAGCGCGGCACCGCAGCTGAGGGTGACCAACTGGCCGGTGGGGTCGGTGGCGGTCGGCTGGCGCTCGCGGACCACCCGCAGCTCCAACGCCTCCGGCAGTACCCGCCAACGCCAGGGCTGGGTGTTGTGCACCGACGGCGCGTGGCCGGCCATCGCGGCGGCCTCCACCAGGGCGGTGGTCAACGGGCGGGTTGCCGGGGTCTGTTGGCTCATCGTCACGACCTTTCCGTATGCCCCCATCGTGCCGCACCCGGGTACGGCTGTGGGGCGGGTCTCGTTCATCCTGGGCCACACCTCGGTAGTCCGCACGGCCGGATCGGCCCACCGGCAGGAGCCCTCCGGCCCCGATTCTGCCCGGCCACGGCCGACCTCGGCGGCCCACCTGGGGAGAGCGGCGGTGGCGGCAGCCGACTTCGGTGGCCCGCTGGGCGGAAGTGGCCGACATCGGGGGCCGCAGGTTGGGACGATCCGCTGGTGGGAGTGCAGTCGCAGGCCAGCGAGCCGGAGCACGGTCCAGGGGAATGCCTGCCGGAGCACCCGGCCGGACCCGGTCGCTCCGGTCGGCACAACCTGCGGTGGGGGTTGTGGGCACCGCTGACCGGACTGACCGCGCTGGTGCTGGTCGGGGTGGGGTTGCGGTTGGCCGGGCGTACCGGGGCCGCCGACCTGGTGTGGGCGGGAGTCACCCTGGTCGCCCTGCTGCCCGCCGCCGTGTCCGTACTGCGTGACCTGTGGCGGCGCCGGTTCGGGGTGGACGTGATCGCGGTCCTGGCGTTGGGCGGTGCCCTGGGGGTCGGGGAGTACCTGGCCGGTGCGGTGATCGCGGTGATGCTGGCCACCGGGCGGACCCTGGAGGCGTACGCCCAACGGCGGGCCACCCGGGACCTGCGGGCCCTGCTGGAACGGGCCCCCCGCACCGCCCGACGGCGCACCCCCGAGGGGGGTGTCGAGGTGGTGCCGGTGGATCGGGTGGCGGTGGGGGACCGGCTGCTGGTCGGCCCCGGGGACGTGGTCGCCGTCGACGGGGTCACGGAGGAACCCGCGACCCTCGACGAGTCCGTCGTCACCGGGGAGTCCCGGCTCGTCGAGAAGGGGGTAGGGGCGGCGGTGGCCAGTGGGGTCGTCAACGCCGGCGCCGCGTTCGGGCTGCGGGCCACCGAGAGCGCCGCCCGCAGCACCTACGCCGGCATCGTCCGGCTGGCCGAGGAGGCCACCGCCCGCAAGGCACCGACCGTACGCCTGGCCGACCGGTACGCCGCGGCCTTCGTACCCTTCACCCTCCTGCTGGCCGGTCTGGGCTGGGTGGTGTCCGGTGATGTCGTCCGCGCGGTCGCCGTGCTGGTGGTGGCGACCCCCTGCCCGCTGCTGCTGGCCACCCCGATCGCCATCGTCTCCGGCCTGTCGCGGGTGGCCCGCCGGGGTGTGCTGGTCCGCGACGGCGGTTCCCTGGAGTTGCTGGGCCGGGCGCGGACCCTGCTGGTGGACAAGACCGGCACCCTGACGGTCGGCCGTCCCCGGGTGGCCGAAACCCTGGTGGCCCCCGGCGGGGACCCCGACGAGGTGTTGCGACTGGCCGCCTCGGTGGAGCAGTTGTCCCCCCATGTACTGGCCGCGGCCCTGGTGGACCAGGCCCGCGAAGGGGGACTGCGGCTGACCATGCCGACCGAGGTGACCGAGGAGGCGGGGAGGGGGGTGCACGGCCGGGTGGACGGGCGGCGCATCCGGGTCGGGCAACTGGCCGGGGAACCGCCACCCTGGGCCCGGACCCGGCTTACGGAACCGGGCCAATCCGTGGTCTGGGTCACCGACGAGACCGGGCCGATCGGCGCGATCCTGCTGGCCGACCCGGTACGCCCGGACGCCCGCCGGGTGGTGGACCGGCTGCGCGCGACCGGCCTCACCCGGATCGTGATGGTCACCGGCGACCGGCCGGACGCCGCCCGGCGGGTGGCCGAGGAGGTGGGGGTCGACGACGTGGTGGCCCACTGCACCCCCCAGGAGAAGGTCGCCCGGGTGCAGGCCGAGGCCGAACGGGCGGTGACCGTGATGGTCGGCGACGGGGTCAACGACGCACCGGCGTTGGCGCAGGCGCACGTCGGGGTGGCCATGGGGGCGACCGGGGCCACCGCCTCCGCGGACGTGGCCGACGCCGTGCTCACGGTCGACCGGCTGGATCCCCTGGCCGACGCGGTGGAGATCGCCCGGTACGCCCGCCGGATCGCCGTGCAGAGCGCCACCGTCGGCATGGGCCTGGCGGTGTGCGCGATGGCGGTCGCGGCGCTCGGCTACCTGCCCCCGGTGGCCGGTGCCTTCCTTCAGGAGGGCATCGACGTGCTGGTGATCCTCAACGCCCTGCGGGCCCTGCACGGGGGCCTACGCGCCACCGCCTCCCCGTCGGCCTGAGCACCGGCGGGGAGGCGGAGGGACCCTCAGCGTTCCCGGACCACCGCGACCGGGCAGTGGGCGTGTTGGATGAGCTGCTGGCTGACCGAGCCGAGCAACATGCCGCGTAGCCCACCCCGGCCCCGGCTGCCGACCACCATGAGCTGCGCGTTGCGGCTGGCCTCGATCAGCAGCCCGGCGGGTGCGGCGGCCACCGCCTCGACGGTCACCTCGACGTTCGGGAAGGCCGCCTGCCAGCGGGCCAGGGGCTCGTCCAGATCGGTGCGCTGCGCGGCCAGCGCCGCCTCGCGGGCCTCGCCGCTCAGGTGCCACTGCTCCCGTCCGGGCTGCCAGGCCCGCACCACATGCAGCGGCACCTGGCGCAGGGCCGCCTGTTCGACGGCGAACCCGAGGGCCAGCAGGGACTGCTCCGAGCCGTCCACCCCTACCGCCACATGTCCCTCCCGGCCGGCACCGGCGGTCTCCCGACGGAGCACCACCACCGGGCAGTGGGCATGGGCGGTGACACTGACGGCGGTGGAGCCGGCCAGCAGGCCGGCGAAGCCGCCGTGCCCCCGGCTGCCCAGCACGATCAGGCCGGCCCTGGTGGAGCATTCCTCCAGCACCAGGGCGGGTGGCCCGTCGAGCACCTCACCGCTGATGTTCAGGTCGGGGTGCGCGGCGGCGGCCTCGGAGGCCGCCTTGCGTACCAGTTCCTCGACCTCCTGCCGGGCCTGTTCGTCCGGCCACATCCCCGGGGTCATGCCGGGCCCGATCCAACCGGCCACGGTCAGCCATTCGAAGACGTACGCCAGCCGTACCGGCCGGCCGTCCCGGTGGGCCTGTCCCAGCGCCCACTCAAGAGCCACCGCCGCGTCCGGTGAGCCGTCGTAGCCCACCACGATCTGCTCGTCGCTCACGTTGATCACCCCCTACGGGTTGGTCGGGTCGGTCTCGCGGACCCAGCGCCACTCGGCGACCCGGGGGTCGTCCTCGCCGTGCTGCCGGGTGTAGTCGCGGCAGGACTGCCGGGCGTCGGTCATCTTCTGACGCAGGTGGGCGGCGCGGGAGGCCAACCCGGGCACCCGGTCGATCACGTCGATCACCAGGTGGAAGCGGTCCAGGTCGTTGAGCATCACCATGTCGAACGGAGTGGTGGTGGTGCCCTCCTCCTTGTACCCGCGGACGTGCAGGTTGCGGTGGTTGGTGCGCCGGTAGGTGAGCCGGTGGATCAGCCACGGGTAGCCGTGGTAGGCGAAGATGATCGGCTTGTCGCTGGTGAACAGGGTGTCGAACTCCGAGTCCGGCAACCCGTGCGGGTGCTCGGAGGGTGGCTGCAACCGCATCAGGTCCACCACGTTGATCACCCGGACCTTCAGTTCCGGCAGATGCTGGCGCAGCAGGTCGGCCGCGGCCAGGGTCTCCAGGGTCGGCACGTCACCGGCGCAGGCGAGCACCACGTCCGGTTCGCTGTCGTCGTCCGTGCTGGCCCAGTCCCAGATGCCCAGGCCACGGCGGCAGTGCTGGATGGCCTCGGTCATGCTCAGCCAGTTGGGTGCGGGCTGCTTACCGGCCACCACCACGTTGATGTAGTGCCGACTGCGCAGGCAGTGGTCCATGGTGGACAGCAGGGTGTTGGCGTCCGGCGGCAGGTAGACCCGGACCACCTCGGCCTTCTTGTTCACCACATGGTCGATGAAGCCCGGATCCTGGTGGGAGAAGCCGTTGTGGTCCTGCCGCCAGACGTGGCTGGACAGCAGATAGTTCAGCGAGGCCACCGGCATCCGCCAGGGAATGCCCCGGGTGACCTTCAGCCACTTGGCGTGCTGGTTGACCATCGAGTCGACGATGTGGATGAAGGCCTCGTAGCTGGTGAAGACGCCGTGTCGGCCGGTCAGCAGGTAGCCCTCCAGCCAGCCCTGGCACAGGTGCTCGGAGAGGACCTCCATCACCCGCCCGTCCGGAGAGAGGTGATCGTCACCCGGGACGGTGCCGGCCATCCAGGCCCGGTCGGTGACCTCGAAGGCCGCCTGGAGCCGGTTGGAGGCCACCTCGTCCGGGCCGAACAGGCGGAAGTTCTGCGGATTGGCGACGAGCACGTCGCGGATCCACTTGCCCAGCTCGCCGGTGGCCCCGGTGGCCGTCGCGCCCGGTCGGGGCACCTCGACGGCGTAGTCGCGGAAGTCCGGCAGCTTCAGGTCACGCAGCACCTGTCCGCCGTTGGTGACCGGGTTGGCGCTCATCCGCCGGTCACCCGAGGGGGGCAGCGTGGTCAACTCCTGAACCGGGGAGCCGGTGGCGTCGAACAACTCCTCCGGCCGGTAGCTGCGCAGCCAGCGCTCCAACTCGGCCAGCTGTCCCGGGTTCGTCCGCACCTGCGACAGCGGGACCTGGTGGGCGCGGTAAGTGCCCTCGACCTGCTTGCCGTCGACCTCGCTCGGGCCGGTCCAGCCCTTCGGGGTACGCAGCACGATCATCGGCCAGCGGGGACGCTTCACGGTCGCGCCGGAGCGGGCCTGCTGCTGGATCTCCGCGATCTCGTCGAGGGCCCGGTCCAGGGTCGCGGCCAACAACTCGTGCACCGCCGTGGGCTCGTCACCGGCCACCACGTACGGCTGGTAGCCGAAGCCGCGCATCATGTCCAGCAGATCGGACTCGGGAATCCGGTCCAGCACGGTCGGGTTGGCGATCTTGTACCCGTTGAGGTGCAGGATGGGCAGCACCGCCCCGTCGCGGGCCGGGTTCAGGAACACGTTGGACAGCCAGCTGCCGGACAGCGGGCCGGTCTCGGCCTCCCCGTCGCCGATCACGCAGGCGACCAGCAGATCCGGGTTGTCGAAGGCCGCGCCGTAGGCGTGGCTCAGGGCGTACCCCAGCTCGCCGCCCTCGTGGATCGAACCCGGCACCTCTGCGGCCACATGGCTGGGGATGCCGCCGGGGAAGGAGAACTGGCGGAACAGCCGGGCCATCCCGGCCTCGTCGCGGTCGATGCCGTGGTACCGCTCGCTCCAGGTGCCTTCCAGCCAGCTGTTCGCGACCAGGGCCGGCCCGCCGTGCCCGGGACCGGTGATGTAGATCGCGGACAGGTCCCGAGCCACGATCACCCGGTTCAGGTGGGCGTAGATCAGGTTCAGGCCGGGGGAGGTGCCCCAGTGGCCCAGCAGCCGGGGCTTGACGTGGTCGGGAGTCAGCGGCTCGCGCAACAGTGGATTCTCGAGCAGGTAGATCTGGCCCACCGTCAGGTAGTTGGCCGCCCGCCAGTAGGCGTCCAGCCGGCGCAACTCTTCATCGGTCAGGGTGCTCTCTAGGTTCAGGGCGGTATCCATAATGGTTGAGCCTCTCCCTGCTCGGCGGATTCTGCATCCGCAACGGGCGTTACTCCTTGAGTCTGTCGATATCGGCGGGGGTGGATCAGGGCCGATGGTCCCGGCGGCCCGGGTGTCATGGCCCACCGATGACCGGTGCACGTGTCAGCCCCCGCACCACGATCACCGGCGAGGGGGCGTGGTAGAGCACCGCCTGGCTGACCGCGCCGAGCATGCCGCGCCAGGGCTGGTCGCCGCGCGCGGAGACCACCGTCAGCTGCGCCGAGCGGGACTGGTCGATCAGGACGGAGCCGGGATCCCCGCAGACGACATGGCACTCGGCCGCGGTCTGCGGACGGCCGGCGCCCACCCGGCCCACCAGTTCGCGCAGCCGGGGGGTGGCCGCCTCGATCTCGGCCTGCCGCTCGACCACCCGGATGGCCAGCAGCCGGGCCCCCAGATCTGCGGCGGCGGTGAAGGCCCAGGCCAGCGCGAGCTCGGCGGCGGGTGACCCGTCCACCCCGACGAGCACCGGGCCCTTCGGGGGCGGTTCGCGTCGGACGACCAGCACCGGGCAGTCGGCCCGGGCGGCCACCTGCACGGCGGGGCTGTCCGCCGGTATGCAGCGGCCGCAGTGGGCCATCCCCCCGTCGCCCACGGCCACCAGGAAAGCCGACTCGGACCTGCGGACCAGATTCGCCACCGCCGAACCTTCGACGATCTCGGTGCTGAGGGCCACGTCGGGCTCACTGAGCCGGATCGCCTCGGTGGCCTCGGAGATCAGCCGCTCCGCGTCGGCCCGGGAGCCGGAGACCGCCGGCCCCTCCATCGCGGCCCAGTTGAAGGCGTGCAGCAGATGTACGTCCCGACGCTGCGCGGCGGCCACTTTGGCGGCCACCCGGGCCACCGGCAGGGCGTCCTGCGGGCCGATGCCGGCCAGCACCGGTGCGTCGCCGGCTCGGTTGTCGGCCCGCATCGGTGCCTCGCTGGCTGAGGCCATCGGACCTCACCCCCCTGTCGTGCTGACCTGGGTCTGAGGCTAGTCGTGGTGATGCCGTCAGGGAGGGTGATCGGGGACAACACCCGCCGATCAACCCCGCCCGCACCCCGGCGTGCCCAAGCCTGCGACGAGGCAGGGGGCTGGGCCGACGACCCGTGGGTCGACCTGGACGACCCCGGGCGCAGGGTGGAAGCCGACCGGCGCGCCGCGGCTCGAGGTGTCGGGGACGATCTGAAACCTTCCACCGCAGGTGAATCTGCCCACTCGGCGTCGGGTCGCCGAACCTCGTACCGTGCCGCACACTGGCGCCGTGGAAGCTGGAGAGCAGGCGCGGTCGCCGCGCAGCGCGGTGGTGGTCAACCCGGTGAAGGTGGAAGACCTCGACGCGCTGCGCCACACCGTCGAGGACACTCTCGCCGCAGCCGGATGGCCCGTGCCGCTGTGGTACGAGACCACCGTCGAGGACCCCGGCCGGGGACAGACCGAACAGGCCCTCGCCGCCGGTGCCGAGGTGGTCTTCGCCTGCGGCGGGGACGGCACCGTACGAGCCTGTGTCAGTGCCCTGGTCGGCACCGAGGTGTCGCTCGCCGTACTGCCCCAGGGCACCGGCAATTTGCTCGCGGCCAACCTGGGACTCTCCACCGAACTGGCCGCCGGGCTGGCGGTCGCGGTGGAACGCGGGCGGCGGCTGCTGGACGTCGGAGAGGTGGACGGGCAGCACTTCGCGGTGATGGCGGGCATGGGCTTCGACGCGCAGATGCTCGCCGCCACCAGCGAGACCACCAAACGGCGGATCGGCTGGCCCGCGTACGTGGTGGGGGCGATGCGGCACCTGCGGGACCGGCCGATGCGGGTGTCCATCCGGTTGGACGACCAACCCCCGATCACCCGCCGGGTCCGCTCGGTGCTGGTCGCCAACGTCGGCCGGCTCCAGGGCGGGGTCACCCTGCTCACCGACGCCGTACCGGACGACGGCTACTTCGATATCGCCGTGCTCAGCCCGCGTAACCTGCGGCACTGGCTGGCCCTCGGCTGGGGGGTGCTGCGCCGCCGTGACCGGGTGCCCCGGATGGAGGAGTTCCGGGCCCGACGGGTCGAGATCACCAGCAACCGGGCCCAGCCCCGGGAACTGGACGGCGACCTGATCGAGCCGGGGCACACCCTGCGGGTCCAGATCCACCGGCGGGCGCTGTGGTTGTGCGTACCCCGGCCGGAGCAGGCGCCGGACCTCACCGAGGACGCCTCCGCCGCCGCCGAGCGAGGTGAACGACTCGTCGAGGAGGGCCACCGGTGAGCCCTGCGGTCGCGAGCGAAAGGCGACTCCGGTGAGTAGCAGCAAGTTGGTGCCGGAGACCCGGCTGATGTCCGACGAGCAGCTCTGCGCCGACCACGCCTGGCAGACCCTGCGCCGGGAGGGCGGCTGGCACCTGCTGCGCGACGCCTTCACCCGGTTCCGCTACGGCGACGGGTTCAGCCACTCCCGGGCCTTCGCCTTCCAGCTCTGCCTGGCCGTGGTGCCGTTCCTGATCGCCTTGACCGGGCTGATCGCCGAGCTGGGTGCGGCCGTGGGTGGAGAGGTGGTCGCCGACACCGTGCTGGCGTTGACCCCGGGGGCCAGCGAGCAGGTGGTCGCCGAGCTGCTCGGCGACGGCGGGGGTGCCGGCGCCGAACGGGCCGAGGACATCGGCGAGGTGGCGCTCACCCTGGGTCTGATGACCGGCCTGGTGGCGTTGACCAGCACGATGGCGCAGATCGAACGCGGCGCCAACCGGATCTACGGTGTGGAGCGGGACCGACCGGCGCTACGCAAGTATCTGCGCGCGGCCGTCCTGGCCGTCACCGCCGGTCTGCCGGCCCTGGTCGGGTTCCTGATCCTGGTCGGCGGTGGGCCGATGGGGGACTCGGTGCAGCGGAACTACGCCTGGGGTGCGGTGGCCAGCGCCGGCTGGGATGTGGTCCGCTGGCCGCTCAGCCTGGGGCTGACCGTGCTCGCCGTAGCGGTGCTGTTCCGTCACGCCCCCCGCCGCCACCAACCGGGCCTGTCCTGGTTGTTCTTCGGCGCCGGTATCGCCACCGTGCTGTGGTGGCTGGCGAGTGTGCTGCTCGCCGGGTACGTCCGGTTCAGCGCGGACTTCGGACAGACCTACGGGGCGCTGACCGGGATGATGGCGCTGCTGCTGTGGGCCAACCTCACCGGCATGGCGCTGTTCGGCGGGCTGGCCTTCGCCGCCCAGTTGGAGGCGGTACGCATCGGGGTGCCGGAACCGGCTCAGCCGGACCTGTGGCAGCCGGAGGCCGAGGGTGGCGAGCTGTCCGACCCGGGTGAGCTGAGCACCCTGCGGCCCGACGCGCCGACCCAGGGGTGTACCTGACAGATCGACCGGGTACTGCGGCACGCCAGAGGACGAAGGAGGCTGGGCGTGGGCGCGGTCAGGGACGTGGTGCGTCGGCCCTTGGGGCACTTCACCGAACGTACGCTCGCCGGCTTGGCGCTCGTGCTCGGTGCCGGGGTCGGTTTCGGGTTGATGCTGGTGCTGGTCCGCGTGCGGTGGTCTCCGCTGTACGACGTCGACCACGGGGTGGCGCAGTGGCTCAACGATCAGGTCTCGTCGATCGGCCCCCTGGTCACGGTGCTCAACGCGATCACCGACCTGGGGGGCAGGCCGGTCATCATCTGGCTGGTCACGGTCGCCGTGGTGGGGTTGCTGATCCGGCGGCAGGGTCGGCTGGCGGTCTTCGTGATCGTCACCGGTGCGGGTGCGCTGATCCTTGACCCGACCCTCAAGACCCTGGTGGACCGGTTGCGCCCCGAGGTGGACACCCCGATCAGCACGTACGCCGGGCAGAGCTTCCCCAGCGGCCACGCCCTGGGGTCGCTGGTCGCCTACGGTGCGCTGCTGCTGGTCTTCCTGCCGGCGGTGGCGCCGCGCTGGCGTCGGGCGGTGGTGGCCCTGGTCGGCCTGGTGGTCTTCCTGATCGGCTTCACCCGGGTCGCGCTCGGGGTGCACTTCCTCTCCGATGTGATCGGTGCCTGGCTGCTCGGCGCGGCCTGGCTGGGCGTCACCGCGTACGCCTTCCGGTTGTGGCGGCTGGAACGGGGACGGCCGGTGGCCCCGTTGACCGAAGGGCTGGAACCGGAGGCGGCACACGAGGTGGCACCCGCCCCGGACGAGGAGAAGCTGCTGCCGCACGCCCGCGCCGGCATCGCCGAGATCGTCGTCGGCTGGGTGTTGATCTTCGGTGCCCTGTACGCCTTCGGCATGTTCGTCAGCTACCACGCCAAGGACACCTTCTTCGGCACCTGGGACGAGGTGGTGCCGACCTGGTCCGCGCAGCGGCACACCCCGGCGCTCAACGACCTGAGCTGGTGGTGGAGCAAGTTCGGGGACACCCACGCCATCCTGCTGGTCTCGATGGTCTTCTGTCCGCTGGTCCTGGCCATCTGGCGGCGCTGGCGGCCGGTGCTGTTCGTGGCGCTGGTGATGTTCGGTGAACTGACCCTCTTCCTGGCCACCGCCGCCGCGGTGGACCGCCCGCGCCCGCCGGTGGAGAACCTGGACGGGCCGATGCCCACCTCCTCCTTCCCGTCCGGCCACATCGCGGCCACGATGTGCCTGTGGGTGGCCATCGCGGTCATCGTCTTCCCGCGTACCGACCGGTGGTGGCGGTGGATCTTCGTGGCGCTGGCGGTGGTGATGCCGGTCGGGGTGGCCATCTCCCGGATGTACCGGGGGATGCACCATCCGACCGACTTCATGGGGGCGATCCTGCTCACCGCCGGATGGATCGGGCTGCTCTACTGGGTGCTGCGCCCCAACGAGGACGTCCATCAGGGCAACCAGCCGACGATCGAGTCGGAGGAGGTCGACACCCTCGACGACGAGTTGGCCAAGGCCGGTCGGGCGGACTGAGCCGCCGTGCTGCGCGTGGTCACCTGGAACATCCGCAACGGGGGTCGGGACTCCGGTGGCCCGGACCGGCGCGAGGCCCTGCTGCGGGTGATCGCCGAAGTCCGCCCGGACGTGCTGGCCCTGCAGGAGCTGCGCGGACTGGACCTGACGGACTTCGCCACCCGGGTGGGGCTGCGGGCGTACCGGGCCGGCACCTGGTTCGGGCAACCGGTCGGGGTGCTGGTCCGGCCGAACTGGCCGGTGCTGGCCGTGGCACCGGTACGCCGCCCGTTTCACCACGCCGCACAGCGGGTCACCATCGGCACGGACGCCGGCCCGTTGACCGTGCTCGGCACCCACCTGCACCCGTACTCCGGTAGACGTCGGCTGGTCGAGGCCGGGTGGCTGGCCGCCGCCCTGGGCCGGGTCCGCGACGGCCTGGCCCTGCTCGCCGGTGACCTGAACACCCTTGACCCGTACGCCGAACACGTCGAACGGATCGCCCGACTGCCGCAGACGTACCGTCGCCGACACCTGCGCCGAGACGGTCGGACCCCGGACACCCGGGCGGTGGCCCGGCTGCTCGCCACCGGCCTGGTCGACCTGGCCGCGAACGCCGGCCCCACAGTGCCCACCGGCTACGGCGGCGCCGAGTTCTCCGACATGCGCCTGGACTACCTGCTGGCCACCCCCACCCTGGCCCCCCACCTACACACCGTCGAAGTCCTCCGCACCCCGGAAACCCACCAAGCCTCCGACCACCACCCCCTCCTGGCCACCCTCTCCCTGACCCCCGCCTGACCCCTACCCCCTGTTGATCAAGAGGTTTTGGTCTGCCGGGCGGCGTGTCGTGACCAAAACTTCTTGATCAACAGGGGGTAGGGGCGGTTCGTGGGGTTGTGGGTGGGGGTTAGGGTGGCCGGCTGTGATCGATTCCTCGTCGCCGGTGCGGCGCAGCGACAACGGCGACGATGGCCCCTCCGTGCTGGGGGTTCTCGTGCGGGGCGTGGCGCTGGTGGTGGTGCTGCCGTTCCGGCTGGCCTGGGAGCTGCTGGCGGCCGTCGGCAGAGGACTGTACCGCTGGGTGCTGGCCCCGATCGGCCGGTTCCTGGACCGGTGGCTGCTGCGTCCACTCGGGTGGTTGCTGCGGCACCTGATCTGGATTCCGCTGCAATGGCTGGGCCGCGCCGCACTGTGGCTGTGGCAGACCCTGATCTGGTTGCCGTTGACCTGGCTGTGGCAGGGCCTGGTCTGGTTGTGGCACAACGTCCTGTGGCCTCCACTGCGCTGGTGCGGGCGCGGGTTGGCCTGGCTGTTCCACACCCTGCTCGTCATTCCGTTGTACTACCTGGTGTGGGTGCCGGTGACCTGGCTGGTCCGGGTGCTCACCCCGGTCCTCCGGCAGGTGGGCCGGTGGCTGGTGGTCCTGGGCGAGCATCTGGGCGCAGGGTTGTCCTGGGCCTGGTGGGCCTCCGGCCGGATCCTGTGGTGGTGCTGGGCCCTGACCCTGCGTCCGCTCTGGCTGGCGGCCCGCTGGCTGTGGCGGCACATCGTGCTGCCGGTGGGCCGGGCGATCCGCGCCGTCTGGCGATTCACCGTCGTGGCGCCCGCCCGCTGGCTGCGGAGCAGAGTCTTGGAGCCGATCGGGCGGGAGATCCGCGAGACGCTGTACGCCCTCGGCCTGCTCCGCTGAGCGGCGGTCAGAGAACCAGATTCAGCAGTACGGTCAGCACGATCGAGGCGACGACCGAAACGAGGATCATCAGAAGGCAGCCGAGGCCGCCGCCGGCGGGTCGGATCTCCGTGTTGCCGATACGCATGGGATTCACCTGTTCTTCAGGGGTTTAGTCGGTCATGGTCGCGGTCGTCGAGCAGGGCCCGAACGGCGTCTGCGACCTGGTGGGGGGCGGTGCTGGCGACGTTGTGTGCCGCGCCCGGCACCGAGACGGTACGGGCCTGGGGCACCAGGGCGGCCGCCCGGTCCCGCCAGGCCGGCGGGGCGATCGGATCCCGGGCGCCGGTCAGCACCAGGGTGGGGACGGTGAGTCGGGTCAGGTCCTCCTCGATCCGGTTGCGGACCGAGTGCGACAGGGTGGCCCACACCCGGTGGGGACGGGCGTCGGCGATGTCGCGTACCAGGATCGGGGCCTGCCACAGCGCCTCCCGGGGCAGGTCGAGCAGCAGGCGGCGGAGCTGGCCGGTCCGGGACCGGGCCTGCGGATCGCTGGTCGGCCCGGCCAGCACCAGGGCGCGCACCGCATGTCGATGGCGTACGGCGAGGGCGGCGGCGACCTCCGCGCCGAACGAGTGCCCCAGCACGCACACCGGCGGCAGCCGGTACGCGGCCAGCAACGCGGCCAGGTGATCGGCGTGCCGAGGTACGTCGTACACCTGGGTGGGGTGGGCACTGAGCCCGAAGCCGGGCAGGTCCGGCGCGTACACCGGGTGGCTGCTCGCCAGCGCCACGGCCAGCGGGGTCAGGTAGCGGTGCGACACGGCCAGCCCGTGCACCAGGAGCACCGGAGTCCCTGGTGGCGAATCGAGACTGCGGCGTACATGGGTGCGGATCCCGTCGACCGGTAGCCATTGGCTGGTCAACCCGGCCGCCTCGGTCGGGGCGGCGAGCGCGAGCCGCAGCAGGGCCCGACCCGTCGGGCCCGGCCGGCTCGACCACCGCTCCACCGAGCCCTGCCGGCCCGACCGTTCCGTCGGGTCCTGCCGGGTCGACCGCCGTTCCGTCGGGCTCACAGGTCACGTAGGCGGGGCAGGAGTTCGTCCTGTGCCCAGTCCAGGAACATCGGCTGGCTGTCCCCGCCGACCTGGACCAGCGCCACATGGGTGAACCCCGCGTCGACGAACTTCCGGAACGCCTCCACATGCTTGTCCACGTCCGGCCCGCAGGAGATGCCGGCCGCCACGTCCTCCTCGCGGACGCTGCGGGTGGCCGCCTCGAAGGCGTCGTTGTCGGGCAGGTCGGTGTTGACCTTCCAGCCCAGCCCGAACCAGCGGAACTGGTCGTGGGCGATCTTGCGGCACTCCGCCTCGTCCGGGCCGTAGCAGATGGCCACCTGCCCGTAGCGGGGCCGTCCGGCACCCCCGGCCTGCTCGTACATCTCCACCAGCCGGGCCTCGGGGTCGGTGGCGACCATGGCGTCGCCGTACTCGGCGGCCAGGGTGGCCGACTGTCGGCCGGAGGCGGCCACCGCCATCGGCACCGGGACCTCCGGCCGGTCCCAGACGTAGGCGTCCGGCACGTCGTAGTGGTTGCCGGAGAAGGTCAAGGTCTCCCCACACAGCAACGGGCGGATGATCTGCAACGCCTCCTCGAACATCTCGTGCCGCTGCTGTACGTGCGGCCAGGCGCCGACGACGTGCTCGTTGAGGTTCTCCCCGGCACCCAGCCCCAGGGTGAAGCGTCCGTCCGAGAGCACCCCGACGGTGGCGGCCTTCTGCGCCACGACCGCGGGGTGGTAGCGGCGGATCGGGCAGGTCACGAAGGACATCAGCTCCGCGCGGGAGGTGGCGTGGGCCACCGCCCCGAGCACCGACCAGGCGTACGGGGAGTGCCCCTGTGACTCCAGCCAGGGGTAGTAGTGGTCGGACATGACGAGGTGGTCGAAACCGGCCGCCTCGGCCCGTACCGCATAGTCGACCAGTTCCTTCGGGCCTGCCTGCTCACACATCAGGGTGTAACCGATGTTGACCATGGTGTCTCCTTCCGGGCCGGGTGGCCCGTTCCGGATACCCCGGTCCGGAACTGCCAACCCTCGCCGATGCTTGACGCTTGCCGACCCCCTGCCTACCGTTGACCTGAACCGGTTCAGGCGCTGATCTACCGCGCACCCTGTGGTGGGGGTGCCCGCCCCCGTGACGGCTCGGTCCCGTACGCGGTCACGGGGGCGGTGCGGTTCGCGATGCGTACTGAACCGGTTGCTTTAACCAATCCATCGGCCTACGCTGATGTCTGCCTCGCCGGGCCCTGCTTCGCGGCTGCCGGGCTACAGCCGCGACCCGCTACCCATTCACCCCCTGGGCACGGGGGAGAGAACTCATGCGAGGAAGACCATGAGAAAACTGTTCGCGGGCGTCGGTGCCATCCTGTTGGCCACCGTCGCCGCCGTGTTCGCCTTCGGCCCGTCAGCGCAGGCCGCCTCCGGCTTCACGGTCAGCGGCGGCAAGCTCTACGACGCCAACGGCCAGGAGTTCATCATGCGCGGGGTCAACCACGCGCACACCTGGTACACCCACCAGACCAGGTCCTTCGCCGACATCAAGGCCCTCGGCGCGAACACCGTCCGGGTCGTGCTCTCCAGCGGTGACCGGTGGACCCGCAACAGCGCCGAGGACGTGACCAACGTGATCGAGCTCTGCAAGGCCCACCGGCTGATCTGCGTGCTGGAGGTGCACGACACCACCGGCTACGGCGAGCAGAGCGGGGCGATCACCCTGGACCGGGCGGTCGACTACTGGCTCAGCATCGCCAGCGCCCTCAACGGCCAGGAACGGTTCGTGATCGTCAACATCGGCAACGAGCCGTACGGCAACCAGAACTACTCCTCCTGGGCCACCGACACGAGCAACGCGATCCGACGGCTGCGCGACGGGGGCCTGACCCACACCATCATGGTGGACGGCCCGAACTGGGGTCAGGACTGGTCCTTCACCATGCGGGACGCCGCCCCGACGGTGTTCGACGCCGACCCGGCCCGCAACATCGTCTTCTCCATCCACATGTACGGCGTCTTCGACACCGCCGCCGAGATCAGCGACTACCTGGGTCGGTTCCGCAGTCGACAACTGCCGATCGTGGTCGGTGAGTTCGGCCACTACCACTCCGACGGCGACCCCGACGAGGACGCCATCCTGTCGTACACCCAGGCCAACGGGATCGGTTGGTTGGGCTGGTCGTGGAGCGGCAACGGTGGTGGGGTCGAGTACCTCGACATGGCCACGAACTTCAACCCGAACCAGCTGACCAGCTGGGGAGAGCGGTTGTTCAACGGCACCAACGGCATCCGGCAGACCTCGCGGCAGGCCAGCGTCTACGACTCGCTCCCGCCGCCGACCTCGCCCCCGCCCACGACCACTCCGCCGCCCACCTCGCCCCCGCCGGGCTCCGGCTGCACCGCCACGTACGCGATCAGCAACCAGTGGCAGGGCGGCTTCCAGGGTGACGTACGGGTGACCGCCGGGCCCAACGCCATCAACGGCTGGACGGTGCGGTGGACGTACGCCAACGGCCAGTCGGTGACCCAGTCGTGGAACGCCACCGTCAGCACCAGCGGCTCGACGGTGACCGCCCGCAACGTCGACTACAACGGCCGGCTGGGAGCCGGTGCCAGCACCAGCTTCGGCTTCATCGGCGGCTGGGCCGGCACCAACTCCGTACCCACGGTGACCTGCACCGCTAGCTGACGACCCGGTGGCCGGGTCCGCTCGGACCCGGCCACCGGCGGGACCGGCGTTGCTCCCCACACCGCAACAGGCCGACTGCCCTCACCCGGTGGGGCTATAACGACATGATGGGCACAACCCCTACCCTCATCGTCGTCAGCGGACCGCCCGCGGCCGGCAAGACGACACTGGCCCACCTGCTCGCCCGGCGGATCGGTTGCCCCGCGATCTGCCGGGACGAGATCAAGGAAGGCATGGTCCACGCCACCGGCGATTTCACGGCGGCACCGGTCGACGAGCTGAGCCTGCGGACCCTGCCCGCCTTCTTCGCCGTGCTCGAGGTGCTGTTGACCGCAGGTGTCACCACAGTCGCCGAGGCGGCCTTCCAGGACCGCCTCTGGCGCCCCAACCTGGAGCCCTTGGCGGGGATCGCCGACATCCGGGTGGTGCACTGCCGGGTCGCCGCCCGGACGGCCTTCGACCGCCTCCGGCGACGGCAGGACGAGAATCCGATCCGGCGCGCCCACGCCGACGTCACCCTCGGCGACGACCAGCCGACCCATGCCGTCGGCCACCACGGCTTCCAGCCCGTCCGGCTCGACGTACCCCGGATCGAGGTGGACACCAGCGACGGCTACCGCCCCGGACTCGACGAGATCGTCGCCTTCGTCAACGCCGGACGCTGAATACAGTGTGCGCTTTGCTGTGGGTCGTGTCGGTTTTCAGCGACCTCACAGCGGCATTCGATAGGGTGCCCGCGTCAGCGTCCGCTCCTCAAGGGAGACCGGGCACCAGACCCCGCGGGAGTACCGATGGTCTTCAAGAAGATGTTGAGCGCGTTCGGGGTGGGCGGTCCCAGTGTGGACACCGTCCTGGCCAATCCGCACACCCGGCCAGGGCAGCCCCTCGACGGCCAGGTCAACCTGTCCGGCGGGGAAGCCCCGGCGAACATCGAGCACATCGCCGTCGGTCTGGTCACCCGGGTCGAGATCGAGAGCGGCGACAGCGAGTACGCCGGGGTCATGGAGTTCTACCGGCACCCGATCAGTGGGTCCTTCCAACTGGCCCCCAAGCAGCAGCTGTCCATCCCCTTCCAGCTGGTGGTGCCCTGGGAGACCCCCATCACCGACGTGTACGGCCAGCGGCTGCGCGGCATGACGATGGGGCTGCGTACCGAGCTGTCCATCGCGCGGGCGGTCGACAAGGGTGACCTGGACCAGGTCAGCGTGCACCCCCTGCCGGTGCACGAGCGCATCCTGGAGGCATTCCTCCAACTCGGCTTCCGGTTCAAGGCCGCCGACCTGGAGCGGGGTCGCATCCACGGCGTACAGCAGACCCTGCCGTTCTACCAGGAGATCGAGTTCTTCGCCGCTCCGCAGTACGCGCAGACCATCAACGAGCTTGAGCTGACCTTCGTGACCAACCCGCACGGTGTCGACGTGGTGTTGGAGTGCGACAAGCGCGGCGGTTTCCTCAACCCCGGCCACGACGTCTTCGGGCGCTACCAGGTCTCGCACGCCGAGGCCGAGCGCCCGGACTGGGTGCAGGTGGTCGACGGCTGGCTGGGCGAGACGGTCGGCCGGTACGGCAGCATGCGGGCCCAGAACTTCGGTGCCCCGCAGGGTTACGGCCCACAGCCGGGCTACGGCGGCGCGCCCGGATACCCGCCGGGCTACCCCCCGCAGGGGGTGCCGCCGCAGGGCTACCCGCCGCAGGGCTACCCGGCCCCGCACGCCGCCCAGGGCTACCCCCAGCAGGGGTACGGCGCCCCGCAGGGCTACGGTGCTCCCCCCGGGTACGGCCCGCCCAACAAGTACGGCCACCCGCAGCAGCACCGCAGCGGCCCCGGCATGGGCGGCATCGTGGCCGGCGCGGCGCTCGGCGCCATGGGTGGCATGGTGGCCGGTCACATGATCGGCAACGCCCTGGAGGGTGGCGAGGAGGAGATCGCCGAGGCCGCCGGTGACTTCGGTGGCGAGGACTTCGGCGGTGACTTCGGAGGCTTCGAAGAGTTCTAGGAGCCGATGCTCCCGTACTTCAGGCGACAACAGACGGTGGCCCTCCGGGAAGATCCCGGAGGGCCACCGCGCCTGGGGTCAACGCCCCGTGCGGGCACATGGATGCCCATCAACGTCCTCGGTTCCGCTCCTTGGCCGAACGCTTCTCGCTACCGGCCTTGGCCAGACCACGGCTACCCAGGTAACCCAGCGTCAGCAGGGTGATGAAGAACCACGCCTGGCCGGGGTTGTTCAGGTTCAGGCCGTTGGCGGTCGTGCCGCGCCAGAAGGCGGAGACCACGACAAGGGTCACCGCCGCCGCGTAGATCCAGAATTCCGTCGTCAGGAACGCCTGCTTGGTCTCCGTACCCGGCGACGGCTGCGGCTCCCGATGGCCGTCGTACGCCTGCATCGGCCGAGTAGGTGCCTCGTGCATGGCCTGACGACTCTGTACGTCCTGCGCCGGACGGTTCATCGGCCTGGTGGATGCAGCCTGCGTGCTCATCTGTCCTCCTCAGGATGCGATGAGTCCTGCGATCCCTCGCCCCGCTACCGCGTGTCGGCCACGGCACGGTTCGCGTACTGGCGGGGGCACCAGGGGTCTACCCGGCCCCTCACCGGCAGTAACCCCGGATTCCCCGGCCGGACCCGGCCCAGCGTGATCCCCGCCCTCTTCCTATGCGGATCGGTGAAACGTCCGATTTGCGCCGACGGTGGAGCTGTCCCCGCTGACCGATTCGTCCGCACCCCGGCCGACCTTGTCCTGCACTCCGGGCCGACCTTGTCCTGCGCCCCGGCCGAGTTCGTCCTGCGCCCTGGCCGAGCCTGTCCTGCACCCCAGGCGGGGTAAGTCCGACACACCCTGGCCGAGTTAGTTCACGCAGCAAGGCGTTGGTGGTCAGGGAGCTGCCAGGTGAACTCGGACAACCTGGCCGAGCGGCTTCGTCGGGCACCCTGGTGGGTTCGTCCGGCACCTCCGGCGGGAGCGGTGCGGGTTTGTCCGCCCGGTCACCGGGCACTCAGCGAGATCGACGCGTTAGCGAGGTGATTGAACCATGCGTGAAGACGATCTGCGACAGGACGCCGCCCGCCGGGCCGAGGAGCGACTCACCGCCGATGTGTACGGCGAGGGTGCCCTGGACGAGGTGACGGTGCCGCCTACCGATGTGAACAGCGCCATCCAGCGCGACGACCCGGATGATCCGGCGAAGGTACCGGTCGACCCGAACGTGCTGCGTGACGGTGGCCCCACCCGCGGGCAGGGCGCGATCACCACGACCGGGGGCACAGCAGGCCCGGCCAGCGTGCGCCGGGTGGCCCGCCAACCGGAGCGGCACCGGGGCAAGGTGGCCCCGACCACGACGGGTGACGCCACCACCGGTGGCCTGAGCACCCCACGCGGCGGCCCCACCAGCGACCAGTCCACCCCCTCCACCCACACCGGCAACTTCGACTAACCCGCCCACCCACCCCACCCCACCCCACCGGGCCCCCACCCCACCCGCCCAAGGGCGTTGATCATGAGGTTAGCGGCACCCTGAAGATCGACCACTGCCGTTAACCTCATGATCAACCGGGCGAGACGGGGTGGGGGTGGGGGTGGGGTGGGGTGGGGTGGGGTTAGGGGGTGGGGGTGAGGGTGGTTAGGTGTTGGGTGGCTCGGGTCAGGGCTACGTAGAGGTCGCTGGGGCCTCGGGGGGACTCGGCGACGATCTGGTCGGGATCGACCACGACGACGGAGTCGAATTCCAGGCCCTTGGCCTCGGCGACGGTCAGGATGACCACCCGGGACTCCAGGTCGGGTTGTTCGCCGATGGTGGCCTCGGGGAGGGCGGCGGTCACCACGGCGCCGAGTTCCTCGACCCGGGTAGCCGGCACGATGACTCCCAGTCGACCATCCGTGAGAGCGGCGGCCTCCGCCGTGACGACCTCGACCAACTCCGCCGCGAGCAGGTCCGCCGGGACCCGGCGGGACACCGGGGTACGACCGCTGGAGCGCACCGCCCGGGGTGGCCGCAGCGCCGGATCGATCTGGGCCAGCACTTCCGCGGCGACCGCCATGATCTCGGACGGGGTGCGGTAGCTGACGGTCAACTCCGTCAGCCGCCACCGGTCGGCCACGTAGGGTTCCAGCGCCTGCGCCCAGGAAGGGGTGCCGGCCAGGGCGCCGGTCTGCGCCACGTCACCGACGATGGTCATCGACCGGCTGGGGCAGCGGCGCATCAGCAGCCGCCAGGCCATCGGCGAGAGTTCCTGCGCCTCATCGACGATCACATGACCGAAGGCCCAGGAGCGATCGGCCGCCGCCCGTTGGGCGGTGGTCAACCTGTCGGCCTCCTCCTGACGTTCCAGCAACTGGTCGGCGTCGAGCAGGTCAGTGACGCCGAGGATCTCGCCGCCTTCGGCCTCGTCCTCCACGTCGATCGACCGGGAACCCCGGGCGATCTCCAGGACCCCCTCGGCGTACTCGCGTTGCAGGGCGCGCAGCCGTTCCCGGCGGGCGCTGGCGGCCCGGTCGTCCTCGCCGAGCAGCTCTGCCGCCTCGTCCAGCAACGGCACATCGGCCGGGGTCCACCCGCCCGGTTCCCGGTGCAGGGCGGCCCGCTCGTCCGCGGTGAGCATCGGCGCGGCGGTGGCGATCCGATCGGGGTCGGCGTACAGGTCGGCGAGCAGCCGCTGCGGGGTGAGCACCGGCCACAACTCGTCCAGGGTGGCCCGTACCTCGGGCTCCTCGCGCAACTCCCGACGGAGCTCGGCGAGATCCGCCTCCTCCAGCAGGTTCTCCCCGCCGAGGGGGTCGGCGCCGATGCGCTCGGCGACCTGGTCGGCCAGCGCATGGATGACCTCGATGTCGAACACCGCGCGGGCCAGATTGTGCGGCCGACCGCTGCGGCGGGCCCGCTCCCGGGCTTCCTGCACGGTCGCCGGGTCCAGCACCAGGATCTCCCGCTGCGGCAGTTCGATCTCCAGCGGTTCGTCGGGCACCCGCTGCCGGTCGCGTACCGCGTTGGTCAGGACCTCGACCATCACCGGCCGGCCCTTCACGGCGGCCGTGGTGGGCGGCTCCACCCGCCGCGCGTACACCCCGGGGAAAAGATCAGCCTGGGTACGCAGCAGCACCCCGGTCTCGGCCAGGGCGGGCAGCACCTGGGAGATGTAGCGCAGGAAGGTGAGGTTCGGCCCGACCAGCAGTACGCCCCGGGTCGACAGCTCCCGCCGGTGGGTGTAGAGCAGGTACGCCGCCCGGTGCAGGGCCACCGCGGTCTTGCCGGTGCCGGGGCCACCCTGCACCACCAGCACCCCGGGCAGGTCGGCACGGATGATCCGGTCCTGCTCGGCCTGGATGGTCTCGACGATGTCGCGCATCCGCCCGGTGCGGCCCGCGTTCAACGCCGCCAGCAGGGAGGCCTCGCCGGTCAACTCCTCGTGGGCGGTGGGGGAGGCGGTGTTCAGGTCGAGCACTTCGTCGTTGAGGCCGATCACCTTGCGCTGCCGGGTACGCAGGTGCCGGCGGCGCCGGATGCCCTGCGGGTTGGCGGCGGTGGCCAGGTAGAAGGCGCGGGCAGCCGGGGCGCGCCAGTCCATCAGCAGCGGATCGTAATCACCCTCGGTGTCGAAGATGCCGATCCGCCCGATGTAATGGCGCTCACCCTCGTCGGTGTCCAGCCGACCGAAACACAGACCGTTCTCCACGGCCGAGAACTGCTCGACCTGATCGGCGTACATGCGTACCGCGCTGTCGCGTTGAGAACGGGCCTGCAAGGTGCCACCGGTCACCCGCAGTTCCTCGGTCAGCCGCTGCGACGCCTGCTCCCGCAGGTCGTCCAGGCGCTGGTAGAGCATCGAGACGTACTCCTGCTCGCGGCCGATCTCGTCGTCGGACGGCGAACCGTCGGAGTGCCTTGACAATCCGTCTCCCAATTGATTAGTCTCCGAGGTAAGAACGGCTTTTATCAGCCGTTCTTTTTTGTTGCCCAACGGGTAAAGATACCTCCCCGCAGGCCGCCGGAACCAGCCGCCGGCCCGCCGGCACACCCGCGTCGGCAGCGGGCGGGCCGGTGACCGTCAGCCACGCTTCGTGCAGACCTGCTCCGAGCGGGCCACCACCTCGGTGGACCAGGCCACCGCCACGGTGAAGCAGTAGTCGAGGCTGCGGTTCAACCCGTAGACGACGAAGCTGTCGGTGCCGGCGGGCAGATCGGCGAAGGGGCTGGGTGGCTGCCCGGCCCGGCCACCGGAGACGATCACCGGTCCCTCGCTGCCGGCCGGGTACTCCCAGCTCAAGGTCACGCTGTCCCGGTTGTCGCGCAGGGTGAGCCCGGTGGGCGGGGCCCCGGGGGAGGCGGAGGCCTCCGGCGGTGTCGTCGTGGTGGCCGGCGCACTGCCGACGGTGCCACTCGGGGCCGGCGCACCGGGTTCGCCGCCGCCGACCTGGGACACCCCGGCGATGACGGCGGCTGCGCCTACCAGCACCACGACCACCCCGGCCGCGACGATCGGCACCATCCGGCGGGACCGATCGGGGGCGGCGGCGGGGGCGCTCCGAGGCATCGGCACCGGGAGCAGCCGCGAGGGCGGCCCGGACTGTGGCGGCTCGTCCACCCGGCGAAGCCGGTAGACCCCCGGGGCCTGCGGCGCCGGCCCGGTAAGGCCCACCACGCTCGGCGGCACCGAGGTGGTGCGCTCGGGATACGGGTCCGCAGATGCGGCCTGGTAAGGGTCCGGAGATGCGGCCTGGTAAGGGTCCGGAGACGCGGCCTGATACGGGTCTGGAGATGCGGCCCGGTAGGGATCCGGGGACGCAGCCTGGTAGGGGTCCGAAGGTGCGGCCTGGTAGGGGTCCGGGTTGTGCGGGGGGTCCGGGTACGGATCCGGTTCGGGCTGCTCGGGGGGCGCTGTCCACCAGTCGTGCGGGGGGCCGGCCGGGCCGTCGGCGGGCTGGCGGGGGGTGGGGACCGGGGAGGCGGCTCCGGCCGGGTGGTAGCCATGGCTGGGGTGGTACCCCTCGGCGGGGTGCTGCTCCTGGCCGTGGTGCGGGCTGAGCGGATCAGGGGACGCCGACCATCCCGAGTCGCCGGAGGCGGGATCGTCGGCCAGCCAGGTCGGGTCGGTTCCCGGATCGGTGGTCGTCGGCGGGTCGGCGGGCCACTGTGGTGCCGGTGGGGCGTCGCCCAGGGGTGGGACCCGGGCGGCCGGCACTACCGGGTCCTGAGTGCTCACCGGCGGGTTGTCGGCGCAGACGTGATCCGGATTGGCGGCGGCCCGGGACAGGGCCGCCACCTGGGCGGTCAGCGGGTCGTCCGGGGCCAGGTGCTGGCGGCTGAGTTCGCGGGCCAGGGCCAGGTTGTCGTGGGCCTCCGTGAACTGCCCACAGTCGCGTTGCATAGCACCGAGCCGGGCCAGCATCTTGATGCCGCTGGGATGGCCGTCGCCGTACACCTCGCGGTGCAGTTCCCAGGCGTCCTGAAGGCGGTCGCGGGCGACCTGGCACTGGCCCCGGGCGTACTCCACCGTGGCCAGGTCGGCGTGGGCGGCGAGCACCCGCAGTGCCTCGGGACCGTCCGTCGCGGTCAGTTCGATGATGACGTCCTGGTACAGCCGGGCGGCCCGGGACCAGCTGCCGACCCGGTGCAGCACCGCCGCCAGGGTCGCGGCGGCAGCCACCGTACGCGGGTCGGAACGGCCGTGCAGAGCGGTGCTGGCGGCGTACGCGAAAGCTGCCCAGCCCCGCGCCGAGTGCGGCTCGCCGAGGGCGACCAGGACCCGGGCGTGCAGGCCGGCCGCCTCGGCCAGCTCGGGTGTGGCGTTGGCCGGACGCGGGTCGGCGCCGGACAACGCGTCGGCGAGCAGCCGTTGGGCACCGACGAGATCGCCGGCGGAAACCAGGTCGTGAGCCTGATCAGTCAGTTCACCGAAGCCGGAAGGCACGCCCCATCGTGCGCATTCGACGACGTTATGTACAAGTCCCGCGCCTTGGCGGTTCGGTCAGGATCCGGTCACGTCCCGGCTCAGGTGATCGTTGAGCGCCTCGCTGATTCGGCGTAGTTGATCCACCTGAGCTGGGCTGAGGGCGTCGAACAGGTGTCGGCGTACCCCTTCGACGTGGCCGGGGGCGGCAGCGGCCAGGGTGGCGAAACCCTCGTCGGTGAGCCGGGCGATCTGCCCCCGACGGTCGGTCGGGCAGTCCTCCCGGCGTACCCATCCGGCGGCTTCCAGCCGGGTCACGGCGTGGGACAGCCGGCTGCGGGAGGAGCCGGTGGCGTCGGCCAGTTCGCTCATCCGCAGTCGACGCTCGGGCGCCTCGGAGAGGCGCACCAGGATCTCGTAGTAGGCGTGGGGCATCCCGGCGTCGCGTTGCAGTTCGCGGTCGAGGGTGTCCATCAGGGCCCGGGAGGCGGCCAGGAACCCCCGCCAGGTGCGCTGCTCGTCCTGATTCAGCCAGCGGGTCATGACCACCATCATAGTCCGGGTAGTTGAACGTTCAACCAAATCGGGCTAGCGTCGGTGACATGGGAATTCACCGTCTCAACCACGCCGTGCTCTACGTCAGCGACCTCGACCGCAGCGTCACCTTCTACCGGGAGGTGCTGGGCTTCCGCCTGGTCCCGATGACCCCGAAGGGCTTCAGCGGTGCCGCCTTCCTCCAGGCGCCCGGCTCCACCAACGACCACGACCTGGGTCTGTTCGCCATCGGCGCCCGGGCCGGGGCCTCGACCGCCGGGCGCGCCACCGTCGGGCTCTACCACCTGGCCTGGGAGGTGGACACCCTCGACGAACTGGCCGACACCGCTCGGCGACTGAGCGCGGCGGACGCCCTGGTCGGAACCTCCGACCACGGCACCACCAAGAGCCTGTACGGCCGCGACCCCGACGGGCTGGAGTTCGAGGTGGTCTGGTTGGTACCGGCCGACCGGCTGGACGCCGCCACCCTGGCCGCCCGAACCCGCATCGGTCGGCTGGACCTGTCGGCCGAGATCGCCCGCTACGGCGGTAGCACCCGGGGCGGCGTCGGGATCTCCGTCCCCGCCTGACCCCCACCCGAGGCGTTGCTCTCGCCCTGGCCGCCGTGCCGCCGGGGCGGTGGGGTAGAACGGGAGGGTGGTGGGTCTGTGGGTCTGGGAGCGGTATCTGGGTGGGTGGCTGACCGGGGCCCTGGGGCGGGCCCGGCGGGCCACCATCGCGATCGGGTACGCCGGTGCGGATGTCGGCCCGGCCGAGGCCGCCCTGCGGGTGGTCGGCGAGCACGCCCACCGGCTGGGCGGCTGCCGGCTCTCCGTGCTGGTGCTGGCCGACGGCACCGAGGACCTGCCGGCTCGCCTGGGTGCCGTCGAGGCCAAGCTGCCGCCGCAGGTGGCGGTGCACCTGATGCCCGGTGCGCCCAACCAGTTGCCGGTGGCGCTGCGGGCGGCCGGGGCCGCCGGTGCCCCGGTGCTGTCCTACCTGGCCGCGCCGGGTCCGGTGGACCCGGCGGCACTCACCGCCTCGGCCGGTGGGCGGCCCGCCGAGGTGCTGGTGCTCTCCGGTGCGGACACCCCCTTGCGGCCGGCCCTGGCCGATGCCGGGTTCCCGCTGGCGACCGAGGTGGAGTGGGCCGACACCGGTGGGCGGATCGGGTTCGGCACCGGCTCGGACCGCAACCTGGAGACGTTCAAGGAGACCCTGTGGGCCGCCGGTGCCGCTCTCCGGGACCCGCAGGGCCTGCCGCTGCGGCCCGACTCGCCGGTGGACACCGCGCCGCTGGGCGGTGCGCTGCTGGCCGAGTTGACCCGGCACGGCCCGCGTACGGTCACCGAACTGCGCCGGTACGCCGTCACCGCCACGGCCTACCGGGCGGTGGACGCGGTCCGGGCGCTGACCGGGTTACTCGACTCGGGGCAGGCGAGCCGTGACCCGCAGCAGGGCCGCCTCGGTGGCGACGTACTGATCACCGCGGTCTGACCCGACCGGCCTGCCGGCAGCCATGATGCGGGCGGGCCGGTTCGCCTCCGCCGGACACGCAAGTGGGGCGCCGGTGAAAACTCCGACGCCCCACTTTCGACTGCGAGAACTCTCACGACCGGGATTTGTCCTGTTTCCACGACAGCGCGCCGGGTAGGTCAACCCTGTGCGCCTTGGCTCGCGAGTTCCACGACCAGCGTCCGAGCTTGATGCTCCAGGACGAGAATCCGTTCTGGGTGAAGTTCAGGATCAGCGGCCCGAACTTCTTGCGCTTGCGGTACATCAGACCCATGACGGGCCTCCCTTCGTCACGTCCCCTGCGCGCTCGAAGATGCCCGTAACGCCGATCCGGCAAACGCCGCTGGTCTCCACTGGAGGCCGTCGCCTCGCCACAACCCGAATATCCCATTTATCAGATGGGTTATGCGGATCAGTAGATACTGGTTGGATCGGTGTTGTGCGGAGCCAGCGGCATCTGTCTCACATTTTGAAGGTGTCGCAGGCTCGCCCGACCCCGCGCACCGGAGAGGATTCCCCATGCAGCACCCCGTACCTCTGCGCGAAAGCCACCCCACCCTGCCGATCCGCGACCTGGACGGCGGTGTGACCACCGCCGGGCGGGACCGGGTGGACCAGCTGCGACCGGTGGACCAGGAGTTGTTCGACACCCTGCGGCACCGGCAGGTCGCCATGGTCGCCGTGGTCACCGCGGTGGCCCGTAACACCCGGTCGGCCGGCCTGCGGGAGCCGCTGCGAGCCGGATTCACCGCGACCAGCTTCACCACCGTGTCCGTACGCCCGCCACGGGTGTCGTTCTGTTACGACACCACCACCCCGGTCGCCGCCGTGCTGGACCGGGCCGAGCACGTGGGGGTGCACCTGCTGGCCGCCAACCAGACCGAAGCCGCGGCCGTCTTCGGCACCGTCGGGGTCGACCCCTTCGCCGCGTACCCCTACTGGGAGTCCGGCCCCTTCGGGCTGCCGCTGCTGACCGGGGTACCGGGCCGGATGCTCTGTCGGGTGGTGCACCGAGTTCCCACCGGCGACCAGACGCTGGTCATCGCCGAGCCGCTGGCGCTCTCCGTCGGCATCGACGGTGACCCCCTGCTGCACCATCGCGGCAGCCACGCCACGGCGACACCCCGCTGACCAACGACTGCCGGGGCGTGGATCAGCGCGGCTCCCAGGCGTCCGGTTGGGTGGTCAGCCGCCGCACATGGGCCGGCAGCCGCCCGCTGATCACGTCCGCCAGGCTGACCTCGTCGACCACCCGCCGCAGCGCGGCCCGGACCGCCACCCAGAAACCCGGCAGGTGCTGCGCCACACCCTCGTAGCTGGTCTCCTCGGGGCGCATACCCCGGACACCGGCCAGGGGGCCCTCCACCGCCCGCAGCACCGCGCCGACGGTCACCTCCCGCGGTGGCCGGGCCAGGGCGTAGCCGCCCTCCGCCCCGCGCTGGGCCCGGACGATGCCGGCCCGCCGCAGGTCGGCCAGCACCGCCTCCAGGAACTTGCGCGGCATGTCCTGCTCCGCGGAGATGGTCTGAGTGGACAGCAGGGCCGGGTACGCGGCCGCCAGGCTCAGCGCCGCCCGTACCGCATAGTCGCCACGCGCGGAGATCTGCACCCTGCCATCATGCCCAATCCACGCCGATCGCAGGGCCGTCGGGCCCAGCCGATCCTGGCTGTCACCCCTGGTGGATGTCGGTCTGCGTGTCGACCGGGGGACGAGGGCGGATCACCGGGCCCGGCCCGGGACGGTCGCGGGCGGCCCGGAAGGAGCCGGGGCTGACCCCGACCTCGCGGGTGAAGAACCGGCCGAAGTTGGTCGCTTCGCTGAAGCCGAGTTGCCGGCCGATCTGGGCGATCGGTTCGTCCGTGGCGGCCAGCAACCGGCTGGCCTGGAGGGCCACCCGCTCGTCGACCACCTGTTTCGCGCTGCGGCCGGTCACCGCCAGGCAGGCCCGGGTCAGCGTACGCACCGAGCAGCCGAGCCGGTCGGCGTAATCCTCGACCCGGCGACTGTGCTGGTAGCCCCGCTCGACCTCCCGGCAGAACCGGCGGAAGGTGACCTCCTCCGGACGCGACTCCTGCCGGCGACCGTCGGAGGGCAGCATGGTCAACCGCAGCAGCAGCACGGTCAGTTGGTGACGCAGCAGACTGCGGCCGGCGGGGGTGTCCCGGTGCCGTCGAGAGTCCACCGTCAACTGAGTCACCTCGTTGATGACGGCGTCCTCGTCCTCACCGGCCAGCTGGAACCAGGTCGGCCCCTCGTCGAGGGCCACGTCCAGCCCGCGCAACGCCTCCGGATGCCAGCGCACCACGGTGGCGTCCAACTCGGGCAGCGCACACCGCAGCACCTGGCCGGGGCGTACCCGCAGCAGGGTGCCGGGTCGGCAGGGCAGCGGGCGGAAATCGACCTCGGTGTACCCGTGGCCGCTGGTGGTCAGCACGACCAGCTCCCGATCGAGCAGCACCGGCCGCCGCCACCGTGGGTCGGGCGCCAGACTGCCCAGGGTGATCGTCTCGATATCGCCGGTGGGGTCGAGCGGGGCGGGGGAGAGGTGATCGGAAGGGACCATCACCTGCGACGTTAGCCCGCGCGTCGGCGGTATGCATCTTCTCCGGCCGGTGCGTCCGCATTCTCCTGCCGGGTTGTCGGGTCCGGAACCGACGACTAGGTTTCCGATCGGTAGCGATCCGACCGCGTGGATGTTCGCGTGGTCGCCGATCGCCGGTCCCGGCCGCCAGGCCGACTCGCGAGAGGATTCCCATGACCGAGCTGTTCTCGGTTGACGGCAAGACCGTCCTGGTCACCGGCGGATCGCGGGGGATCGGGCTGATGATCGCCCGAGGCTTCGTCGAGGCCGGGGCGGAGGTGATCATCTCCTCCCGGAAGGCGGAGGTGTGCCGGGCGGTGGCCGAGGAACTGTCCGCCCACGGCAGGTGTACGGCGATCCCCGCCGACCTGGGCAACGACGAGGGAGCGCAGGCGCTCGCCGAGGCGGTACGCCAGCGGGTCGACCGGCTAGATGTGCTGGTCAACAACGCCGGAGCGACCTGGGGCGCACCACTGGAGGAGTACCCGCAGAGCGCCTTCGACAAGCTCTGGGCGGTCAACGTCAAGGCCGTGTTCCGGCTGACCACCGCACTGCTGCCGGCCCTGCGGGCCGCCGCCACCGACGACGACCCGGCCCGTGTGATCAACATCGGTTCGATCGACGGTCTGCGGGTGCCCTCGATGGAGGTGTACGCCTACTCGGCCACCAAGGCCGCGGTCCACATGTTGACCCGCAGCCTGGCCCACCAGTTGGCCGAGGAACGGATCACCGTCAACGCGATCGCCCCCGGCCCCTTCGAGAGCAAGATGATGGCCTTCGCGCTGGAGGACCCGGGATCGCGGGCCGCCATCGAGGCGCAGGTGCCACTGGGACGAATCGGTCGACCGGAGGACATGGCGGGCACCGCGATCTACCTGGCCTCCCGGGCCGGCGCGTACCTGACCGGTGCGGTGATCCCGGTCGACGGCGGCATCACCACCCACGGCTGAGGGGCTACGCGGGTCGCGTGGGTCCGCGTACCGCTGGACATGCCAGGGCCGCGCGGACCCGGAAGGTCTGCGCGGCCCTTGCGGTGATCGTGGTCAGCGCCCGGCGAGCAGCCGGTTGACCGCCGTGTCGACATCCAGGTGCTCGGCCTCGCGGCCGCGCGGGACGACGACATAGGTACGCCGCAGGAACCGCACCAGTACGCTGCGCGGCACCTCGAACAGGGCGTTGCCGTCCGGCGACGACAGCGCCAGCGCGACGAAGTCGCCGCGCGGGGTGGCCCAGGGCCAGACCCGGACATCCCCGATGCCGGCCGGTTCGTCCAGGCCGGTGACCAGCAACTCGCGGGCGAACGACCAACTCACCGCCTCGCCGCCGGCCGATTCGGCATGGAACAGGACATGGACCGCATACGGATCAGCAGGGTCGTAACGCAGACTGGCACGCACCGGCAAGGCGGTGGCGTCAGGCGCGACTAGCCTTAGCGACGTCTCGACCTCAACGGTCGTCGGTCGGATGACACTCATGGACGTTCTCCCCCCGGCACCGCGTGCGGAACGCGCGTGTCCCGCTTTTCCCATACTCAGCCGCTACTCCTGGCTACGCTCCGCCATACGCTGACTTCACCCAGTGGTGGGAAGGGGGTCGGAAAGGCCACGAGAATGTGAAAATTCATCTAGGATTTCCGGTTCTGCCCAGTGCGTAGATCCCGCCCGGCATCGGGTGGTTCAGTCGTCGACTTACTCCGGTAACGTCCAGTCGGCCGTTGCAGTGACGGGCGCGCGCGACACTGGGGTCAGGAAATGGTCGTTGAGCGATCCTCAGTGGATCCCTCGGCGCGGCGGATCCGTCGAACGTCGCGGTCCGCGAGACGAACAGCGGGGGTACGGGGTGCCGAAAATGCAGGGGGGCCAGCGCGGTCGGCCGACGGCCGAGCGTGAGCCGACAGCCAATGATCGGACCGGTCGTAACGCGCGTCGCTACGCCAACGGGCCTGGTCCCGCCCGACGGGGCAACCCTCAGCTCAGGCAGGATGACCGGGGGCCGACGGGCCGGGCCGCGAGCAGTGAGGAGAGGGACGTCACCGTGTCGGACCGACGTGACCCACCCCGCTGGCGGCGCCGGGTCTCCACCACCCTCGCCCTGATCCGAGCCAACCCCACCGGCCGCCTGGCCCTGCGGATCATCATCGCGGTCCTCGGCGCCCTCGTCGTCGCCGTCGGAATCATGCTCATCCCGCTACCCGGCCCCGGCTGGCTGATCGTGATCGCCGGCCTCGGCATCTGGGCCGTCGAGTTCCACTGGGCCAAACGACTGCTCGCCTTCACCCGCCGCCACGTCCACGGCTGGGCCAACTGGGTGAAACGCCAGTCACTGCCCGTACGCGCCGCCCTCGGTGCGGTCGGCCTGGTCTTCGTCGCCGCGGTGGCCCTGATCTCGATCAAGCTGAGCCTCGACATCGACGTGATCGCCCAGGTCCTGCACTACTTCGCGACCCACTGACCCCGGGTTCGCGGTCCCGTCGCGCGATCGGGTAGAGTCATGCGCGCTGAGGGCGATTAGCTCAGCGGGAGAGCGCTTCGTTCACACCGAAGAGGTCACTGGTTCGATCCCAGTATCGCCCACGCAAAAAGAGGCCCGGATCACATTGATGATCGGGGCCTCTTGTCATTCTTGATAGGTGCGGCTACGCACGGGCTGGCCGTCAACCTGTCGGCGGGCGTACCGGCCCAGGGGTGTGAGGAGCCGAGTCGTGGTGCGGAGGTACGAACCGCTGACGGTGGCACGGTTGGGTGCTCTGCTCGCCGACGCTGATGAGACGCGACGCTGGCGGCTGGTGGCAGAGTTTCTTGAGGAGTACCGCTGGGAGCCATCGGAGAGGCGTGCCGCCCTGTTGCAGCAGGAGCCATCCACCACTGGCGACGAACACTGGGACGTGTTCTTGGCGGCGTTGACGGAACACTTGGCGGCCAAGGACGGGCGTGGGGCACCGTCATGGGTCGAGACACGCTCACTGCGGCGATTCTGGTTTCCCTTCAATACTCGCGCTGCTCGGGTTGACGCGGTGGTCCATGCCCCAGCGGCTTTCCGTCGTCGTGGCGTGTTCGTGTCAGCGCAGGAGCTCAACGTCGCATGAGCGCTGAAGACCCACTGCTGGACCGCGCGGTGATCGAGGATGCCTTCCGTCGACTCGGAGAACGGTTGCACCGGCGTGGCGTGGTGGCTGATCTCTACATCTTCGGCGGAGCAGCCATGGCCTTGGCCTACGACGCACGACGGGCGACTCGTGACATCGACGCCGTCTTCCAGCCGCATGGCGTCGTGCTCGACGAAGCTCGCGCGGTAGCCGATGAGCTCGGCTTGCCGCACTGGTGGCTCAACGAACAGGCGAGCGCTTACGTGGCTCCCGGCGGCGATACGACAGCCCCCCGCGTCTTCGACCATCCTGGCCTTCGGGTCGCGGCAGCCTCTCCGGAACATCTCCTGGCCATGAAGGTACTCGCCGCGCGACGCCGGGACGCTGACGACATCCGCTTCCTGATCGAGCACCTCGGGCTGACCACCATCGAACAGATCCTCGATCTCTGCGCGGAGATCTTCCCCGATGAGGCGGTGCCGGACCGGGCGAGACTTGTCCTCGAAGACGCCCTCGGCATCTGATATCCAATACCCGTGGCAGCCATCGCGCTGTCCGCGTGGCTCACCAAGACGCGTCAAGGCCGCACGGCAGCCTGCACCGCCCGCTTTATCGGCTGGACGAGGCAGCCCGCCGGGAGTACAGCAGCGAAGTACAGCAGTTCGTCGTCGCGTCAGGGATTCGCCGAGCCGCTTGAGGGCGTCCCTGGTCGCCTGCGAGGACACCTGCGTGTAGATCTCCATCGTCACGGAGAAGCGGGCTGGACGGCGGCAAACCGACGGGCGCCGGCACGGAGGAGGTTCCGAGCGTCCAGTCGTTCCCCGACGCGATGTACAGAGCTTACAAGCGAGGGTTCAGCTTGCTTGGAGTGATCGACCCCGGTGGTCGGTCTGTGCCTGGTGGTTATGCCGGTGGTGGGGTGAGCCAGGCGAGGGGTTGTCCGGTGAGGGCGGCGTCGGCGAGGCGGTGGGCGCTGGTGGTTTTGAGTGCCGCGCGTGAGCTGTCGATCCAGCGTTGGACGTTGTCTATGCCCTGGTGGCGGTACTCGACTGCCTGGACGAGGCATTCCAGTTTGTCAGCGTCGCGGGCGACGATGGCCTCTGGTGTCTCGCCCGCTTCGTACTCGGCGACGGCGGCGTTGATGAGGTCAGCGACGGCAGGTGGGCAGGCGGCGACCTGGTCGGCGGTGACGGTGGTGTTGGGCGCGGCGGTGAGGTAGCGCTTGGCGATGTGTGGGATGTCGGTGATCCGGGTTTCCTGGGTGTCGTGCAGAACGCACAGCATCGATACCCGGGCCGGGTCGGCACCTTCCATGGCGGCGAGCATCATCCCGATGAGCGCGGTGCGGAATGAGTGGTCGGCGATGGATTCGGGGTGCTTGATGCCGGCGAACCACCAGCCGGTGCGGGCCGCGCGTTTGAGTACGCCGGCCTCGAAGATGAAACGCATGGCTCCGGCGGCGTCGTGATCGTCGTTCATCTGCCCGTCCCTGTGCCGGTGACTCCGTCTGCTCGCAGGCTGTAGACGATAGAGGTTAGTTCCTGCCGGGATTGTGGAGAGATGTGGTCGCTGTCCAGGATCCGCGTATTGCGTTCGAGGAGCGCGCGGCTCTCGGCGGGGTTGTCGAGGGTGAGCCTGCGGCGTACGGCGAGCAGAGCCCAGATGTTGTGGACGTTGAGGTCGACGAAGGGGTGCGTGGGATCGAGGCGCTGGACCAGGTGCCGGAAGAGAACCGAGCCGTGCCAGTCTGCGAGCGGAGCCGGCATGAATGAGTCGTCGTGCTGGCGGTACGGGATCTCGCCGACCCAGTAGGCCGAGTAGTTCAGGGCTGCTCGCTCGCAGGCGTCGTCCGGATGCGCGCGGGCGAGAAAGTCTCGTAAGGGTTCCGGGTCGCCCTGGTTCGCAAGGGATGTGACGACGGAGCGGGCGTCAGGCCACAGCGGTGACCAGGTTCGGAACGTGATCGCCCTGCGGGTACGGGTGGTGGTCTGGGAGAGCCATCCGGCGGCTGTCCCGGTGGGGTCCATGCCCGCGAGAAAGCAGGCTTGTCGGTGCAGCAGAACGTTCGGGTCACGTCCGGCGGCTGCCCGTTCGGCGAGTACGTGAAGCCGGGTGAAGAACGCGCGTTGCTCGTCGGCGGGCAGGGCCGGCCCTGACGCCACCGGACCTCGCCGGGCCTGGGCGACGGGTATGCCTCTGGCGAAGGTCGGTGTCTGCCCGAGAACAGCCCAGAGGATCAGATCGGTCAGACGGTGGGTGAGTACGCACCAGCCGAGCGGCTGTTCGGCGATGTCGCACCGATCCACCTGGCCGCCCAGGACTGCGGCGAGGATGAAGTCTGCCTCGGCGGCGTCGTCGAGTGCGGCGAGCAGGGTCACGTTCGCTCCGAGCCGACCGAGCCTGCGGCGGACGGCGAACGCCTGCCCGAGCGGCACCGCCGTGAAGGGCCGACGCCCGGACTCCCAGCTCTGCACGGTCACGCGGTCGACGCCCAGGTCGGCGGCGAGTTGCTCCTGCGTCAGCGGAATGGACTCCCGGATCAGCTTGAGCAGGTAGCCGGTCACCTCGCCCCGCTGTGGTGCTGATCGTCCGCGACCTGCCATGCGTCATCCCTACGTTGACCGGTGGTCGACGTTCCCGCCCTGAAAACAACCGCTGCGGCCGACATGTGGGCTGCTCACTCGTACTGCGGGTGACTCCCGCCGCCGTCGTTGTGATCGTAGCGTCGCAGTTACCGAACGTTCTAGATCCGGTCCCGTGGCTGGGGGTCGGCCATGGGGCGCTGCCCGGCGGAGGGGGCCAGTAATGCGGGACAGGACGCCACCGGGGCGACGAGTGTCCTACGACCAGTACCTGATCGCCGTAGCGATGACCTTGGCACGGCGACACCGACCGGCATGGTCGTGGCGCAAATGGAGGTGGCTGTGCCGGTGCGGGGCCGACCTGCCCTGCCGCGCCCGGCACCGCATCCCCATCAACCGCGGCCATTGGCCGACCGAGGAGGAGCAATGACCAGCGGCGCGGAGCAAGCCATTCTCGCAGTCCATCTTCGAGGGCTCGACGGCTTGTGCGTCGGTTGCCGGGTGTGGTGGTCGCGGCTGGTGCCGTACCCGTGTTGGCAGGTGGAGTGGGCGACCAGTCGGCAGGCACGCGCGAGCGTGGCCCGGTTTCTCGGCGGTGTGCGGTGACCAGCCACGGCCCAGTCATGCCGATCTGGAGCTGCGGCGGCTGCGACCTTCCCTGGCCGTGCCCGACGCGGCGGCAGGAGTTGCGCGCGGAGTACGCGGGCGCTCCGGTGTCTCTGGCCCTCTACCTCGGCGTCTGTCTCGTCCAGGCCGCCGAGGACATGCCCTGGGCACCGGCCGGCGCGCTGCACCGGCGCTTCATCGGCTGGGCCAGGCAGCCGCCGGAAGTACATCAGCGAAGTACAGCTACCGTGCCGGTCGAACGGGGCCGGAACGGGCCGGGCAGCCCGAGCCATCGTCGATAGGCTGCCGCCGTGATTCGTGAGATGCGCTTCGTCGTGTCGGTGCCGGATGAGGTTTCGGCCTATGCCGTCGCCGAGAAGCTGGCCGAGCGCGGCCACCTGCTGGTCGCGGTACGGGAGGTGCCGACCGACCCGCTGGAGGGTCGCTTCGCCGGCTGGTGGCGAGCCCACTCGCTGGTGGTGGACCCGCCCTACGAGGGTCCGCTGGAGGTTTCACCGGCCGAGAAAAAGGCCGTCGCGGCCATTGCCCGGGAGTATGGCGGGCAGGTCAACTCGGCGTGCGGCCAGTTTCCGGACAAGGCGATCGAGCGCTTCTCCCGGGAGGGCCTCGCGCACGAGCTCGACCGGGCCGAGGCCGACCGGATCCGCGCGGAGCTCGTCGGCGGGCAGACGGCCGCCGCGCCGTCTCTGCCCGCGCCTGCTGGACTCAAGTGTGGTGGTTTCCGTCGTCCTGCCGCCGATCTTCGTGCGGCGGCCCAGGTGGTGCCCTTCGAGGGGCGGACCTTCGACGGTGTGGGTGATCTGATCGCGGCGATCGCGAACGACGCGTTCCCGCAGGGCTCGGTGGTGCCCGCCACCCCGGGCGCGGTGCCGCTGCTGGCCGCGCTGGCGGGTGCCGGCGGGGTGAGCGACTTCTACCGGGCGATGACGCTCATGGTGCTGTTCCAGATGAGCACCGCGGGTCGGCGACGGCTGGCCTACCAGGCGGACGCCCCGGAAGACGGCGGCGCCGAGACGTCTGCGGAGACAGCCACCCGGGCCGCGGTCGCGGCGGTGCTGCCCGGTCTCGCCGTGGGCCGCAGCGAGCTGGCCGAGTTCCTCCTCGCCGGGCTGTCCGCGGCCACGCGGGAGGCGGGGGCCGCAACGCCGGCTGGCCTGGAGCGGATCGCCGGGCGGTACGCGGGCACCGCCCGCAGCGCGGTGGTGGACCTGATCCGAGCCGTGGCCGACGGGGCCGAAGAGCCCATCCGGACCGCCACCGCAGCGGTGGTGGCGGCCCTGCCCGAGGTGGTCGACGGCGTGCAGAGCATGAAGGCCACGGTTGAGGGGCGGGCACTCGACACGCTCGATACCGTGCTGCAGTGGGAGCTGGACAACACTCGGCTGTCCAAGCTGGGCGCGGTCTTCGGCCCCCGCTGATGACCGCCGGCCCACCGCCGTTGGGGCCGCTGAACAACGCTGGCGACCGCGAGGCCGCCCGCTCAGCCGCCTACGACGCGTCCCTCGTCGCTGTGGACGATGCATTCGCGGTCCCCCGGTTCCTTCTGGGAGGCTGAGGGGGTGGATCAGTCTGCGTGGTCTGAGATCTCGGCGCTGGTGGGAGCGGCTCCGTATCCGGTCCAGGTGCTGGCGGCGGATCCTGAGCGGGCGGCAGCCTGCTTGGCAGCCGTGGAAATCACGACCAGGTCGTGGCTCGGGGCGGTGGTGGCCAACAGTGGCGGGCTGCTGATCGATCACGGCTGGCTTCGGGTGCTCGGTGCTGGGTACGACGGGCTGCCGGATGTCGCGGCCGAGATGGCCCGTGGGGCTGGTCGTCTGGTCGTCGCTTTCGATGTGATGGGCGGACAGTTCGCGTGGTTGCAGGCGGAGCCGGGTGTGAGGCCGACGGTGCATTACTTCGGCCCGGAGGACCTGACTTGGCAGGACCTTGAGCTTGGTTATGGCGACTGGCTGGAGGTGATGCTCACAGGCGCTATGACCGAGTTCTATGAGGGCTTGCGGTGGCCGGGCTGGGAGGCCGAGGTGGCCAGCATCGCCCTGGACCAGGGGATCCACACGTGGCCGCCGCCTTGGACCAGCGAGGGCAAGGATCTCTCCGCGGTGTCCCGCAAGCCCATCCGGCTTGCTGAACTCGTTTCGGTACAGCAGGAGTTCGCGCGTCAGCTCGGCTTTCTCTAGATCATCGCCCGAACGATGGGCAGCGGCGAGGGAGACCCTGGAAGAAGCAGCGGCAGCTGCTCGTCGGCCGGTGTGGCGGTGAAGCGGGCGGTCTACCGTCGTGGTGGGGCGCGTCGAGACGATGGGCGGGAGTACCGTCGACTGTGGTGGTCTGCCGGGTAGTGGCTGGTGGTCCGCTGCCCAGACCGCTACCTGGGAGACGATGATGAGCGATTCCGCGACCTTCGGTGCGCGCCTTCGGATGTATCGCGAGCGTGCGGGAAAGACCCGACCGGTTCTCGGCGGGCTGGTGGGACGTAGCGCGGAGTGGGTCAAGGCGTTGGAGAATGGCCGGCTACTGCCGCCCCGTCTGCCCATGTTGCTGCGGCTGGCCGAGGTGCTCGACATCTCGGATCTTGCGGATCTGACTGGCGATCAGTCGTTGCCGGTGGCGTCGGTGACCAGGGCGGGGCATTCCGAGGTCGGCAAGGTGGCGGCGGTGATGCAGCGGGCGTCGGTGCCGGGGGGCGCGGTGACACCGGTTGTCGTGATGCGCGATCTGGTGGATCAGGCGTGGGCGTTGTGGCATCGGTCGACGACTGAGCGTACGGCGGTGGCGGCGGTGCTTCCGGGGTTGCTGACGGATGCGCAGCGGAGCGCTCGGATGCTCGATGGCGGGGACCGTCGGCTGGCGTTGGCTGAGTTGGCGCGGGTGTATCACCTGGTGCAGTTGTACCTGGCACATCAGCCGTATCCGGAACTGGTGTGGCTCGCCGCCGACCGGGCGATGTCGGCTGCCCAGGACGCCGACGACCCGGCGGCGATGGCGGTGGCTGCCTGGTACTACGCGCACGTCTATCGGGGTACGAACCAGGTCGACGCCGCCGAACTGGTGTTGGCCGAGGCTGCGGATCTGGTCGATCCGGCGGCGGGTGGTGAGCAGTTGGCGCGATGGGGTCAGGTGCAACTCGGTATCGCGCTGGGCCACAGCAAGGCTGGCCGGGCCGGTCGGGCGTGGCGGGCGTGGGATGCCGCCGAATCGGCCGCGAGCCGACTCGGCGGGGGGTACGTCCATCCGTGGCTGATGTTCGGATCGGCGGCATGTGCGGCCTATGGGGTCACCATCGAGACGGACCTGTGCCGCACGGGTGAGGCGGTGCGGCGGGCCGACGCCACCGACTACCGGGCTTTACCCTCGCAGACCCGCCGGGCTGCCGCGCTGATCGATGCCGCTCGGGTGCACATGTTGGACCGTGGGGAGGTCGCTGCGGTGCACCTGCTCGGCCGGGCACTGCGGGAGAGCGTCGACACGGTGCGACACAACCCGTACGCCCGCACTGTCGCCCTGGAACTGTCGAACCGGCCGGGCACGGTCGGTGAGGACGCCCGAGAGTTGGCCCTCGCCATCGGCATGATCGGGTAACTCTCCCTGAGGTACAAACTCTCCCTGCCACGGCCGGTGACCACTCGTAGCGTTCCCGTCACTGGCGACGGCGAGCCTGTGCCTGCTTGACACCCGATAGAGCCGGACGGAGCCTCGTCGCCGCTCCCTGTTGCTCAATCGAGGGGCGTGTCTGTGGCGACCTGGTCTGAACTGTGCGCGCTGATGCGGTGGCTGTTTCGGCGGCCTCAACCGCCGCCACCGTCCGGGACCGGGCAGCGGTACCAGGACGTTGAACAGGCGGCGGCGCAACGGCGGCTACTCGACCACGCGAGGCAACTACGACGGTGCCAGGGCCACCACGAATCGGCAGCTCAGCTCAGCCCACGCCGATTGGAGGGCCTCCGGTGACCCGACGCGTGGCCAACTCGTCCGGGGGGTCATCTCTGAGCGGCCGGCGCGTCTCCTATGACGAGTACCTGTCGGCTACCGCGTTGACCTTTGCCCGTCGGCATCGGCCGGTCTGGTGTTGGTGGCGGTGGCGGTGGACCTGTCGATGTGGGTCCGATCTGCCCTGCCGTGCTCGACATCGCATTCCGATCAATCGTGGTCACTGGCCTGGGGAGGGTGAGCAGTGACCGGCGGGCCGGAACGAACGATCCTCGCGGTGCATGTTCGTGGGCTCGACGGCATGTGTGCTGGTTGCCGGGTGTGGTGGTCGCGGTTGGTGCCGTACCCGTGCTGGCAGGTGGAGTGGGCGACCAGTCGGCAGGCTCGCGCGAGCGTGGCCCGGTTTCTGGACGGTGGTGTGCGGTGACCAGCCACGGCCCGGTCATGCCGATCTGGAGCTGCGGTGGCTGTGACCTGCCGTGGCCGTGTCCGACGCGGCGGCGGGAGTTGCGCGCGGAGTACGCGGGCGCTCCGGTGTCGCTGGCTCTCTATCTCGGCGTCTGTCTCGTGCAGGCCGCCGAGGACATGCCCTGGGCACCGGCCGGGGCACTGCACCGTCGCTTCATCGGCTGGGCCAGGCAGCCACCGGAAGTACAGCAGCGAAGTACAGCAACCGTGCCAGCCGAACCCGACCGGCAGGAGCGCCACCAGGCCGGATGACCTCGCACGGCACCCGATCCGACCGGTCTGCCGTGAGTTCACACCGAATTGGTGTGCCGAGCGGGCGGGCCCGACGTGAGGTCGAGCCCGCCCGGTTTCGGTCCGGTTCTCCGGTGTTGGGCCTAGCCCGCCAGCCTGTCGTCCTGGCTGCCGGCGAACAGTCGATCAGCGATGGTCATCGTGCGACGAGGCTGAATCGCTGGTTGGTGCCGCCGTGGCAGTCGTAGAGCTGGACCTGTGCTCCGTTGGCGGTGCTCCAGGCGTCCAGGCAGCGTCCGGACTGGACGTTGCTGATGGTGCCGTTGGAGTTGACGTTCCATTGCTGGTTGCCTTGGCCGTGGCAGGCGTAGATCTGGACGGCGGCGCCGTTGCCGGAGCCTGCTGCGTCGAGGCACATGTTGCCGTACACCCGTAGTTGTTTGTCTGCGGTGTAGGTCCAGGCTTGGTGGGACTGTCCGTGGCAGTCGTAGAGCTGTACCCGGGTGCCGTTGTTCTGGGAGGCGTTGGGTACGTCGATGCATCGACCCGACTGGGTGCCGACGATCTGGCTGGCGGAGCCGGGCGGCGGCGTGGTCGGCGGGGGAGTGGTGGGGGGCGGAGTGTCGTCCGGCGCCACCGCTCGGCCGGTGCTCGGTGAGATCATGCCCGTACAGAGGTTGCGGCTGCTCAGGTTTGCCATGATCTGCGGAATCGCGTTGCGGGTGTTCTGAATGCCGTCGTGCATCAGGATCACCTGGCCGGCCTGGAGACGGCTGGCGTTGGAGACGATCTGGCTGACGCTGGCGCCGTTCCAGTCCTGCGAGTCGACGTCCCAGATCACCTGTCGCAGGCCGAGCGACGCGGCGACCGACTGGAGGGTCGAGTTGGTCTGCCCGTAGGGCGGGCGGAACAACTGCGGCCGGACGCCGGTCGCTGCCTGGATCGCTGCGTTGGTCTGGGAGAGGTCCGACTGCATCTGGCTCTGGTTCATCGAGGTCATGTACGAGTGGTTCCAACTGTGGTTGGCCACCCACATGCCCGCGTCGACCTGGGCCCGCGCGGCGGACGGGTTGCTCTGCACGGTCTGCCCGACGTTGAACATGGTCGCCCGTGCGCCGTTCGCGCGAAGCACGGACAGCAGTGCGCTGGTACTGCTGTTCGGCCCGTCATCGAAGGTGAGGGCGACGTACCCGTTGCAGACGGCGGCGCTGGACGGAGTGGCGGCGACCGCGAGACCGACGGCGCTCAGCGCCACGGTGGAGGCGAGCGCGGTCAACCGGACGGTGAGGCGCGATTTTCGGGGGGCGGACGGGCGGCGGGAGCCGCCGATACTTTCGTACATGCGCAGGTCCTCCTTGGGGCGGATGGCACCTGACGACGCATGGTTTTAATCGACAGGAGCTGATGCCACCGCGTCCGGAGTATTGCAACGGCGTTTCGAACACGTCAATAGCTTCCGGAAGTCCCCCGGAAGTTCCGGAGAGGCCGGCTGGTCGGCCGCGACCGCCCAGTGCCGGCACGCGTACGGCGGCGTTGGCGCGGCCCTGCACGTGGGGCTGGCTGAGCACGGTCTCTACATTCGCCGCGGGACGGCTCCGTCCTGCCAGCGGTAGAGGTCGCGCAGCAAGGAGATCTCGGCACCGTGATGGATCAGCTCCCTGTTGACGTGCAGGATTCGGTTCGCCATGGGGAACCGCTCGGAACCCACCGTGGGTGGGTTCTCCAGGTCGGCGTCCGAGAGGCCGCGAACCCCCGCGTTCCATCTTCCGTACATCTCATCGAGCTGTTTCAGCGCCTCGTCAGCGGTCCCCGCGTAGGCGAATGTCTCGGAGTCGACGTCCCGGCCGCCGAAGTACCATCCGACCCGATAGCCCAGGCACGAGACGATGATGTGCGCCAGCCGCCAGGCGATCGTGGTCACGGGCGCCGGCACCGGGCCAGGGAACACGTTGTCCATCGTCCATTCCCCCGCACCTTCGGACAACGGTGCGGCCGACGTGGCCCGTGGGCGGATGCTCCAGCAGCCGGGCACCGGCTCCCAGAAGTACTCCTCGTCGGTGAGACCCTCCAGCCGTGGCCGCAGGTTCTTGTGCCAGTACCAGTCCAACTGCTCCGAGAGCTGCTCGCTTCTTGTCACTTCCGCACCCTACGTACAACGGAGACCTGGCGCGGCCCTCGCGGACGCCGGGCCATCGTCTGCCCCGTGCCCGGTCCGTGCCCGATGCAGGGGGCCAAGATGGGTCAACGGCGGCGCGGTACGTCCCGCGCCTGGAGCCGGTCGAGCCGCTTGGTTCCGAGTCCGGGGGACAGGTGACGCCGGACGAACGTCTCGTAGGTGGCGTAGGTCAGCGGCGGCAGCTAGCGGGGAGGCTGTTGAGCCCCTAGGTCGGTCCAATGCCTTCATCATCGGCTCGACACCCGCTTCAGACCTTGCCCGCCGCGATCCGGGACGCCGCCTTGCGCAGAACCCCGGGCACGAGCCGGCGATGCAGGACCGACAGCGGAGGCCAGACCAGGTGCGCCAGCCAGCGGTCGTAGCGTAGGAATGTTCCCAGCGCCACGCTGTCACCGGTCGCTTGGACGACCAGGTTGGCAGCCAGGAACCAGGAGGTGGCTTCGAGTCGGATCCATTCGTCATCCTGCTCGGCGATCTGCCAGCCGGCTACGGTGTCCGCCGACACGGTCCGGCTGAGCCGCAGGCCCATCAGGCCCCGCCACAGAAACAGCTCGATGGCGTCGGGCGTGTCACCGAACATCACCCGGGCCCACCGTTCGACCGTTGCGGCGGCGTCGGTCGGCAGCACGAAGTGGTCGGCGTAGTCGATCCGAGACAGGGAGCTGAGGGTACGCACCGACGCGGGCAGACGTTCGGCCCCGACGGTGCTGACGATGGCTTTTACGCTCATGGGGACCGCTCCATCCGCAATATACGGTACCGTATATTTGCACTGTAGCGGGCGTATACGGTGGTGTACACAACAGAACGAGGTGAGATGCAGTGGCTGCCACCCGCACGCCCCGCGAAAGGTGGATCGAGGAGGGCCTGCTGGTCTTGGCCGAGGGCGGCCCGGACGCCGTCCGGGTCGAGGTGCTCGCGAAGCGGCTCGGCGTCACCAAGGGCGGTTTCTACGGCTTCTTCGACGACCGCGATGCGCTGCTGCGCGCGATGCTCGACGTGTGGGAGCGCGAGAGCACGGACGAGGTGATCGCGCGCGTCCAGCGTGAGGGTGGCGACCCGCGCAGCCAGATCCAACGGGCCGGTGTGCTCACGTTCTCGAGTAGCCGGTTGCTGCCGATCGACCTCGCGATCCGCACCTGGGCGCGGCGCGATGAGGTGGTCGCCGAGCGGCTGCGCGCGGTGGACAACCGGCGGATGGCGCTGCTGCGCCAGATGATCGGCGCCTTCTATGCGGACCCGGAGGAGATCGAGGCCCGCGCCCTGCTCGCCTTCTGCATGGCGATTGGCGTGCACTTCCTGGCCGCCGATCACGAGCAGCGCACCCGGGGTGAAGTTGCACAGCGTGCGGTCGACCTGTTGTTCGATCGCGCGCCCCGCTCCGCAGGTTGATCGTTGCCTTCAGGGCAAGGAGTCTGCCGGTGCGGGCAATGGGTGAGTAGCTGGGTGACGACGGGCGCGAGCGGCGGTGGACCCCGTGGACGTTCGAGGACCGCTTCCACAGGTCGGCGCCCGTGACGAGGCAGGTCAGCGCGCCCGGTTAGTTGTCTGGGGGCCAAGCAGTCGGGTGGAGATGGCGGACAGGATGTTCGTATGGCGGTGATCGATCCAGCGGGCTGGTATGAGGTCAGGAAAACCGCCGCGTGTACCGCATGGCCTGAGGCCACGGAAAGGCATCCGTTGGGCAGCGTGGCGAACGGTGTCGTGGTCGCCGAGGCTGTGTTCGGGGTCTTCGCCGAACTCGACGAGGTGCCGGACGCGATGGCCTTGTTCGACATCGCTACGTGGCCGCGTGGCCGACCGTTGCCGGCGATTGGTACTCGGCTTTGCGGAAGAGTGGTGGGCCACCGGCCCGGACATGACGACCATCCAGGGCAGTTGCGGCTGGCGCCGCTTGATCAAGGTCCGTAGGACCGTCTTATAGGTGGGTGGTCACCCGAGCTGCCGCCGAATCCAACAGGCAAGGTGGGTGAGGGCGGCCGAGACGGGGTCGGTCATCGTGCCGCCTGGCTCTACCGCCAAGACGGAGACGTCAAGTTCACCGTCTACCGCTTAAACTTCATCGATGGAACGTACCTGGAAACGATCTTCATCAGCGCGGACACGGTCGACCCCAGCTGGGCCTTCGACGCCTGGCGTTCGGTGACTCGATCGGGCAATTAGCGATCAGAGGACGTGCCCGCCGGGTGGCTGACTGAGTGGCGATCGGTGCGGACGTTGACGGCCGGTCGAGCCGCCGATCGGACGTGCAGCCGACTACGTGGCGTTTGACCAGGCACGGCTGGACAGCACAAGTCGATATCCGTCGGGGTCCTCCACCGTCACACCCCATCGATCCCAGTACGCGCCCTGGGCGATTCGGCGGCCACCGGCCTTTTCGAGCCCGGCGATCATGGCGAGGCGGATTGCCGCCGTGGGGTCGATCATCGGAACCACTCCGTTCTCTCGGTCGATGACCACTATCGAAGCTCAACGTGACTTGAGGTCAACGTACGCATCTGCGGCGACGAGGACGCAAGCCTGCAGGCACTGCGGTGGCCGTCATGGTCCTGTCTCGGGACAGGACAGATAGCTCATGACGACTAGTGTCCAAGATTGCGACCCCTCGGTGTTTCGGCGAGTCTGCGTCGCAAAAGCAGAGACATGAGATGACGGCTGGATGAGGCCCGGGGTCGTAGGGTGCTGTGATGGTCGACAGTTGGGCTGCTCCGCAGCGGGGAAACTGCACCTGCACGGTTCATCTCGAGCACCTCCTCAATGTGGTGCTGCCGCCGGCCCGTCCGGATTTGGAACCCATGACCGTCGCCGAACTGCTTGACACCGGCGACCTCAAAGCCGACCCGCTCACGGAGGCGGAACGAAGGCGGGGCGGCGCCGGGTACCACTGGTCTCTCTGGGTCGGTGACGCCGCCCGCGGATACTACGACGACCACGCGTCGCTGCGACTCGACGTGGGCATCCTGGCCACGCCGGGCGTCGAGCGCGTGGAGTGGCTCGATCGGGAGGAGTTTGTGGTCGGCGCGCCGACACTGTGCGTCGACGGGATGACGGCCGTGGTCGCCAACGTGCTGGCCGACCCCCGCGTGCGGGTGTAGAAGCCTGCATCGGCTCGAAACACAGCAGGTTGCGCAGGTAGCGGGTCCTGCATCGCGGCCACGACGCCTTGGGCAGAGCCGCGCTGACGGCCTGGAATCGGACCGCTGGGAGTCGTCGGCGACGTACACCTCAGGAAATTCCGCGCAGTGGCAGTGCGTCCCGACCTCGGAGGGGCCGGCGACCGTCGATGGCAACCAAGATGAACGGCGAGAGCCGTCAATCTTGGACATTTTTCGATAGCTGATGACGACAAGTGTCCAAGATTGCGAGCCTTCGGCGTTTCGCGGAGCGGCCTGGTGGTGTGGGGGAGTCGGAGCAGGGGCTCTGATCTTGTCCGAGCTGGCTCGACCGGTGGATCCGTCGCTCGCCGGTCCTGCCGCTCGCCGGTCGGTTCGTTCTGCGCGTACCGGGGTATATCGGAGAACGTGGATCGTGAGGACTGGCGGCTGCTCGCCGCGCGGCATGGTCAGGACGGCGAGGAGCCTCGTCGTTGCCGGGATTGCCGCGCCTACTGGCCGTGCGACTTTCGGCTGCGTGCCGAGGTGGAGTTGGCTGCTCACCTGCGGCCGTACCCCATCTCCTCGGCGACGTGAGGCGATGATCTCCGCACCCGGCCTACGGGTCACAATGGCTGGGTGCGGATGCGGCGAGGCCCGCGATGGTACGGCGACTGTTCCGTCTGCGGTCATGACTGGCGCGAACACATCCCGCCGGAGCCGTGCAGCGAGTGCCGGTACGAGATCGAGCATGAACAGTCGGAAGCTCCGTCCACCCCATGCCCGGCTACGGCCCCACCGCCTCCTGCTCGTCGCTGATCGGAGCCGGTGCTGCCAGCCGTCGGGCGATCCGTTCGATGGCGGTGAGGTCTTGCGGGGTCAGCCGGTCGATGAAGTGGCGTCGGACCGACTCGACATGGGTCGGTGCGGCCTCTTCGAGTGCGGCCAGTCCCTGGGCGGTGAGGGTGAGGAGGCAGCCGCGGCCGTCGCTCGGGTCGGGGGTGCGCCGCAGCAGGCCGCGGGCCTCCATTCGGGTGGCGTGGCGGGACAGTCGGCTGCGTGACCAGCCCATCTTGTCGGCCTGTTCGCCCAGGCCGCTGGTGTGGTCGGGTCGTTCCGAGAGGGTGCTCAGCACCTCGTAGTCGGGTTCGGAGAGCCCGAGCGCCGCGAGGTCGCGGGCCGTGCCGGTCGACACGGCGACCATCACCCGCCGGTACGCCCGCCACGCCCGCTCCTCATCCGGATTCAACCAGCGTACGGGCTCCGCTGCCGGGTTCGTTGACATGTAATCAATCTAGCACCTACGATTCGTTTCCATGTCAACGAGACCGCTTCGTGTTCTTGCCCTGGTGTGCAGCACCCGTCCCGGCGCCCTGGGTCCGATCGTCGGGCAGTGGCTGATCGAGACGCTCACCCCGCGGGCCGCGGAACTCGGGGTCGAGTTCGTACCGGTCGCCATCAGTGACCTGAGCCTGCCGTTCCTGGACGAGGAGGCGCATCCCTCGTCCGGCGAGTACCGGCATGAGCACACCCGCCGCTGGAGCGAGACCGTCGACGCGGCGGACGGCTTCATCGCGATCACACCGGAGTACAACCACAGCATGCCGGCGACCCTGAAGAACGCGCTGGACTACCTCAGTCGGGAATGGGCGTGGAAGCCGATCGGGTTCGTCAGCTACGGCCACACCTCGGCCGGCACCCGGGCGGTCCAGCACGCCAAGCAGGTGGTCACCACGTTGCGCCTGGTCCCCCTGGGCGCCACCGTGGCGATCCGGATCGGTGAGGCCGTGCAGGACGGGCGACTGCGGCCCGACCCCGCCCGGCAGGCGGCGGGTGTCGGGCTCCTGGACGAGTTGGTCCGGGTCGCCCACGCGCTGCGGCCGATGCGGGAACGCGCACAGGCGGACGCCTGCGCCGGTCCGCTGCCCGGTTCGTACGTCAGACCACTGACGGCCGACGACGCGGGCCAGGTGACGGTGCTCCAGCGGTGCTGCTGGGTGGACGAGGCCCTGGCCAACGACAGCCTGGCCATCCCGGCCCTGCACGAGTCGCCGGAGCAGGTACGCGACTGGCTGGCCACCTGGCACACCACCGGCCTCTGGCTGGACGGCCGACTGCTGGGCATGGTGCGGACCCGCCGCGTCGGGACCGACTGGCATGTGGGTCGGCTCGCCGTGGTCCCTGACCTGCGCGGCCGAGGGGTGGGCCGGTGGCTTCTGCGCACCGCCGAAGCCGCCGCCGACCCCGCCTGCGACCGCATCGTGCTGTTCACCGGGGCCAGGAGCCAGTACAACATCGACCTCTACCACCGCGAGGGGTACCGGACGGTGTCCTCCGCCAACCCGGACGGCACCACCAGCCTGGCCAAGCCGGTGGTCTGACGGATCGTCGCGGCCGTGGGTGAGCGATCGAACCGCGCTCGGTCCGGCGACGTCGGGCAGAGCGCTTCTGTGCATGAGTCGCGATGACCGACTTTGATACATGCCGGAGGTGATTGTTTCACGACACCGAAACATCGGCGCTGCTCATTGTGAGCAGGACGTCACAGATCACACACTCCTGTGCGTCATGTTCCGGTCGAACGGAGGAACACATGCGTCTCCGATCATTCGTCAGCACGGCGCTGGCCGCTGTCCTGGCCGCCGCCGCCGCACTCGTGCCGGCGGCACCTGCCGCAGCGGCCACCGCTGACCGTTGGGGGTTCGCTTTCGTCAAGGACCCCACCGTGTCGGTCTGGACCGTGCTTGACACCACCCGGCAGTGGGGTAGCTGGAAGACGGCATTCCCGAACGCCTGGGCCGACGGCATCAAGGTCGGACCTGGCCGGTTCCAGGTCCGCTTCCCGCAGGTGGGCGCGGGCCAGCGGGGCGTACCGCATGTGACCCCGGTGAACCGGAGCGGGCACTACTGCGAGGTGGTTCGCTGGGGCCAGTCCGGCGCCGACCAGATCGTCGACGTGCAGTGCCACCGGCCCGGCGGCGCGCGCGAGGACACCCCGTTCACCGTGCTCTGGACGACCAGCTCGGGCGTGCTGCCGGCCGGTAACTCCTATGCGTACGTGCAGTGGGCCGGCAGTGGGTTGATCCAGTCGTACAACTCCACGGGCATGGGGAACGGGGCCGGGGCGATCGGCGTCGGGCAGTACGTGGTGCGGTTCCCCGGGGTGGGGCTGCCCGACCTGCTGGCCGGCAACGTGCAGGTCACCGCAGTGCAACCGAACGCCCTTCCCCGCCGATGCAAGGTGAACTCCTGGGGCGCGCTCGGCACCCTGGTGCATGCGGAGGTCTTCTGCTACGACCAGGCCGGCGCGTACGCCAACACCGACTTCGCCCTCTCGTACCACCGCCGGCGGTCGGTAGTCGGCTCCTACGGCCCGCCGAATCACATCGGATACCTGGGTACCGCCGTCGGCGGGCCGACCAACGACAACTCGATGGTCGGTGTCGGCGCCAACACCGTGGTGCCGCTGGCTCCCACCGGCCGCTTCCTGGCGACCTTTCCGCAGATCGGCGTCAGGGAGACGCATGTCCAGGTCGTGGCGCAGGGCCCCGGCAGCAACTACTGCCACCTCACCCAACCCTGGTCGTACACCACCGACGCCGAGGTCGACGTGCTCTGCTTCGACAACGCCGGCGTGATCACCCCGCACCGTTTCCTGGCCACCTTCACCTCCCGGGTCTGACACCGGGCAGCGTCGGCGGCGGCTCTCCTCAGGCCACCGCCGACGCTGCGCCGTCTTCACCTCTGGTACAGCAGGGTGACCAGGCCGTGGCCATCCTCGATCCGGGCGTCCGGTCGTAGCTGCGGGTGGGGTGGTTCGCGGTCGGTGCGGGGTGAGCGCATCAGGATCGCGGCGGCGGCGCCGGCTCGTCGGGCGCAGGCGACGTCGCGGTGCACGGTGTCGCCGATGAACCAGCATTCCCCGATCGGTACGCCGATGGCCTCGGCGGCCAGCCAGGCCAGCCGGGGGTTGGGCTTCCGGAGCCCGGCCTCGTCGCTGTAGAACTCGGCGGCGAACAGGTCGGACAGTCCGGCGGTGGCGAGGAAGTCGCGATGCGCGGCCCCGCAGAGCGCGTTGCTGACCACCGCCATGGGCAGACCCGCATCCGCCGCGGCGCGCAAGGCCTCCGGGATCCCGGGGCGGACCTGCCAGTCCGGTCGCCAGGCCCAGGCGTACGCCAGGGAGGTCGCCGCCTGCTCGACCGCCGTGCGGGCCGGCTCGGGCCAGGAGTGGGTCACGAAGTCCGCCCACACCTGAGGGTGGGTCAACTCGATCGGTTCGCCGGTCTGCGCGCTGTCATCGCGCCATCGGCCGTAGGCTCTGCCGCCCTCGGTCAGGTCGGTGGTGATCTGCTCGACCGACACGGTGTCGCCGACCAGGTCGGACAGCCGCCGGACCAGGTCCGGGGGAGCCGGTGGCTGTCGCGGAGCGTCGGCCAGGACGCCACCGAAGTCCAGCAGAAGTGCACGAGGTGATCGCAACATGCCCCATCCTTGCGCAGGCAGGAGAGTCCCGTCCTTCGTCCTTTTGCCGGCACGCGCGCACGACCGAAACGAAGCTGTCCTCGATGACGAGAGCGGGCAGATGTCAGGACGACTGGGATCGCTCGACCCAGGTCAACGGTTGAATCCCTGGCTCGATAACGTCTAGATCATCGTCATGTATCACGGACTCGGGGTCGTTCGCCCGCAGTTGCTCCCGGACCGCGCGGTAGAACTCCTGCAGAGCATCATTGAGCCGCCGGGTCGGAGGTCTCTCCGGGTACTGCTCGGCTCTAAGGGACGTCTCGTAACTCCGTCGGCCGTCCATGGTGGATCATGTCGGGGTGCAGGTGATCTCGGCGGCCCGCCAGGAGTGGATCTTCCGTTCACCGGGTTGCAGCCCGTCCAGTTCCGCCGGCTGGTCCGGCTGGTCGCTGAACGCGGCGGTGACGCGATCGCGGACGGGCGGCCGGGGCGGCAGTGGTCTCTCGATCTGGCCGATCGGGTGTTACTGGTCGCCGCGTACTGGCGGACGAACCTGACGATGCGGCAGATCGGTCCGCTGTTCGGGGTGTCGCACTCCGCCGCGCACCGGGTCATCGACACCCTCGGGCCGCTGCTGGCCCTGGCTCCGGTACGCCGGCGTCGGGTAGACCAGATCGCCATCGTCGACGGCACCCTGGTCCCGACCCGCGACCACCGCCTCGCGGCACCGAGCAAGAACTACCGCTACTCGACGAACCTGCAAGTCGCCATCGACGCCCACACCCGTCTCGTCGTGGCCCTGGGTGAACCGCAGCCCGGCAACCGCAACGACACCATCGTCTACCGCACCTCCGGCATCGACCAGAAGCTCGCAGGACGGCCGGTCATGGCCGACGGCGCCTACCGCGGCAACCCCGACGTGATCATCCCGTACCGCAAACCCACCGACGGCAGCGAACTACCCGACTGGAAGAAAGACCTGAACAGACAACATCGCACCGTCCGAGCCCAGGTCGAACACGCTCTGGCCCGCATGAAGAACTTCAAGATCCTCCGTGACTACCGCCGCGCCGCCCACACATTGACCGACACCGCATCCGGCATCGCCCACCTCCACAACATCATCCTCACCGGATGACACCCAGCACCGTTACCCGGCAACGCCTCCACCCAGTTACGAGACGTCCTTTAGCTCTTGTTGCCCGCGTCGTCATCGTGGTGATTTCGCTACGAGGTACAGAACCAGCCGAGTGTCCGGCCATCCTGCGAGCCCTCGCCACTCTGTTGACTCCCCCACGACGCCGCTGAGGATGCGCATAAGTCCTGCTGTAGAGCCCGGTAACGTCGTCAACGAGGCCCAACGACGGCGGTCTGGGACGCCGTGTGAGCAGGCGGCACGCAAGAGGTGTCCAGTTCGGACTGTAACGCGACGGTATTGACGGGGGCGACCATTCAGTGCATTACCTGCTGTTCTTGGTCGGTTGTTGTGCATGAGGAAGTGATGTGCGCTTGACGGACTGAGAAAGAACGTCTGCCGGGAGTATCGATCGCGACCTCATTCGCGTACGCTGATCCCACATCATGGTCCTTAATTCGAGGAGGTGTCACGATGCGTGGTGATGTTCGCGGAGTTGCCCGCGGTGTGGCCAACGCCGTTCGCGGTGTGGCCAACGCTGTTCGCGGCCCGGTCGACGCCGTCGCCGGCTGACGTTCAGTAGTCTGGTGCCAGTGATTGGGCTCGCCTTTGTCACTGGCTCAACGAGTGCGCCTAGCCGGCACTCTGGCCGCCTTTGAGCTGCCAGTATTCAGTGCCGGCTAGGCGCCTCACTGCGTCCGGGGATCGATATGCGGTCCCTGTTGAATCGAGAATAATCCGGTGGCTGTGGGATTTATTCAGCCCGCCACTGAAACGCGCATAATAGGTTTTTGGTGGCTGCATCTGGATGGTATCGGCCACCGCTCCGACGCCGCTGCCAGGTCAAGATGGTGCGCTCGGCCGACCGAAATGTGAAATCGGGACGACCTCACGTCACGATATGCGCAGCGCGGCACCGACGGTTGGTAGACCGAAGCGCTGTCGCGCGGGGCTCCGCGCGCCGTAATCCCTTGAGACGTACAGAGCTTCCCTTGACCTCGCGTGTGGTTGAGGTTTGAGACTGGCTCCTGCGACGACGGATCACGGGAGGCGTACGCATGCGGGCGGTGGTGTTCAGGCAGGTCGGCGGGCCGGAGGTGCTGGAGTGGGGCGAGGTCGCAACTCCGGAGGCGGGGCACGGCCATGCCCGGGTGAGTGTGCGGGCGGCCGGCGTGCAGCCCATCGACTGCGCGGTACGCGCCGGGCGTACCCCCGATTGGGCGCAGGCCGCGCTGCCTGCCGTGCCGGGCAACGAGTTCGCCGGAGTGGTCGATCAGGTTGGTGACGGGGTCGACGGGGTCGCCGTTGGTGACGAGGTGTTGGGCTTCGGCTTCATGAACTCCGCGGCCGAGTTCGTCGTGGTGCCCGCCGACCAGGTGACCGCCAAGCCGGCCGGGATGTCCTGGGAGGTCGCCGGTGGCTTCAGCGGCGCGGCCCAGACCGCGCACATCGCCCTCGAACAGATCCGGCCCGGGTACGGCGAAACCCTGCTCGTGCACGGTGCGGCCGGTGCCGTCGGCGCGGTCGCGGTGCAACTCGCGCGGCGGGCAGGAGCCCGTGTGGTGGGTACGGCCAGCGCCGCCAACCAGGATTATCTGCGTACCCTGGGCGCGGTGCCGGTGGTCTACGGCCCTGGCCTGGTCGACCGGCTCCGCGGCCGGCTGCCGGACGGCGCCGATCTGGTGCTCGACGGTGCCGGCGGCGAGGCCCTCACCGCGTCCCTGGCCCTGTGCGCGGACCGTTCCCGGATTCTCACCCTGACCGAGCACGCCCGCGCGGCCGACCTCGGCATCCGGACCACCCCGAACCTGCGTTCCGCTGCCCGTCTCGCCGCCCTCGCGGCCCTTCACGCCGCAGGTGATCTGCGCTTCCTCGTCCGCCGGACGTATCCGATGGCGAAGGCTGCCGACGCCCATCGGGAGGTGGAGACCGGCCACGGCCGGGGCAAGGTGATCCTGGTCCGATGAAGGTCGTAGCCGGTGACACCCCGTTGACCATGACGTTAGCGGCATCCCAGAGATCAACTACCGCCGCCAACCTCATGATCAACGGGCAGGGTGGCGAGTGATTCGCGAGGTCTGTTCACTGGCTTAGGATCGGGTGGGTGAGTTCCGATCTGGACACCCTGCCGAAGATCGGTGCGCCGGCGACGCGGGCGTTGAACAACGCCGGCTACTCGACGCTGCGCGACCTTGTCGGGGTGTCGCGCGCGGAGTTGGCCAAGCTGCACGGCATGGGGCCGAAGGCGCTCGGGATCATCCAGAGTGCGCTGGAGCAGCACGACCTGACGTTGGGTAGCTGAGGCGCCGGCAGTCGGGTCTTCAGGATGCCTGGCGGATGGGCATGTCGGCCAACCAGACGTCGGCCAGGTCGTCCAGTGGGACGTCGAGGGCCTGGCTGAGGCAGACCACCGTGCCGAAGGCCGGTGCGGGTAGCCGCCCTGCCTCGATCTTGCGTAGCGTCTCGGGGGAGATGCCGGCTGCCAGGGCCACCTCGACCAGGCTGCGGCCGGCCCGCGCGGCCCGCAGCGCCACCCCGAGGCGCTGGCCCGCGGCGATCTGTTCGGCGGTGAGTGGTTGGCGAACCATGCCAGCAGGATATCCGCCGGAGCCCTCGATCTGGCATGGTATAAAAATACCGCTTCGCAGAGGAGGGCTGTCGTGATCGAACTCAAATCGACCGATGAGATCGGCCGGATGGCGGTGACCGGCCAGTTCGTCGGTGAACTGCTCGCCGAGTTGCGCGATGTCGCGGCAGTCGGGGTCAACCTGCTGGATCTCGAACACCACGCCCGTCGGCGGATCGCCGAACGCGGTGCCGAGTCCTGCTACTGGGATTACGCGCCCTCGTTCGGCCGGGGCCCCTTCCGTAACGTGCTGTGCCTGTCGGTGAACGACGCCGTGCTGCACGGCCTGCCCCACGACTATGTGCTGCGCGACGGAGACCTGCTCAGCATCGACATGGCGGTCTGCATCGACGGCTGGGTGGCCGATTCCGCGCTCTCCTTCGTCGTCGGCACCCCCGACCCGGCCGATCTGCGGCTGATCGAGGCCACCGAGGTGGCCCTGGAGGCCGCCATCGCCGCCGCCCAGCCCGGGGGTCGCCTGGGCGACATCTCCGCCGCGATCGGCGAGGTCGCCGAGGCGTACGGCTACGGGGTCAATGCCGAGTTCGGCGGGCACGGCATCGGCCGCACCATGCACGAGGCCCCGCATGTGGCCAACAACGGCCGCCCCCGGCGTGGGGTGAAACTCGACCCCGGTCTCACCCTCGCCATCGAACCCTGGTTCTGCCGCAGCACCGACAAGATCAGGTACGACGGCGACGGCTGGACCATCCGCTCCGCCGACGGCTCCCGTACCGCCCACTCCGAACACACCGTGGCCATCACCGCTGCCGGCCCGCAGGTGCTGACCCGGCGCCCCGCCCCCGCCCGCTGAGGGGCGACTTTTCCGTCCAGATCCGTAAACCTCTCATTCTTGCTACAAAGGGAATGAGGGTGGTGATTCCGGGCGGGAGAGGGGACCGTGGCAACGGTTGACGGCACGGCCGGTCGAACCAGGCCCCCCAGACGCAATCTCGTGGCGATCATCTCGATCGTCGTTCTCTCCGGTGCCTTCTTCGGCTACAACCAGGGCGTCATCAGCGGCACCCTGCACGACATCCGTCGGGCCTTCGACGCGGACACCTTCGCGGTCGAGGCGGCGGCCAGCTGGGTGACGATCGGTGCCCTGGTCGGTGCCCTCGTCGGTGGTCATCTCGCCGACCGGCTGGGTCGGCGGGGGGCCTTGTGGGTCGCCGCGGTCACCTTCATCGTCGGCACGATCGTGCAGGCCGCCGCGCCGAGCATCGCGGTGCTCTCCGGGGCGCGACTGGTGCTCGGGCTGGGTATCGGGGTGGCCTCGGTCGCCGGGCCGATGTTCGCGGCCGAGGCTGCCCCCGAGCGCATCCGGGGCGGCCTGGTGGCGGTCTACCAGTTCTCGATCACCGCCGCGATCTTCATCGGTTACCTGGCCGACGAGCTGTTCACCAGATCCGGATCGTGGCGCTACCTGCTGGGCGTGGCGGTGCTGCTGGGGGTGGCCCTGATCCTGATCACCGTGGCGATACCGGACTCCGCGATCTGGTACCTGCGTCGGGGGGACCGGAGCCGGGCCGAGCGGTCGTTGGCCCGTACGGTGCCCCGGGACAAGGTGCAGTCGAGGCTGCACGACATGGAGCAGAGCCTGCGGGGCCGGAAGGCCGGCTGGCGGGAACTGCTGTCGCCACAGTGGCGCCGACCCCTGGCCCTGGGGATCGGGCTGGCGTTGTTCCAGCAGACCACCGGCATCAACGGGATCATCTACTACGCGGACTCGATCTTCGCGGCGGCGGGCTTCCGGTCGTCGGAGGCGCAACTGTCCGCCACCACCTGGGCGATCGGTGCGGTCAACACGGTCTTCGCCCTGCTGGCCGTGGGTCTGCTGGATCGGGTGGGCCGCCGTCCCCTGCTGCTGGTGGGGCTGCTGGGCATGGCCGGTGCCCTGGTCATGGTGAGCGTGAGCTTCCGTCAACTGGGCTCCGGCCCCTCGGGTGCGCAGACGGGCGGGCTTCCGGACGCGGGGGTCTTCCTGCTGTCCGGGGTGATCCTGTTCATCGCCTTCTACGCCATGACCATCGGTCCGGCCACCTGGACCATCATCAACGAGATCTACCCGGGCCCGATCCGGGGCCGATGCGTGGCCATCGCCTCGGCGACCCACTGGGGTGCCGAGTACGTGATCACGCAGTTCTTCCTGACTCTGCTCGACGCCCTGGGCCGGGCCGGGGTGTTCGCCCTCTTCGCCGGGCTGTGCGCCCTGGGGTTCCTCTTCGTCTGGCGGTACCTGCCGGAGACCAGGGGCAAGACCCTGGAGCAGATCCAGGACCTGTGGTCGGCCGGGAACCGGGCACGGGGCCACCGAAAGCCTTAAAACCCACCTATCCCCGTAAACCGCCTAAAAGCTATCGAAATGGGTCCTAGAGTCGAACCTGGCATTCGGTAGGTCGATGAGCGGGAACGCCAGACCGGCAGCGGGACGGTTCGGCGCGAACCCGTACCCCGGTGGGTCCGCCCAACCGGCCGGCGACGCCATCCGGCGACTGCTGAGAAGGATCAGGACATGCATCTCACACCGAGAGAGTTCGACAAGCTCACCATCCTCTCGTTGGCGATGGTGGCCAATGCGCGAAGGGCGAAGGGCCTGAAGCTCAACCATCCCGAGGCGGTGGCGGTCATCTGCGCCGCAGCCCTGGAGGGCGCCCGCGAGGGCAAGACCGTCGAAGAGGTCATGAACGACGCACGCAGCGTGCTCAAGGCCGACGACGTGATGCCGGGCGTGGGGGACATGGTCCCGATGCTCCAGGTCGAGGCGGTGTTCACCGACGGATCCCGGCTGGTCACCATCCACTCTCCCATTCAATGAGGCGCTCCCTTTCCGACAGAGCGAGGAAGACATGGCCAAACAGCATCCGGGACCGAACTCCAAGCACCTGCGCCCGATCGGCGGATACAAGCTCAGTGATCAGCCGCTGGAACTCAACGCCGGCCGTCCGGTGATCGAGGTCGTCGTGCACAACACCGGTGACCGGCCCATCCAGGTCGGCTCCCACTTCCACTTCTTCGAGGCGAACCGGTTCCTGGAATTCGACCGACCGGCCGCCTTCGGCAAACGACTCAACATCCCGGCCACCACCTCGATCCGCTTCGAGCCGGGTGACCGCAAGACCGTGCAGCTGATCCCGTTCGGCGGCCTCCAGCGGGTGTACGGGTTCAACGGCCTGGTCCAGGGCTGGACCGGCGACGACCCGACCCCGCCGGACTACCGGCCGGACCGCGCCGAGTCGCTGCACAACGCCAGGACACGCGGCTTCAAGTTCAGCGCGCAGGACCAGGGCGACAACAAGAAGCAGTAGGCATCGACGAGCGCGTACGGAACCTGGAGCGACAATGAGTCAGATTTCGCGGCAAGAGTATGCCGGGATGTACGGCCCCACCACGGGCGACCAGATCCGGTTGGCCGACACCGACCTCTACATCGAGATCGAGAAGGACCTGCGGGTCCTGGGCGACGAGGTGATGTACGGCGGCGGCAAGACCCTGCGCGACGGCATGGGCAGCAGCAGCCAGGCCACCAACGCCGAGGGGGTGGTGGACCTGGTGATCACCAACGTCACCGTCCTCGACGCGCTGCTCGGCGTGGTGAAGGCGGACGTCGGCATCAAGGACGGCCGGATCGCCGGGGTCGGCAAGGCCGGCAACCCGAACATCATGGACGGGGTCACCCCCGGACTGGTCACCGGGCCGGGGACCGACGCCATCTCCGGCGAGCATCTGATCCTGACCGCCGGCGGCATCGACGCCCATGTCCACCTGCTCACCCCCTCGCAGGCGTACGCGGCGTTGAGCAACGGTGTGACCACCCTCTGGGGTGGTGGTACCGGTCCCACCGACAGCAGCAACGGCGTCACCATCACGCCGGGCCCGTGGAACATCCACAACATGATGCGTGCCTTCGAAAGCGTGCCGATCAACGTCGGCATCCTGGGCAAGGGCAACAGCAGTGGGCGGGCGCCGCTGGTGGAGCAGATCCTGGCCGGGGTGCCCAGCTTCAAGATCCACGAGGACTGGGGTGCGCCGCCTGCGGTGATCCGGTCCTGCCTGGCCGTCGCCGACGAGTTCGACGTGCAGGTCAGCGTGCACACCGACACGCTCAACGAGAGCGGCTACATCGAGGACTCGGTGGCCGCCTTCGAGGGCCGGACCGTGCACAGCTTCCACACCGAGGGGGCCGGCGGCGGACACGCACCGGACATCATCAAGGTGGCCAGCCTGATGAACGTGCTGCCCGCGTCGACCACGCCGACCGTGCCGTACGGCATCAACAGCCAGTCCGAGCTGTACGACATGATCATGGTCTGTCACAACTTCAACCCGAAGGTGCCCTCCGACGTCGCCTTCGTGGAGAGCCGCATCCGCACCGAGACCATCGCGGCCGAGGACGTGCTGCTCGACGAGGGTGTCATCTCGATGATGCAGAGCGACTCGCAGGCCATGGGCCGCATCGGCGAGACCTGGCTGCGCACCATCCAACTGGCCGGCCAGATGAAGAACGTCCGGGGCAAGCTCGCCGAGGACTCGTCCGGCAACGACAACTTCCGGGTGCTGCGCTACGTCGCCAAGATGACCATCAACCCGGCCATCACCCAGGGGGTCTCGCACGTCATCGGGTCGGTCACCCCGGGCAAACTGGCCGACCTCGTGCTCTGGGAGCCGGCCTTCTTCGGGGTGAAGCCCAAGCTGGTGCTCAAGGGCGGCATGATCGCCTGGTCGATCATGGGCGACCCGAACGCATCGCTGCCCACCCCGCAGCCGGTCTACTACCGACCGGCGTTCGGCGCGTCCGGAACCCAACTCGCCAAGAACTGCGTCACCTTCGTCTCCAAGGCCGCCCACGAGTGCGGCATCGCCGAGCAGTTGGGCCTGCAACGGCAGGTCATCCCGGTCTACCGGTGCCGCAACCTGACCAAGCGGGACATGGTGCGCAACGACCGCACCCCGAAGCTGGAGGTCGACCCGGAGACCTTCGCGGTGAAGATGGACGGCGTCCACGCGACCGTGCCGGCGGCCAAGAACCTCCCCATGAGCCAGCTCTACTTCTTCAGCTGACCCGTACGCGGATCGCGGAAAAGGACGACACATGATCGTGGAAGCGGTGCTCGGCAACGTGGCCGAGCCGGACTGGACCGAGCGGTTGAGCCAGGCCAAGGTCGACGACCTGGTCCTGGACCAGTGGGAGGCCCAGAAGAGTCGGCTGCGCAAGGCGACCAGCCTCGGCACCGAACTCGCCCTCTCCCTGTCCCGGGGGGTACGGCTGCGCGACGGCGACATCCTCGCCTGGGACGAACTCACCGGGACCGCGGTGGTGGCCCGGATCGCCCTCGGCGAGGTGATGGTCGTGCACCTGGACAAGCTGCACGGCGAATCCCTGGACATGGTGATCCGCTCGGCCGTGGAACTCGGGCACGCCATCGGCAACCAGCACTGGCCGGCCGTGGTGAAGGGCACCAAGATGTACGTGCCGCTGACCGTCGACCGCAAGGTCATGGACTCGGTGATGCGTACCCACTCCTTCACCGGCATCTCGCACGAGTTCATCGCCGGTACGGAGGTCATCGCCTACCTGGCCCCGCACGAGTCGCGGCGGTTGTTCGGCGGAGCGGACTCCACCCCGCACTCGCACCTGCCCGCCGAGCTGAACTGAAGGAGCGTCCTGCCGTGCCCACCATGGCCGAGGCGCTGCGGTTGCTCCAGTTCGGCGACTCGGTGTTCCCCGTCGGTGCCTTCTCCTTCTCCAACGGTCTGGAGATGGCCGTCCAGCACGGGACCGTGCACGACCGCAGCAGCCTCCAGGAGTACGTCCGGACCATCACCCGACTGGCCGCCACCGGCGACGGGGTCGGCGTGCTGGCCGGGCATCGGGGCGCTGCGGTCGGGGACCTGGAGCAGGTCCGGCGGGCGGACGAGGCCGTCCACCTTCGCAAGATCAACGAAGAGATGCGCACCATGTCGGTACGGATGGGCCGCAAGCTGGCCGAGGCCGCCAACCGCATCATCGGTGAGTCGCTGCTCAAGAAGCGGGCCGCCGAGACCGACGGCCTGGTCCCGGTGACCTATCCGGTGGCCCTGGGGGTGCTCTTCGCCGAACTCGGCGTCGACGAACAGGCCGCCTTCGCGGCCCACCAGTACGGCGCGGCGTCGATGGTGCTGAGCGCGGCCATCCGACTGTTGCGGGTGGATCACCTCGACGCCCAGTCCATCCTGTACGCCGTCAACGAGGCGGTCGACGACGACTACCAGGACATCCGCGGCGCGACCCTCGACGACATGCAGGGCTTCGCCCCGCACCTGGACGTCCTGGCCGCCGCGCACCAGCACGCGCACGTTCGCATGTTCATGAGCTGAACCGCCCGCACTTACTTCGAGAAGGGTCGAGCACAGATGAAGTCAGCAAGCCGTATCGGCGTGGGTGGCCCGGTGGGCAGCGGCAAGACCGCCATCATCGAGACCGTCGTGCCCCGCCTGGTGGAGCAGGGGCTGCGCATCCTGGTCATCACCAACGACGTGGTCACCACGGAGGACGCCAAGCACGTCCGGCGGGCGTTGACCGGAGTGCTGGTCGAGGAGCGCATCATCGGGGTGGAGACGGGGGCCTGCCCGCACACCGCCGTCCGGGAAGACCCCAGCATGAACCTGGCGGCGGTCGAGGACATGGAGGCGAAGTTCCCGGACAGCGACGTGGTGCTGATCGAGAGCGGCGGGGACAACCTGACCCTGACCTTCAGCCCCGCCCTGGTCGACTACTTCATCTACGTGATCGACGTCGCGGCCGGCGACAAGATCCCGCGCAAGAACGGTCCCGGGATCTCCAAGTCCGACATCCTGGTGATCAACAAGACGGATCTGGCGCCGTACGTCGACGCCGATCTTGAGGTGATGGCCCGCGACGCGGCGATGATGCGTAACGGCAAGCCGTTCGTCTTCACCAACTGCAAGACCGGTGCGGGCATCGACGAGCTGGTCGACCTGGTCCGCCGCAATGTGCTGTTCGACGCCGAAGTGCCGGCATGACGACTTCCCTGGACCTGGTCCGGGAACTGGCGCCGTACCAGGATCAACCGGCCCAGCTGCCCGCCGCCGCCAACGGCAAGGTCGGGGTGCTGCGGCTCGGCTTCCACCGGCGCGGTGACCGGACCATCCTGCGTGACCTCTACCGGCAGTCGCCGCTGCTGGTGCAGCGGGCACTGTACTGGGACGAGGAGATGCCCGACCTGCCCTGCGTGATGATCCTGACCACCTCCGGCGGGGTGCTCCAGGGCGACCGGCTGTCCATGGAGGTCGACCTGGGCCCGAGGGCGCAGGCGCACCTGACCACCCAGGCCGCCACCAAGATCCAGGAGATGGACGCCAACTACGGCACCCAGCAGCAGACCATCACCCTGGCCGAGGACGCCTACCTGGAGTTCCTGCCGGAGCCGGTGATCCCGTTCCGACGCAGTCGCTTCGTCTCGCACACCCGGGTACGGCTGCCGGCCAGCGCCACCCTGCTCTACGCCGAGGTGCTCCAACCCGGCCGCAAGTACTACCGCGACGGGGAACTCTTCGCCTACGACCTGTTCTCCTCCCAACTGCGGGCGGAGCGGCCCGACGGGCGAGGGCTGTTCCTGGAGAAGTTCGTGATCTCTCCCGGCCGGTTCCCGGTCGACCGGATCGGGATGATGGACCGCTTCCACGTCTTCGGCAACGTCATGCTGCTGACCGACACCGAACGTGCCGCGCGCGTCTACGAACGGACCTCGGAACCTGTCTGGGACGAGCAGACCCCACTGGCCGGCGCGGTCAGTCGGCTGCCCAACGACGCGGGTCTCGTCTTCAAGGTCCTCGGCCAGGAGACCGAGCCGGTCAAAGCGGCAGTCCGGGCCTTCTGTGCCGCCGCCCGCGAAGAGGTGGTCGGCTGCACCTTCCCGCCTGCCTTCAGCTGGCGCTGATCCGACAGGAGATCGACGTGGTGGCGATCGCGCGGGATTGGAACGGGTTGGCCGACCGCAACCCGCTCGTCCAGTTCATCGACGCCTGCCTGCGCGGACCGGCGCAAGTGGTGTTCCAGAACAATCCTGTGACCGGTCTGGTCATCCTCATCGCGGTCGCCTGGGGGGCCTTCGACAGCGGGCACCCCCGGGTCTTCGGTGGTGGGGTGCTAGGGCTGGTCGTCGGCACCGCGACCGCCCTGGTGCTCCAGGTCGACCGGGCCTCCTGGCGCAAGGGGCTGTTCGGGTTCAGCCCCTTCCTCACCGGCATCGCCGTGCCGACCTTTCTGGACCAGCGACCCCTGATGTGGCTGTATCTGGTGCTCGGCGCGGTGGGCACCACCGTGGTGACCCTGGCCCTGAACGCCATCTTCAAACACTGGGGGCTTACCGCCTTCACCTTTCCCTTCGTGCTCACCACCTGGGTGCTGCTGCTGGCCGCGTACCAGTTCGACCGGTTCACCGTGCTGACCCAGTTGACCCCGAAGTTCCCCGGGGAGGGCACCTTGACCGGTGGGCGCTTCGACTGGGACCTGGTGCCGATCTTCCTGCGCGGGATCTCCCAGGTCTTCCTGATCAACAGTTGGGTCAGCGGGCTGCTCATCGTGATCGCCCTGTTGATCAACTCTCGCTGGTCGGCGGTCTTCGCGATCGTCGGCACGGTCGGCGCCACCCTGCTGGCCCTCTGGTTCGGTGCCGACGGCGCCAGCCTCGACAAGGGACTGTTCGGCTTCAACGCCGTACTGACCGCGATCGCGGTGGGCGCGGTGCTGCACCGGCCAGGGCTGCTGGTGACCGGGTACACCCTGTTCGGCATCGCCCTGACCCTGTTCATCCAGATGGCCATGGCCAGCGTGCTCACCCCGCTGGGCATCCCGGTGCTGACCGGTCCCTTCAACGTGGCCACCTGGCTGTTGCTGCTGCCCGACCGGCATTTCGCGCCGGTGCCCAATCACGAGCGGGTCAAGGACACCGTCGTGTCGTCCGTCCGACGTTCGGTCTGATCGGCCGTACGCAGAAAGGGGCAGGTCGTGTCCGCTGATATCGCGGTGAACCCGGGAGACACCGCCTGGGTGTTGGTCTGCACCGGGCTGGTGCTGTTCATGACCCCCGGCCTGGCCGTCTTCTACGGCGGGATGGTGCGCAGCCGCAACGTCCTGGCGATGTTGCAGCAGAACATGATCGCCCTAGGGGTGGTCAGTCTGACCTGGGTGTTCGTCGGCTACACCATCGCCTTCGGCGACGACGCCGGCAGCGGCCTGTTGGGCAACCTGGAACTGTTCGGACTGACCGACCTGAAGGTGCCACCCGCACCCCATCTGCACGTGGTCGACGGGCGGATCACCATCCCGGCCCTGGCCTTCGTCGCGTACCAGATGATGTTCGCGGTGATCACGCCCGCGCTGGTCACCGGTGCCACCGCCGGGCGGTTGAGGTTCGGCGGCTGGGTGCTGTTCCTGGCGATCTGGTCCATCGTCGTCTACGCCCCGATAGCCCACTGGCTGTGGCACCCCGGCGGCTGGTTGGCGAAGCTCGGTACCCAGGACTGGGCCGGTGGAATGGTCGTGCACGCCAGTGCCGGGGCGGCCGTGGTCGCCGTACTGCTGGTCGTCGGCCGACGCAGGAACTGGCCGCACGCGGAGGCACCCCCCAACTCGATCCCGCTGACCATCCTCGGTGCCGGGATCCTCTGGTTCGGTTGGTTCGGCTTCAACGGTGGCGACGGACTCCAGGCCAACGGAGTGGCCGCCCAGGCCGTACTCAACACCCATCTGGCCGCCGCCGCCGGAATGCTGGTGTGGCTGCTGGTGGAGCGGTTCAAGGACGGCCACAGCACCGTGGTCGGCGGGGTTTCCGGCGCGGTCGCGGGGCTCGCGACCGTGACCCCGACCGCCGGGTACGTCAACACCCTGTCCGCCATCGCGATCGGTGCCATCGCCGGTCTGGTCTGTCATCTGGCGCTGCGGCTGAAGTATCTGCTGCGGCTGGACGACGCACTGGACGTGCTAGCGGTGCACTTCGTCGGCGGCATGCTCGGCTCGTTGCTGCTCGGCCTGTTCGGCGACAACGGCATCAACCCCCTAGGCCGCGACGGCCTTTTCCTCGGCGGTGGCGCCGGCCTGCTGTGGGACCAGGTGGTCGGGGTGGTCAGCGTGGTGGCCTTCTCGTTCGTACTGACCTGGCTGATCGCGGCCGGGATCCAGGCGGTGCTCGGCCTGCGGGTGCCCGAGCAGGACCAGGACCGGCTGGACCAGGCCCAACAGGGCACGGACGCGTACCACCTGGGCGGGGTGACCAGCCTGGTCGCCCCGGGCGGACCACAACGACGATCCCGGCGGGCCAGGTCGGGCGGTGCGGGTTCGGTGCCGGCCGGGCAGCAGGTCAAGCTGGTCAGCGCTCTGCTGGACCCCTCCCGGGTGGCCGACAGCGGGAGCCTGCGCGAGGAACTGCTCGGTGCCGGCGCGATCTCCCTGACCGTCTCCGACACCACCGCGGCGACCGAGGGGACCATGCGGCAGGTGCTGCCGCGCGGCTACTGGCAGGAGCAGCCCCTGCTGGCCAGGCTCCGGCTCGACGTGCTGGTGCCTGAGCAGGCCGAGCAGGCCGTGGTCGACCTGCTGAACCGCTACGAGCCGCGCCTGGTCTGGACGTCCAGCGTGGCACCGGTCGTCGTCAGGTAGGTGCCACGGACAGCCCGGTCGTCCCGGCGGCGGTGCATCGCTAGCATGATGCGATGCCCAGCGCGGTGGAGATCGTCGACTACCGGCCCGCATGGGGTGTGGACTTCAACGAGCTGGGCCGTGCGCTGCGCATCGCGCTCGCTTGGACGCCCGGACCGAGCGACGCCTGACCGTTCAGCCGTCGACCCAGCCGTGGGCGCGACTGAACTCGATGAATCGTTCCCGTACCGCGATGATCTGGGCGCCGGTCAGCGACGGCGAGCAGCGCAGCAGCAGTTCCGTCACCGCCCCGGTGAACTCCGCCGGGGACAGGACGTCGCACAACTCCTCGTCGCCCTCGATGCGCGGACGCAGCCGCCGTTCGCCAGCGACCGCGGGCGACTCCGGCTCGATGAGCCGTACCGAGGCGGCCTTGAGGCCACGATCGCTGTCCACGGCCTCGAACTCGACCGGCATCCCTACCCGCACCTGGTGGCGGTGCTCGCCGAAGTCGTTGGCGTGGACGAAGACGTCCTCCCCGCCGGCGGACGGCGCGATGAAGCCGTAGCCGCGTACCTCATCGAACCGGATGATCTTCCCCACTGACGCCACGACAACCCCACCCCGTACTCAACGCACACTCACTGCGACAACCCGGCACCCTGCCCGCGGTCGCGTCGACGCCTCGCGTTGGTCGAGAACTTCGCCGCGGCACGGTCCCGCCCTCGCAGGCTATCGGGTCCGGGTGCGGCGGGGAATCCCACGGGGCACGCCGGGCCCGCCGGCCTCCAGCCAGGGGCCCGCCGGCCTCCAGCCAGGACGCGGTCAGGGGTCCGCTCCGTTTCGCCGTAACGGCGGGGTCCGCAGTGGCGTGATACCGCCGTTACGGCGAAACGGAGCGCCCGGTCCGGGGCCCGGGGAGATTGACGGACGGCACTAGGCTCGCGGCATGTCAGCTTCGGGGCGTGAGCAGCCGGTGACCACCAACCTGATCTGGGCTCCGGACGAGGTACGGCTCGACATCGGCAAACGGGTCCAGCCTCAGCAGGGCCCGCCGAGGCGGGTGCTGGGGGCGGCGATGACGGCCTTCGTCTTCGTCGGGCTGCCCGCCTTCGTCATCTTCACGGCGACGACCCTCCTGGCGCCGTCGGTGACCAACGAGGCAAGCGTCGGCCGGGTGGCCCTCTGGGCCGGGCAGGTGGCCCTGCTGGTCGCGATCGGCGCGGCGATCGGCGCCTGGCGCACCCGCGAGGACAAGCCGCAACCGCCCTCCACCACCTGGTCGATCGTGCGACGCCTGGGGTGGCATCTGCTGTCCACCGGTGCCTGCGCCGCGCTGGTGCTGGCCCTGGACGGGCTCGCCGTCGGCCAGATCCTCACCCTGGCCCTGCTGCTGGCCGGGGTGCTGCATCTGCTGCCGCTCGCGGTGGCCCGGTTGTTGACCAGGTCGGCCGGTCGGGATCGGGCGTCTTGAGCGACCCCGCGACCCCGACCGGCCGGATCCTTCAGCGCGCGGCAGCGAGCAGGGACTGCCAGGCGCCGTACCCGCCGAGCAGGTCGGACACGTCGGCCCGACCGGTGCTACGCAGCAGGCTGGCCGCCACCGAGGAGCGGTAGCCACCGGCGCAGTGCACCACGACCGGACGGTCGGTCGGCACCTCGTCGAGTCGGCGGGTCAGCTCCGCCAGGGGGATGTGCAGGGAGCCTTCGACCGCACCCTGCTCCCGCTCGCCGGCGTTGCGCACGTCGAGCACCACCGGCGGCTCGGGCCGCTCCAGCGCCTCCCGCAGGTCGGTGGCGGTGACCCGGCTGGCCCGGGTCATCTGGGCGATCATCTCCAGGAAGGCGGCCTCCGGCTCCCGCAGATAGCCCAGCACCTGGTCGAACCCGATTCGGGCCAGGCGTACGACGATCTCCTCCTCGCGGTCCTGCGGGGCCACCACCAGGATCCGGTGCTCCGGGGCCAGGACGCTGCCGGCGGTCTCGGCGAACCGGCCGTCGGCGGGGATGTTGACCGAGCCCCGGACATGCCCGGTGGCGAACTCCTGCGGGTCCCGGGTGTCGACCACCACGGCGCCCTCGGCGTGGGCCTGGGCGAACTCGGCCGCGGTGAGGGGGCGGGCGCCCCGGGTCGGGTCGAACAGTTCGCGGGCCTTGCGGTTGAGCACCGCGTCGAAGGCGAAGTAGCCGGGCGCGGCCGGTTGCCCGCCGGTCACCAGGGCGACGAACTGCTCCTCGCTCATCGGGGCGCAGGCGTAGTTGGTGCGGCGCTGCTCACCGATGGTGGACTGCCGTTCGGTGGACAGGTTCTTGCCGCAGGCGGAACCGGCGCCGTGGGCCGGGAAGACCCTGACCTCGTCGGGCAGGCCCATCAGCTTGCGCTGGACGCTGTCGTAGAGCATCCGGCCCAACTCGTCGGCGGTCACCCCGAGTGAGGCGAGCAGGTCGGGGCGGCCGACATCCCCGATGAACAGGGCGTCGCCGGTCAGCACCCCGTACGGCACCGGGTCCTCGGCGCGCTCGTGGACCAGGATGCTGATCGACTCCGGGGTGTGACCCGGGGTCTCCATGATCTCCAGGGTCACCTCGCCGAGGCTGATCCGCTCCCCGTCGCGCAGCTTGCGGATCGGGTATTCCGTCTCGGCCCGCCGGCCGTAGCCGATCCAGGCACCGGTAGCCGCCGCCACCTCCAGGTGACCGGCGAGGAAGTCGGCGTGGAAGTGGGTGTTGATCACCCCGTCGATGGTCAGGCCCCGGGCCCGCGCGTCGGCGAGGTACTCGTCGATGTCCCGACGGGGGTCGACCAGCACGGCACGCTTGGTGCTCTCGTCGGCGATCAGGTACGACGCCTGGGACAGGCAATCCAGGTAGTACTGGGTGAACAGCATTTCTGGCGACTCCTTCGCAGTGGTGACGGGCGATGACCGCTTCCCAAAATATACCCCCCGGGGTATGCGTTGGGCGGTCGTGACCAACGCAACTCGATGACCTGTGGCCTAAAAGACGAGGTCAGGCCCGACAGCCGTCGGGGAGACCTCAGCGACGAGTTCGGGATCCCAGCAGCGCTCCCCGCACTGGTCGGCGTGCACCGCGAGGATGCGGGTGTCGGGCAACCGTCGCGCCAGTCGCGCCACACTCCGGCGAAGTTGGTCGCGGTGCTCGTCGGCGGAGACCGGATTACCGGCGCAGTCGGCGTGCCCGACGATGACCAGGGTGCCGCTGCCGTGGGCCCGCTGGGACACCGCCACCTTCGCCAGGACCGCGGTCAGGTGCGATTCCCCGGTGGCGGTCAACACCGCCGCGGGTCCCGGTTCGGTGATCGTGTCCAGGTAGTCGACATCGAGGTGTCGTATCGCCCACTCCTCCAGCGGACGCTGGATGCGCCCGTCGATGCAGGTGACGATCGTGGCGAAGCGCTGGGATCCGATCATCGCTCCCGCCCGACCTCGGCGCCGCCGCCGACCCCCGCCAGGGCTGCCGGGTCGGCCGCCGTCGGGTTCCCGGCCGCCGCCAGGGCGGTGGGGATGTCGGGGTGCACCTGGCCCGCCTCGCTGACCGATCGCCACACCCCGGCGCGGTCCAGCAGGTCGCGTACCGGTCCCCGGACGGTGGCCAGGTGCACGGCCACCCCGCGCGCGGCACACCGCTCCCGTAGCTCCGCCAGGGCGGTCGCGCCGTCGGTGTCGACGTCGGTGATCGCGCTGGCGTCCAACACCACGGCCACCAGACCCGCCCGCTGTTCGGCCAGGCCGAGCAGTTGGTCGGACAGCCGTTGGGCGTTGGCGAAGTAGAGCGGACCGTCGACCCGGATGACCGCGTATCGCGGGTCGGTGAGCAGGCCGGTGAACCGCTGCACGTTGCGGTACCGGTCGGTGCCCGGCACCCGGCCGAGTTCGGCGGTGTGCGGTCGGGCGGAGCGCCACAGGAACACCCCCAGGCTGAAGGCCACACCGGCGGCGAGCCCCGGTTCGACCCCGAGGATCAGGGTGACCAGGAAGGTCAGGCCCAGGGCCAGCCCGTCGGCGCGGCGTACCCGCCAGGTGGCGGCCGCGCCCCTGCCGTCGACCAGACCCAGCACGGCGACCACCACGATCGCGGCGAGGACCGCCCGGGGCAGGTGGTGGAAGGCGGGGGTCAGCAGCAGGGCGGTGACGGCCACCATCGCCGCGGTCACCAGGGTCGCCACCGGGGTACGGGCCCCGGCGGAGAAGTTGACCGCGCTGCGGGAGAAGCCACCGGCCACCGGAAAGGCCTGGAACAGCCCAGCGGCCACGTTGGCCGCGCCCACCGCGACCAGCTCCTGGTCCGGGGCCACCTGCTGGCGGGACTTGGCGGCCAGGGTCTTGGCCACCGCGATGCCCTCCAGGTACGCCACCAGCGCGATGGCGATCGCCGCCGGCAGCAGCGCCTGGAGGTCCTGGCCGGAGAGGCTGGGCAGCGCCGGTGCCGGCAGGCCCGCCGGAACGTGCGAGAGGATCCTCACCCCCCGCTCGCCGAGGGAGAACGCCGCGCTGACCGCGGTGATGCCGGCCACCACCAGCAGGGCGCCGGGCAGTCGGGGTACGTACCGGCGCAGCAGCACCAGCGTGAGGACACTGACCAGGGACACCCCGATGGTCAGAGCGTGGGCGGTGCCGGCGGAGTCCCAGAGCGCCGCCAGGGTCTGCGGGAAGGTGTCCGCCCGGCCCATGTTCAGCCCGAACAGATCCTTGAGCTGGCTGGCGGCGATGACGATCGCCGCCGCCGAGGTGAACCCGGACAGCACCGGATGGGACATGAAGTTGACCAGCACCCCCAGCCGCAGCACTCCCAGCAGCAGTTGGATGGCGCCGACCAGCAGGGCGAGCAGTGCGGCCAGGGCCGCGTACCGGGCCGGGTCACCCTCGGCCAGGGGTGCCAGCGCCGCTCCGGTCATCAGGGCGGTGATGGCCACCGGGCCCACGGCCAGGGAGCCGGAGGTACCCAGCAGGGCGTAGACCACCAAGGGCACGATCGAGGCGTACAGGCCGGTGACCGCCGGCATGCCGGCCAGGGTGGCGTACGCCATGCTCTGCGGCACCAACATGACGGCCACGGTCAGACCGGCCACCAGGTCGTGCCGGAGGACGTTGCGGTCGTAGTGCCGCAACCAGCCGATCAGTGGCACCACCCGGGCCAGGCCGGTGTGGTCCTGCCGGGGGTAGGTCGCACTCATGCCCGCAGCCCGGGCTCGCTGAGCCGGGCGAGGGAGGCGTCGATGTCGCAGCCGGCACCCCGGTTGTAGGGCAGCTTCGTCAGCATCATGCCCATGGCGCAGGTGTTGGTCAGCGCGGCGAAGGTCAGACCGGCTCCGATGAAACCGGCCACGAACCGCGCCCCCGGCACCCAGATGCTGACCAGGATCGACAGCAGGACGATGCTGCCGGCCACCAGGCGCACCTGGCGCTCCAGGCCCCACCGCTCACGACCCCGCTGCACCGGGCCGCCCGCGGTGATCCAGGCGTTCATCCCGCCGGTGACCACGGTGGCCGCGGGCAGTCCGGCGTTCACCAGCTTGGTGCAGGCCTGGCCGGCCCGGGCACCGGACTGGCAGATCAGCAGCATCCGGCCACCGGCGTCGTTCACGATCCGTCCCAGGTGCGCGTCGACCTGGTCGAGCGGCAGGTTGATCGAGCCGGGGACGTGAGCGCTGTCATATTCCCCGGGCGTACGCACGTCGACGATCAACGTGTCCGGGTTCTCGGCGATCAGCGCGCGGGCGGTGGCGACGTCGATGGCGGCTGAGGCGTTGCTGGCGGTCACGTGACACTCCTTGATCAGTGGGCTCGGATACCCCTGGGGGTATGACGTAACCGAGTATGTCCGACCGAAGGCCAAGCGACAAATGCCTGGTGGCAGGCGGTGGAGTAGATCGAGGGTATACCCCCGGGTGTACCGTTGGGCCCGCCGATCGAGAGGGGTGGACATGCAGGTCGACGAGAACGCCGTCGGTGACGTGATCAAGAGGCTGCGCCGCGCCGAGGGGCAGATCCGCGGGGTCATCGGGATGCTCGAAGACGGGCGGGACTGCGCCGAGGTGGTGACTCAGCTCGCCGCCGTGTCCCGGGCCCTGGACCGCGCCGGATTCAAGATCATCGCAAGTGGTCTGCAGCAGTGCGTCACCGCCGCCCCCGGCGAGGAGCGCAAGGCCGATCTGGACCAGATGGAGAAGTTGTTCCTGTCACTGGCTTAGCAGCCGCCGCCTGGGCGGGTCACTGCCGCATCACCCAGATCGGCAGGGGCTCGTCGAGGTGGCGGATCACCTGCCACCCGGCCCGGCGGTAGAACTCGACATTGGCCGGGTTGCCGACCACCTCCGGACGATCCGTCGGGGTGGCGGTGCTGATCTCGGCCGACTGCACAGCGTCGTACTGTAGTCGCCCCGCCGCGATCGGTGGGGGCGTCGCACCGCCACGGCGGGGCCGGCTCACCGCCGACCCCGCCGTGACCGGTCTCATCGCAGGTGCGCCTCGATGGCCTCGATGATGCGGGGACGCAGCTCGGCCGCGCGGATCACCGCGTCGACGGAGCCGACCTCGACCGCCCGGTGGATGTCGTGCACCCGGTCGAACTCCGCGGCCACCTCGCCGAGCTTCTCCGCCCGTACCGCCGAGCGCAGCTCGTCGAGCTCCGCGGTCAACGTGGCGCGTTCGGCACCGGCCGCGGTGGCCACCCGGGCCTGTAGCTCCCGTACCCGGGCATCGGCGGCGGTGCGCGCGTCGACGTCGCGGGCGAACACCACGGCGGCGGCCGGAGCCCCACCCAGCACGGAGGCGTACGAGCCCTCCAAGGCCAACACGGTCATGTTGGGATTCAACGCCTTGGAGAAGACCACGAAGGCGCCACCGTGGTACCGCGAGATCACACAGAACACGATCGGCCCACGGAAGTTCACGATCGCCCGGCCGATCTCGGCGCCGTACTCCAGTTGCAGTTTGCGCATCGACTCCGGCGAGCCGTCGAATCCGGACAGGTTGGCCAGCACCACCAGCGGCCGGTTGCCGCTGGCCGCGTTGATCGCCCGCGCCGCCTTCTTCGACGACCGGGGGAACAGGGTGCCGGCCGTGTAGGTGTCCGGGCCGTCGGCGGGCGGGAAACCGTGCCGGGGCACCGACCGCGACTCGATGCCGAGCAGACACACCGGGATGCCGCCGAGGTGGACGTCCTGCACCACCGCGGTCTCCGCGTCGGCCATGCCCGCCCACCGCTCCAGCACCGGGTGGTCCTGGTCGGACAGGGCCCGCATCACCGTACGGATGTCGAAGGGCTTCTTGCGGTCCGGGTTGGTCTCGGCGGAGAAGATCTCGCCGACCGTGGTGAAGTCGCTGCCGGCCACCGAGTGCGGGAAGTCGGAGACGTCCCGGTCCACCGGGTCGGTGGTCTCCGTACGCCTAGGTGCCGACTCGCCCGGCGCGACGTAGGTGTGGTCGTAGTGGGCCATCAGCACGTCGCGGGCGGCCGGCAGGTTCGGCGCCCAGTACTGCGCCTGCCCGTTCGGGCCCATCACCCGGTCGTAGCCACCGATGCCGAAGTTGTCCTCTGCGGAGACCCCGCCGGAGAAGTCCAGCGACTGCTTGCCGGTGAGCACCATCGCCGAATCCGGCGTCATCACCAGCACACCCTTGGTGTGCATGAGCATGGTGGCCTCGGCGTTCCAGTACGGCTGGGCACCCACGTTGATGCCGGCCACCACGATGTTGATCTCGCCGCCGCCCTGGGTGAACTCGACGATCCGCTTGAGGGCCGCCGCCACCCAGTCCATGTTCTCCGTGCCCGAGGTCATCGAGATCCGGGCACCGGCGGACAGGGCGTACCACTCCAACGGCACCTGCATCCGCTCGGCCAGATCCAGGGCTGCGATCACCCGCCGGCACTCCGGCTCCGACAGCGCGCCCAAGGCCTTGGTGGGGTCGCCGAGCAGGATGACCCGGGTGACGCCCTGGGGATGCCGGGCGGTCTTCGTGTTGACCACACCGGCGACGATCGCCGCGCTGTTGCGGCCCTTCGGCCGGTCCACCGGCACCAGGGTGTGGGTCTCGTCGAGGTCGTACTCGACGAAGTCGCCGAGCAGCCGGGTCAGCTCGTACGGGTAGACGGTGTTGCGGCTGCTGGCCCGCAGCACCTTCAGCCGGTAGTCGTCCAGCGGCTCGATCGGCTCGACCGGCGGCTCACCGACGGTCAGTTGCGCCCCACCGGTGGCGTCGAAGGTGATCCGGATCCCGACCTTGGTCAGCTGGCCGGTGGCCCGGTCCTGCTGCCGGGCGATGAACAGGATCTCCTCCAGCCCGGCGCCCGCGGTCGTCGGGCGTACCCGCCCGGCGATCATCTCCATCTCGGCCCGGGTCAGGCCGCTCGGCGGCCACACGTAGATCACGATGCGGTTGGTGGGGAAGCGGTTCTTCGAGGGCCGCAGGGACCGGGCCCGGCGGATCGAGTCCAGGCAGGCCGCCACCGCGTCCTCGGTGGTCGGCAGCGCGACCAGCCGACCGTCGTGGTCCCGCAGCTCGGTCAGGTCCCGTACCTGAGCGAAGGCGACGAGCCGGTCGTCGGAGGGGTTCTCCCGGGCCACGCACTGGAACAGGTAGACCTCCTCGTCCGCCGAGGGCAGCCGGGTCAGGTCGAACTTGTGCAGCCGCTCCAGCTGCATCCGCTGCGCGATGTACGGGTGCAGGCCCCGGATCAACCGCTCCTCGGCCATCCCGCCGTCCGCCGGACGGAAGGTGAAGTGGTGGTGCATGACCGCCCCGCCGCTGCCGGCGACCGTGGTGGTCAGCCGTTGTACCTGCGGGGGCAGGGGCTGCGCGTTGATGACCGCGAGCAGTGCCGCCGCCATCGCGTCGAAGTCCTCCGGCTGGTTCTCCCAGGCCAGGTAGATGTCGGCGTTGACGGCCTCCTCGTCGACGGCCAGTTCGGCCAGCCCGCGCAGCGCGTCGCCGAAGGCCTCGAAGCCCACCGCGGCGGACACCAGTGAGGAGTCGGCCCGTTCGGCGACCACGAGGGTGCAGCCGGCCGCCGGGCGGGTGCGGACCCCGATCAGCTGCTTGTTGCCGTAGTAGCGCCGGGTCAGCACCTCCAGCATCGCGGTGTTGTCGAAGCGGTCGCGCAGCAGCCGCTGACCTAGCAGCCGGACCAGGGGTTCGGTGCTGCGTACCATCGCGGCCACCCGCTCGGCCCGGTCCGGGGCGTCCGGCTGGGCGTCCAGGTGGCGCAGGTGCTTGCGGACCTCGGCGTAGACCAGGGCCCGGTTGCGGCGCAGCAGCGGCTGGGCGAACCAGGCGAAGACCACACCTCGGGCCAGGTCGGCGATGACCGGGAAGCGGACCTGAGTGGCGGCCAGCAGCCGTTCCAGGGCCAGGCCCACCGACTCGCGCAGGGACTCCGCCGGCGGCGGCTCCGGCAACCAGGCGCGCAGCAGCGCCGTGACGACCGCTGCGTCGGCGGTGGCCCGCTGCTGGGCCAGGAAGATCCGGAAGACCGCGGCTTCGACCTCGGCGCAGCGGTCCAGCTCGGTCACCCCGTAGTGCCCGAGGGCGCGGGCCAGCTTGGCCTGGAAGGTGGTCGGCAGGTCGGCCCGTTCGACATCGAGGCTCTGCAGATAGGTGTGGAAGTACTCCCGGTCGCTGTGCACGTGGGCACCGCCACCGTCCTCACCGGTGGGCCGGTTGCGGCTCAGTTCGGCCAGGTCGGCGAAGACGTTGAGCAGGTCGAGTTCCTCGGCCAGCGGCCGGTGACCGTCCTCGGTCGCCGCCTGCCGGGCCAGGAGGTAGTCGTCGAGCACCCGCCGGTCGTCGTGCGGGTCGACATCGAAGCCGAGCAGCAGGCCCCGCAGGTCCTCCTGGCCGCGTCGGGTGCGCTCCAGCACCGGGACCTGCTCGGGGGCGGCGGGCAGGTCCAACTCGACGGCCGGGGCGGCCCGGTCCTCGCCGGCCTCGGCGTCACCGTCACCGATCGGGTCCAGCCGCATCAGCGGGGTGCCCGCCTCCACCTGGTTGCCCACCGCGACCGCGCATTCCCTGAGCCGGGCCCGGAACGGCGCCCGCAGCACGGTCTCCATCTTCATGGCTTCCAGCACCAGGACCGGCGCGCCGGCCTCGACCTCCGCGCCGACCGCCAGCGGCGTGGCGACGACCAGGGCGGGCATGGGTGCCCGCAGCACCCCACCCTCGTCGCGGCTGATCCGGTGGGTCACCCCGTCCACCTCGACCAGGTGGATCGGTCCGTGGGTGGCGGTGAGCAGACGGTGCTGGGCGCCGTTGACGACGATCTGTCCGGTGTGCCGATCGAAACGGTCGAGTTCGACGTCCGCGGTACGGACCTCGCCGCCGGCCTCGATCCCGACCCGGAACCGGTGGGCCCCGGTGCGGGCCACCCGCATCCGGTAGTCCAGCCCGCGCAGTTTCAGGTCCAGGGGTCGGCCGCCGACATGCTGCACCTGAGGGCGTCCCCCGGCCGCGGTGGCCAGCAGTCGGTGCCGCTCGTCGCGTTCCTCTTCCTCGTACGCCTCGATGGCGGCGGCGGCCAGGGCGACTGCGGAATGCCGGTGCCCGACGAGTTCGCCGGCGGCCCGTACCCGGTCGATCCAGCCGGTGTCGGCGCTGGCGTCGATGACCTCGGGCCGATCGAGCAGGTCGAGCACGAAGCTCTTGTTGGTCGCGCCACCCTCGATGATCACCGTGGTCTCGGCCATCGCCCGGCGGAGCCGACCCAGGGCCTCGTCGCGGTCCCGACCGTAGGCGATGATCTTCGCGATCATCGAGTCGAAGTCGGCCGGGATGGTGTCACCCTCGCTGATGCCGGTGTCCACCCGGATGCCCGGTCCGGCGGGCAGGTCCAGCCGGGTGACCCGGCCGGGGGAGGGGGCGAAGTCCCGGTCGGGATCCTCGGCGTTGAGCCGGGCCTCGATGGCGTGCCCCCGCTCGACGGGGGGCTCACCCTCCAGTCGTCGACCCGCGGCCACCCACAGTTGCGCCTTGACCAGGTCGAAACCGGTGGTGGACTCGGTGATCGGGTGCTCCACCTGGAGCCGGGTGTTGACCTCCAGGAAGGCGAACAGCCGGTCGCCGGGGTGGTAGAGGAACTCGACAGTCGCCGCCCCCCGGTAGCCGACGGCCAGCGCCAGCCGCTCGGCCGAGGACTTGAGTTCGGCGGTCTGCTCCGCGCTGAGCACCGGGGAGGCCGACTCCTCGATGATCTTCTGGTTGCGTCGCTGCACCGAGCAGTCGCGTACCCCCAGGGCCCAGGCGGTGCCCTGACCGTCCGCGATCACCTGGACCTCGACGTGCCGGGCGCCGGTGACCAGGCGCTCCAGGAACACCACTCCGCTGCCGAAGGCCCGCGCCGCCTCCTGGCTGGTGCGCTCGTACGCCTCGGTCAGCTCGGCCTCGCTGGTGATCACCCGGATGCCGCGCCCGCCACCGCCCGCGGTCGCCTTGAGCATCAGCGGGTAACCGATCTCGGCAGCGGCGGCCCGCGCGGCGTTCAGGTTCTCGACCGCGCCCCGGCTCCACGGGGCCACCGGCACCCCGACCTGCTCGGCGATCAGCTTGGCGCCGATCTTGTCGCCGAGCTGGCGCATCGCCTCCGGGCTGGGCCCGATGAAGGTGACCCCGATCTTCTCGCACAACTCCGCGAAGGCCGGATCCTCGGCGACGAAGCCCCAACCGACCCACGCCGCGTCGGCGCCGGTAGCCAGCAGGGCGCGCTCCAGGGTGGCCAGGTTCAGGTACGGCCGGGCGGAGGCGGGGCCCAGCTCATAGGCCAGGTCCGCCTCCCGTACGAAGGTGGCGGTGCGGTCGACATCCGTGTAGAGGGCGACGGTCTCGATCCGTGTCCCGGTCTGCGCAGCCAGTTCTCGGGCCGCGTGAATGAGCCGCATGGCGGCCTCACCACGGTTGACGATGGCGATACGGCTGAACACCCGATCGACCCCTCCGGTAGATCCTGTGACGAACGAGGCGGCAATGACGGCGGCCCCGGCAGTGAACACTGTTCTGCCTGCGAACGGGTCGCGCCATGCCGTAACCGCCGAACCCTGCGCGGCCGGATTGTAGGAATCACACAAAACCTTTTGGTGTCTTCACCTCACCTGCGCGCTACCGTCATCGACCCCATCTCGACGGTAAAGGCGCGGTGCCCTGTGCCACACCCGCCTGCTTGCTGGGCAACCACCCGGCGTCGTGGCACGATCTCGCGGGTGACCGGCAGAGTCTCGGCTGAGCAGCTGAAGGATCTGGCGCGGCTGCGTAGGGTCCGGGATCGCATCGACCGCGAGTACGCCCAGCCCCTCGACGTCGAGGCGCTGGCCCGTGGGGTGAACATGTCCGCCGGCCACCTCAGCCGCCAGTTCCGGCTGGCCTACGGAGAATCGCCGTACGCCTATCTGATGACCCGGCGCATCGAGCGGGCGATGGCGTTGTTGCGTCGCGGCGACCTGACGGTCACCGAGGTATGTTTCACGGTCGGTTGTGGGTCGTTGGGTACCTTCAGCACCCGGTTCACCGAGCTGGTCGGGGTACCGCCGAGCACCTACCGGCGGCAGGCGCATACCGGGGCGGCCGAGCTGCCCGGGTGCGTGTCGCGGCAGGTGACCCGGCCAATCAGGATTCGAGAAGCGTCGACGGACGGGCCGCGGCTAGCGTGACCGGCGAACGCTCACGGGGATGGAGAAGACGATGACCAGGAGCACGAGCGCCGGGACCCCCTCGCCGCGCGTCGCCGACAGCCATGACCTGATCCGGGTGCACGGCGCGCGGGAGAACAACCTCAAGGACGTCAGCATCGAGATCACCAAGCGTCGGCTGACGGTCTTCACCGGAGTCTCCGGATCGGGCAAGAGTTCCCTGGTCTTCGGCACCATCGCCGCCGAGTCGCAGCGGCTGATCAACGAGACCTACAGCGCCTTCGTGCAGGGCTTCATGCCGACCCTGGCGCGCCCGGAGGTCGACGTGCTCGACGGGCTGACCACCGCGATCATCGTCGACCAGGAACGGATGGGCGCCAACTCCCGCTCGACGGTCGGTACGGTCACCGATGTCAACGCCATGTTGAGGATCCTGTTCAGCCGACTGGGGCAGCCGCACATCGGCTCGCCGCAGGCCTTCTCCTTCAACGTGGCCTCGGTCAGCGGGGCGGGTGCGATCACCCTGGAACGCGGCGGCACCACGACGAAGGAACGCCGCAGCTTCAGCGTCACCGGCGGCATGTGCCCACGGTGCGAGGGCATGGGCCGGGTCAGCGACTTCGACCTGTCTGCGCTCTACGACGACAGCAAATCCCTCAACGAGGGTGCCCTGACCATTCCCGGCTACAGCGTGGATGGTTGGTACGGCCGCATCTTCAGCGGCAGCGGCTTCTTCGACCCGGACAAGCCGATCCGCACCTTCACCAAGCGCGAGCTCAACGACCTTCTCCACAAGGAACCGACCAAGATCAAGGTCGACAACATCAATGTGACCTACGAGGGGCTGATCCCCCGGATCCAGAAGTCCTTCCTGTCCAAGGACCGGGAGGCGATGCAGCCCCACATCCGCGCCTTCGTCGACCGGGCGATCACCTTCGCCACCTGCCCGGACTGCGGTGGCACTCGGCTCAACGAACTGGCCCGCTCCTCGAAGATCGACGGACGTAACATCGCGGACCTCTGCGCGATGCAGATCAGCGACCTGGCCGAGTGGGTGCGGTCGCGCAACGAACCGAGCGTGGCGCCGCTGCTGGCCTCGCTGCGGCACACCCTCGACTCGTTCGTGGAGATCGGGCTCGGCTACCTCTCCCTGGACCGCCCCTCGGGCACCCTCTCGGGCGGCGAGGCCCAACGCACCAAGATGATCCGGCACCTGGGCTCCTCGCTGACCGATGTCACATACGTCTTCGACGAGCCGACCGTCGGGCTGCACCCGCACGACATCGCCCGGATGAACGACCTGCTGCTGCGGCTGCGGGACAAGGGCAACACCGTACTGGTGGTGGAGCACAAGCCGGAGATGATCGCGATCGCCGACCATGTCGTCGACCTGGGCCCCGGGGCGGGTACGGCCGGCGGCTCGGTCTGCTTCGAGGGCACCGTCGAGGGTCTGCGGGCCAGTGACACCCTGACCGGGCGGCACCTCGACGACCGGGCCACCCTCAAGGAGAAGGTGCGTATCCCCACCGGGGCGCTGGAGGTCCGGGGCGCGGCCACTCACAACCTGCGCGACGTCGATGTCGACATCCCGCTGGGGGTGCTGGTCGTGGTCACCGGGGTGGCCGGCTCCGGCAAGAGTTCCCTGATCCACGGCTCGGTGGCCGGGCGCGACGGGGTGGTGGCGGTCGACCAGACCGCGATCCGTGGCTCCCGGCGCAGCAACCCGGCGACCTACACCGGCCTGCTGGAACCCATCCGCAAGGCCTTCGCCAAGGCCAACGGGGTCAAGCCGGCCCTGTTCAGCGCCAACTCCGAGGGCGCCTGCCCGACCTGCAACGGGGCCGGGGTCATCTACACCGACCTGGCCATGATGGCCGGTGTCGCCACCACCTGCGAGGACTGCGAGGGCAGGCGGTTCCAGCCCGCCGTGCTGGAATACCACCTGGGCGGGCGCAACATCAGCGAGGTGCTGGCCATGTCCGTCACCGAGGCCGAGGCCTTCTTCGACGAGGGGGCGGCCCGTACCCCGGCAGCGCACGCCATCCTGACCCGGCTGGTGGATGTGGGGCTCGGTTACCTGAGCCTGGGTCAGCCGCTGACCACCCTGTCCGGTGGCGAGCGGCAGCGGCTCAAGCTGGCCACCCGCATGGCCGACAAGGGTGGCGTCTACGTTCTCGACGAGCCGACCACCGGCCTGCACCTGGCCGACGTCGAGCACCTGCTCGGGCTGCTCGACCGACTGGTCGACGCCGGCAAGTCGGTGATCGTCATCGAGCACCACCAGGCGGTCATGGCCCACGCCGACTGGATCATCGACCTCGGTCCGGGTGCCGGACACGACGGCGGCCGGGTCGTCTTCGAGGGCACCCCGGCCGACCTGGTCGCCGCCCGATCCACCGTCACCGGTGAGCACCTGGCCGGCTACGTGGGCGGGTGAGGGGAAGCGGTCAGGATTCGAGAAGCCGCACCGGTCCGGGCGCGATTAGCGTGGCCAGCATGAACATCACCATCCATGCCAGCTTCCTGCCGCACACCGACCCGGAGGCGACACTGGCCTTCTACCGCGACATCCTCGGTTTCGAGGTCCGCCTGGACGTGGGGCACGGCGGGATGCGCTGGCTGACGGTCGGTCCGCCCGGCCAGCCCGACACCGCCATCGTCCTCACCCCGCCGGCGGTCGACCCCGGCATCACCGCGGACGAGCGCGCCACCATCGCCGAGATGATGGCCAAGGGCACCTACGCCGGCATCCTGCTGGCCACCCCGGAACTGGACGAGACCTTCGACCGCCTCCAGGCCGCCGATGTGGAGGTGGTTCAGGAACCGACCGACCAGCCGTACGGGTTACGTGACTGCGCCGTACGCGACCCCTCCGGCAACCTGATCCGCCTCCAACAGTTGCCCTGAACACCCGCCACAACCAGGGGTGGCCGAGGGGAGAGGGGTGGGACCGGGGGTGGTTAGGCTGCGGGCATGGAGGTCGGCGAGCAGGGGCGGTGGCTGGCGGGGTTGCTGGCGGAGCGGGTCGACCGGCTGGCCTTCACCGACCTGACCACCGACCAGGTCACCGCCCGGCTGGTCGACACCGTGGTCGGCTGGGCACGTGAGCAGGGTTGGCGGGTCTACCGCCGGGCCCCCAGCGTGCTGCCGCTGCCGCCGCCGATGTCGGCCCAACAGTCCGTGCTCGATGTGGCCTGCGCCCGCCCCGACGGGCCGCCGGTCGTCGTCGAGGTCGACCACGGCACCCGCCGCCGCACCTGGGAGAAGCTGCTGGCCGAGGCGGAGGCCGGACGGATACCCCTCTGGCTGCGCTGGGGTACCGGCCGGTTCACCCCACCCCCGGCACCGATCCAGATGGTGACCTGCGAGGTCACCGCCCGCCCGGAGCCGGGCGGGCGGGGCCGGTTGCACACCCGGCTACCCCGGGCCGAGAAGCAGCCACCGGCCCACTCCGCCCTACGGCTCGATGGACCGGCCGCGATCGAACTGCCGCTGCCGACGATCGGGTCAACGAGCGGACCGCCCGCACTACCGGGTCATCCCGAGTGAGCCGTTGCCGTACCATCGGCCTGATTTCCTACCTGGGCGGTGCGGAGGCCGCATGGACGAGGTGACCCTCGGGGCGCTCCGCCTCCTTGAGGAGGCGCAGGCCGGTGCTGCGGCGCAGGTGTTGACGGCCGCGGAGACGGCGCTTCGCGAACCGACCGGACAACTGGGCGACGGTCCGGCGGCGATGCACTTCGCGCGGGTCGTGGCGCTGACCCGCCTGGGTGAACTGCGTGCCGCGATCGACGCCACCGACCTGATGTTGGCCGCGGCCGACCGGGAGGGCAGCGCCGGATGGCGATCCTGCGCCCTGTCGCTGCGGGCCACCCGACGGCTGCGCCTGGGCGGCCAGAACATCGCCGAGTACGACATCGAGGCGGTGCTGCGCGACCTGGTCAGCGCCCAGACCGCCCTACTGGCCGACGAACCCAACCCGGTGATCGTGGGTAACGCGCACACCGGAATCGCGATCGGCTTCGCCCAGCTTCGCCTGTACGAGTTGGCCGCACCCCAGTTCGAGGCGGCCTACGAGGCGACCCGACGAGAGTCCTATCCGGACAACGGCAACCGGGCGATGTGGCTGTGCAACCTCGCCGAACTCAACCTGATCTGGGCCCTGGAGCTGTACCAGGTCGGTCAGGTGGCCGAGGCGGAGCGGCACACCGGCGCGGCGGAGGAGTACGCGATACGGGCCGCCGCCGAGGCCTCCGGCCCCAAGGCGGAGGTGTGGCGGCTCTCCGCCCTGCTGTACGCGGCGTGCTCCCGCGCCGACCGTCAGGATCCGGCCGGTGCGGCTGCCGACATCCCCCGCTACACCGAGCTGCTGCGGATCCACGGTGTGTCCGAACAGCATCAGGAGATCCTGTTGTGCCGGCCCTTCCACGCGGTGGCCCTGCGCCGGTCGGGGCGACCCGAGCAGGCCTTACGGGTCATCGAGGAGGCCGTCACCCTGCTGTCGCCGGACACCGACTGGCTGATCTCGGCCGCGGTGCACCGTACCCACGCGGTGCTGTTGGCGGCGACCGGCTCGCCCGGCGCCCGGCCGGGGCTGACCTACGGCGACGCCCTGGCCGAGTTGCTGTGGCGGCAACGGAATCACTGGCTGCACACCGCGATGACGATGCAGGCCTACGACGCGCTGCGCTGGCAGCACGAGCAGGCCGAGCGGGCGGCGCGGACCGACCCCCTGACCGGGGTGGCCAACCGGCGAGGGCTGGACCGGTTCCTGCGTGAGCTGACCGATCCCGACCTGGCCGACCGGCCGGTGGCCGTGCTGGCCGTGGACATCGACCGGTTCAAGCACATAAACGATTCGCTGGGTCACGCCACCGGCGACGAGGTGCTGCGGGCGGTGGCGGACCTGCTCACCGCCAGCGTCCGGCAGGGCGACTTCGTGGCGCGGTTGGGCGGCGACGAGTTCGTCGCCATCCTGCCGGGCGCGGATGCCGCACTGGCCCGGCAGGTGGGCCTGCGGACGGTGGCCGCCGTCGCCGGTCTGACCGCCTGGCCGGTGCAGGTCAGCGTGGGGGTCGCCCACGGTCCCGCGTACTGTCTGGAGCAGGCCCTCGGTGTCGCCGACCAGGCGATGTACGCCGCCAAGCGCGCGGGTGGCAACCAGACCAGCTGCCTGGGGGCGGAGTTGCCCGGTTGCGCTCCGGCAGCCTCCGACTGACCGCTCAGAGGTGGTCGCGGACCCAGTCGGCCAACAGTCGGGCGCACTGGTCCACGGACTCCTGCCAGGTGCTCGCCGCCCCGGCGCCGGCCTCGTCGCTGACCTGCTTGATCAGACGCACCGGTACGCCGAACCGCTGGGCGGTGGAGGCGACCGCGTAACCCTCCATGTCGACCAGGTGGGCGCGGGTGGCCAGGGCGGCGCGGGCCTGGTCGTCGGCGATGAACTGGTCGCCGGTGGCCAGCACCGGACCCTCGCCCAGGGTCACCGGCGCCCCGACGGTCTGACCGGTCAACCGGTGGAGGAAGGCGGTGTCCAGGTCGTGTTGCAGCACGCTGCCGACTTCGTGGATGCCGGCCCAGCCGGGGTGCAGGGCGCCTGCGGTACCGAGGTTGACGACCGCCGAGGGCCGCGGCTCGCGGGCCAGGGTCCCCGCGATCGCGGCGGCAGCATTGATCTTCCCCATGCTGGTGAGCAGCACCGGTAGGCGCGCATCGAGGTGCGCGGCCTCCTCCGCGAGGGCCAGCACTAGCAGCGGGCGATCAGGGCTGATCGTTCCTCGAAGATCCATCGGGCGATGGTAGCCGGGCACCGGGGCGGCCCTCGGTGGCAAGGGCCGTTCGGCCGAGGGCCTGCCGCGGTCGGGTCCTGGGTCTTCGTCACGGCGGCCGTTGTATCGACGGATGTCGACTGGGAATCATCCTCACCTGCGAGCGGTGGTCCTGACCGGTTCCGCGCATCCAGCCACACGGATGATGGTGAATGCGTTACCGGGTGGTAACGATGTTGGGTCATGGACTCCGCCCTGACCCTGATCGGACTGCCCATCGCCCTCGGCGTCATCATGCTCGGTCTGGGTCTCGGCCTGACCGTCGCCGACTTCCGCCGGGTGGCCCAGCATCCCAAGGCCGCCGTGATCGCACTGACCTGCCAGGTGCTGCTGCTACCGGCGCTCTGCTTCGGCCTGGTGCTCGCCTTCGGCCTGCCGCCGGAACTGGCCGTCGGGATGATGCTGCTCGCGGCATCTCCCGGCGGCACCACGGCCAACCTCTACAGTCACCTCTTCGGCGGGCACGTGGCGCTCAACATCACCCTCACCGCCATCAACTCGGTGCTCGCCGTGTTCACCCTGCCGATCGTGGTCAACCTCTCGGCGGCGCACTTCCTCGGTGACGGGCGCAGCATCGGTCTCCAGTTCGACAAGGTGCTCCAGGTCTTCGCCATCGTGCTCGTACCGGTCGTCATCGGCATGCTGGTCCGAGCTCGGGCTCCCCGCCTGGCCGCGAGACTGAACCGGCCGGTGCGGATCCTGTCGGTGGTCGTACTCGTGGCGGTGATCGCCGGTGCCGTACTCGGCGACCGGGACAACCTGGCCGACTACTTCGTCTCGGTGGGTCTCGCCGTGCTCGCGTTCAACCTGCTGAGCCTCGTGATCGGATACGGCGTACCCCGACTGGCCGGGGTCGACCGCGATGCGGCCAAGGCGGCCGGATTCGAGATCGGCATCCACAACAGCACCCTCGCCATCACGATCGCACTCAGCCCGGCACTGCTCGACAGCAGCCGGATGGCGGTCCCGGCGGCCGTCTACGGCATCGTCATGTTCTTCACCGCGGCTGCCTTCGGTTACCTGGTGAACCGGACGGGCTCCCGCACCACCACCTCCCCTGGCGACACCACCCTCCACCCAGGAGGCCGACTGTCGTGACCCGGACAGCCGGCGGTGGGTCGGACGGGAGGCCCCGGCTGTGCAACGATCGATGAGCGCCATGCCGACCCGCCCGCCCGCCGACCGGTCGCCGTGCTGGCAGCACGGTAGGGGCACGGGGTGGGCGGCACCTCGTACCCCCTTGGAGAGCCCATGTCCCTCTCTCCGGCTCAGGTCTTCGCGGCGTTGAACGCGGTGCGGCCCCCCGACGAGCCGTCACCGTTCATCGACAAGGCCGTCGTGCTCGGTGGCAGTGTCGCGGGCCTGCTGGCCGCGCGGGTGCTGGCCGACCACGCGGCCGGCGTCGTCGTGATCGACCGGGACGACGTGCATGTCCCGGGCCCTCGGCCCGGTGTTCCGCAGGGCACCCAACTGCACGCCCTGCTGCCGGGCGGCTTTCTGCAATTGGAACGCCTCTTCCCCGGGTTTCGTCGGCTGGCCCTGGCGCAGGGCGCGATCGAGGCACCCCCTGCGGCCCGGCGCACCTACCTCGACGGGCGGCTCAAGGTCGTCGTACCGGACGACGCCGACAGCCTCGCCGGCAGTCGGCCCCTGCTGGAGGGGCTGATCCGGCAGCAGGTGCTGCGGCTGCCCAACGTCAAGACGGTCACCGCACGGGCCACCGGTCTGCTGGTCGACGGGAATCGCGCCACCGGGGTCCGGTACGAGGTCGGCGGCCGGCCCGGGGTGGAGCAGGCGGATCTGGTGGTGGACGCCATGGGCCGGTCCAGCCGGCTCTCCGACTGGCTGGAGCAGGCCGGGTGGGAGCGGCCCGCGACGCGGCGGATGAATGTGCAGCTCAACTACGCCACCGCCCTGTTCCGGCGTCGACAGGACAATCCGGAACACGCCGTCGTGATGGCCCTGAACAGCTATCGGAGGTCGCCGGAGGTGGCGGGGGCGGCCTTCTTCGCCATCGAGGACGGTCGGTGGATGGCGATGATGGCCGGCTACGCGGACAACCGTCCGGGCCGTACCCCGGAGGACTTCCTGCGTCGGCTGCGCGAGCAGTTCCCACCGGAGTTCCGCGAGGTAGCCGACAGTGAACTGCTTGGCGAGGTGCAGACCTACCGCCACGGGGACAGTCGACGGCGGGACTTCCACACCCTGCGCCGTTTCCCGGCCGGGCTGGTCCCGGTCGGCGACGCGGTCGCCTCCTTCAACCCGGTGTACGGGCAGGGCATCACGGCCGCGACCCTGCACGCCGCCTGCCTGTCGACCTACCTGCGACCCGGGCCGGATCTGCGGCAGCCGGCCCGGGAGTTCCTCGCCCTGCAACAGGTCGTGGTCGACGCCGCCTGGTCGATGTCGACCTCCGCTGATCTGGCCCTGCCGCATGTCGACGGCCCCTACCCCCGGGGCTACCGGCTCTCCAGCTGGGTCAGCCGGCAGATCGTCACCGCCACCATCACGGACGTCGCCACCGCCCGCCGGTTCAACGAGGTGGTGTCCATGCGTGAGCATCCGGACTCGCTGGCCACCCCCGCGGTCATCCTGGGTGCGCTCCGCGCGAACCTGCGAGCCCGGTGACGAGGGCCCTCTGGTGATCGTCACTTCGGACCGGCAGAGTGGCCTGCATCGACTGATCATGACTGGAACTGGGGTGCATGGTGGCGTACGTCTTCCTGCTGCTCGCTATCGCCGCTGAGGTCACCGGCACGAGCCTGCTCAAGGCCACGGAAGGGTTCACCCGCCTGTGGCCGACCCTGGGGCTGGCCGTGTCCTACCTGACGGCGTTCGCGTTGCTCGCCCAGGCGGTGAAGGGCATCGAGGTCGGGGTCGCGTACGCCCTCTGGTCCGGCCTGGGCACCGCGGCGATCGTGGCCATCGGAGCGACCGTGCTGGGCGAGCCGCTGACGGTCACCAAGGTGGTCGGGGTCGGTCTGATCATCGCCGGGGTGGTCCTGCTCAACCTGCGCGGCGCGCACTGACCCGCGGGCCGGCCCTCTCTGCCGAAACGGCGGCGGGGACGCCGGCCGACCGCTAGAGTTGCACTCATTGCAATGCCCGCATATGTTGATCGCCGTCGGCGGGGCGGGAGGGCGCATGATGGGTGCCGGACATGACCACGGCCAGCAGGTGCTGCGCGCGGGGGAGAAGCACCGTGGGCGGTTGTGGGCGGCTTTCGCCCTGCTGGCCGTCTTCATGGTGGTGGAGGCGATCGGGGCCTGGGTGACCGGCTCCCTGGCGCTGCTGTCGGACGCCGGGCACATGTTCACCGACGTGCTCGGCATCGGCATGGCCCTGGCGGCGATCACGGCGGCCAGCCGGGGATCCCGGGACGGCCAACGCACCTTCGGGCTGTATCGGATGGAGGTGCTGGCGGCGCTGGCGAACGCGGTGCTGCTGTTCGGGGTCGCCGTCTACGTGGTGGTGGAGGCGGTACGCCGGTTCGAGGAACCGCCGCAGGTGCTGGTCGGCCCGATGCTTACCGTAGCCGTGGCGGGTCTGCTGGCCAACATCGTGGCCTTCCTGCTGCTGCGCTCCGGCTCCAAGGAGAGCCTCAACGTGCGGGGGGCCTACCTGGAGGTCCTCGGCGACCTGCTCGCCTCGGTCGGGGTGATCGTCGCCGCCGTGGTGATCGCGCTGACCGACTGGTGGTACGCCGACCCCATCATCGCCGTGGCGGTGGGGGTGTTCATCCTGCCCCGCACCCTCAAGCTGGGGCGGGCCGCCCTGCGGGTGCTCGTGCAGGCCGCCCCGCCGCACCTGGACATCACCGAGGTACGGGCCGAGCTGCGTGGGGTGGAGGGCGTCGTCGACGTGCACGACCTGCACGTGTGGACCCTGACCTCGGGCATGGAGGTGGCCTCGGCACACCTGAAGCTGACGGCCGGGGCCGACCTGGGCCAGGTGCTCAGCACCGCCCGGCAGGTGCTGCACGACCGCTTCGAGATCGAGCACGCCACCCTCCAGGTGGAGCCGCAGGGCGCCGACGACGTGTGCCACGGCGCGCACTGGTGACCTCCGGGCTCGCGGTGCGGGTGCGCGGGCTTTCAGCAAGCTGACAGGAAACCGGGCCAGCAGGGGGCGCGCACCCACACGGAAGGCTGGCAGCGGCATGACGAGGAACACCCGACTGACCCTGGCGGTGATCATGCTGGCCATCCTGGTCCGGTTCTGGGACTACTGGTCCACCCTCTGGTGAGCCCGCCCGCCGGCACCGGGGTCCGCTCGGCCGGGATCGGTCAGTGCGTCCTCCGGCGGCGCCGCCAGGACCCGAGCAGGGCCAGCACCACGATCAGGGCCAGCAGGGTGTACGTGCCGATGCCCAACTCCCGCTCCAGGTAGCGGAAGGAGGCCGAACCCAGGTAGCCGAGGGTGGACACCGCCGCCGCCCAGAGCAGCCCGCCGGTGAGGTTGGCCCAGCCGAAGGTGCGTCGTCGCATCCCACTGGCACCGCAGACCAGGGGCACCAGCGCCCGCAGCACGGCCACCCATCGGCCGATCACCACCGCGACCGCCCCTCGGCGGGCCACCAGGCGTCGGGCCCGGTCCAGGTCCAGGCGGCGACGGAGCACGGCCGGCGCGTGGGCCAGTACCCCCGGCCCGTAACGGCGGCCCACCAGGTAGCCGATCTGGTCGCCGAGGCAGGCCCCGACCGTCGCAACGGTGATCACCGCCCACAGCGGCAGCCCACCCAGGTGGGCCACCACCCCGCCGACCAGGACGACGGCCTCACCGGGCACGAACAACCCCAGCAGGGTCGAGGACTCCAGGGCCGGTAACAGGAACACCAGGGCCAGTACGAGCAGCGGAGGCAGCGCGGCGAGCACGGCCAGGATGCGGTCCATCCGCTGATTCTGGCGGCGGGTACCCCCGGAAATCCCCCGCTCCACGGGGTTGGCAATACGGTCCGGTCGCGGTGCCGGACCACCGGCCGTCGGGCTGCCCGCCGTCGGCCCACCGGCCCGGCGTGGTCCGCCGGGCCGGTCGCGTGACTCAGGGGGCGGGGACGACCTCCTGGCCCAGCGGCCAGACGGCGGCCGGGACGAGCTTGAAGTTGGCCACCCCGAAGGGGATGCCGATGATGGTCAGGCAGAGGCTGACCCCGGCGACGATGTGGGACAGGGCCAGCCACCAGCCGGCGAGGACCACCCAGATGACGTTGGCGACACCGGAGGCGACCCCGACCCCGGGCTTGGAGACCAGGGTGCGCCCGAAAGGCCACAGCGAGTACGACGCCAGCCGCAGCGAGGCCACCCCGAAGGGGATGGTGACGACGAGGACGAAGCAGATCAGAGCGGCGATGCCGTAGCCGATCGCCAGCACGAGCCCGCCGCCGAAGATGAGCCAGAGCACGTTCAGTACGAATCGGATCATGAACCAATGATGACCGGTGCGCGCCACCGGCCACCGGCGGGGAGGCCGGTGGCCGGTGGGGGCCGGCGGGGGGAGGCCGGCCGGCTACGCGCGGTCGGTCAGCCGGTCTGGCCGGTGACGTTGCCGCCGGACTTCGTGACCCGGTAGGTCACCTGGGCACCGCTCCAGAAGTGGAAGGTGAGGGTGACCGGGGCGCCGTCGCGTACCTCACCGAAGAAGGTGTCGGTGAGGGTGATCCGGTTGCCGGTGTAGTCGGGGGCGAAGGTGACGTCGAACTCCTTGAACGGCGTCCAGTCGTGCGGGCCGGCGTTGCTGCCGTCGGCGTACCGCGCCTCCATGGTGGCCAACTGGTCGCCCCGGAACTGGGTTCCGATGGCGAAGGAGGCAGTCGTCCCGGTGGCGTTGGACAGCACCGGCGGGTCGTGGCTGATCACGTCGATCCGCCACGGTACGCCGGCCGAGAACCGGGCCTGGAGGGTGGCGTTGACGCCGTACGCCCGGTTGCCGACCAGCCGGGTCAACGCGCTGGCGGTCAGCGTCAACTGGTTGCCGGAGATGGTGTAGTCGGTGCCCCGGACCAGCTCGGTGCTGCCCTGACGCAGACCGGAGAAGGTGGTGCCGTTGAGGTTCAGGGTCAGGGTCTTGGCGGTGATCGAGCCGGTACGCGGCACGTACACCTGGTCGGAGGAGGCGGTGCCGGAGCGGGTCGTCCAGCTCGACTTGATCTGGTTGATCAGCTCCGCGTCCCGCCAGGCGAAGGTGGTCCGGTTGAAGTGCTGGCCGTTGTCCCACAGTTGGGTGGTCAGTTGTCGGTGCCGGGCGTAGTAGCCGAAGTACTCGAAGAACTTCAGCTTCTCGCCCTGCTGGATGGTGCCGGTGTGCCGGTCGAAGCCGAGCAGCCCGTACTCGCCGATGACCACCGGGATGCCCCGGGCGACGAAGGCGTTGTAGACCCGGTCGAAGGCGTCCACGAGGTCCTGCTGGGTGGTGGCGTCGAAGCGGGTGCCACCGGCGACGTTCACGCTGAAGGGCCAGTAGCCGTAGAAGTGCACCGTGGCGATCAGGTTGCGGTCGCCCAGCTGGTTGAGGGTCGTGGTCAGCTCGTCGATCCGGGCCTGCTCGGAGGAGGTGTGCAGGGTCGGCAGGACCAGCATCCGGGTGGCGTTGTTGCCGCCGGAGGCGCGGACGATCCGGTGGAAGTTGACGTTCAGCTCGTGCAGCAGTTGCGCGTTCTGGGCGTCACCGGAGCTGTTGGCGAACTGCGGCTCGTTGACGCTCTCGAAGTGCAGCCTGGGTGAGGCGTCCCGGAAGGCCGCCGCGATCTGGGTCCAGAGCGCGTTGTAGCGGTTGAGCACTGTCGTCCGGTTGCTCGGCATCTCGTGAATCCACTGCCACGAGTCGTGATGCAGGTTGATCATCACGTAGAAGCCGTCGTCCAGGGCCCAGCCGACGACCTCCTTGATCCGGTTGAGCCAGGCCGCGTCGATGGTGTACGAGGGGGCCGGACCGTGGCGGTTGCTCCAGGTGACCGGGATCCGGATGCTGTTGAACCCCTGGGCCCGGATGGCGTCCAACTGGGCTTCGGTGACCCGTGGGTTGCCCCAGGCGGTCTCGTCGGCGCCGACGGAGTCGAAGGTGTTGCCCAGGTTCCAGCCCGGCTGCATCGCGGCCACGTAGGCCATCGGGTCACCGGTCGGCGGCGGAGTGGTCGGGGGAGGGCTGGTCGGCGGCGGGGTGGTGGGGGGTGGGGTGGTCGGGCCCACGCTGCCGGTGCAGGTGACCCCGTTGAGGGCGAACGAGGTGGGGGCCGGGTTGCTGCCGGACCACGAGCCGTTGAAGCCGAACGACACGGTCTGGTTGGTGCCCAGCGCCGCGTTGTAGCCGACATTGGTGGCGGTGACGTCGTTGCCGGTGGAGGTGACGGTGGCGTTCCACGCCTGGGTCACCCGTTGTCCGGAGGGGAAGGTCCAGGTCAGGCGCCAGCCGTTGAGCGGGTCGCCGAGGTTGGTCAGGTCCACGTTCGCGGTGAAACCGCCCGGCCACTGGCTCGGCGCGGAGTACACCACCCGGCAGCCGGCCGCCGCCTGGGCGGCACCCGTACCGACCAGCCCGATCCCGGCCAGCAGGGTGGCGACTCCGACGCCGACCACCCCCAGTCGCCATCGTGTCCTTCGTGGTGTGCGCAGCCCAGCCATGGCGCTCCTCGTGTGGTGATGGTGTCGACGGGTGGCTGGCCGCATGTCGCCGGACCGCCGGCAACCTCCGGCCGGCTCGCACAATAAGTTGGGATCATGAACTTTGTCAATCGACACACCACGATATGAAGGGCTGCTGCGCAGGTGATACCCCCGGTTGCCGCTCCGGGGCGATCGGCCGGGCCGGGGTCAGAGCCGCCCGGCCACCGTCCGCGCCAGCTCGGTCAGCCGCTTGTTGTACTCGGCCGGTTCATCCGTGCGGACCAGCCGGATGGCCACCCAGACTCCGGAGACGTTGACGAAGACGTTCCAGTCCTCCAGGTACGCCTCGTCGCCGATGCCGGACAAGGTCTCGAACTCATGATCGAGATCGCGGTCGATGTCCAGCATCTTCTTGGCCCCGTCCCCGACATGCACCTCCACCTGCGCCACCGGCCCGGAGACCGGCCCGGTGAACCAGCAGCTCTCCCCGCTGGGCATCGGGTCGTCCAGCGGGGTACCGGCCAGCTTCTCGGCATCCTGCTTGGAGACCAGGGCGCAGGCGTCCACCGGGGTGGCGGCGGGCGGCTCGGGTGCCTCGGTGACCTCGGTCGGCGCCACCGGTTCCGAGGGCGGCGGTGCCGGCGGTGCCGCCGCGGGCTCCGCTCCGCCACAGGCGGCCAGGGTGGCCAGCACGGTGGCCGCCACGGCGAGTCGAGCGACGGTGGTCAGGTGGCGCACGGTGTCTCCTTCGTCGGGGGCTTCAGCGCGGCAGGGCGTCGACCAGTTCGCGCATCACCTGGGCGTATCCGTCCGGCTGGGCGCCGAGACGCGCGAAGCTGCTCAATGTCACGGTGAAACCGCCCGCGCCGTTGATCACTACCGCTTCCGCCTCGATGTCCTTGACCGCCAGGTAGCCCTTGTCCCCGACGCCGAGGTCGGTCACCGACTGGTAGGTCTGGTCGGCCTGCTGGCGCTGGTAGTCGTAGGTCATCTCCCCGGCCTCCCGGGAGGCCGTGGTCACGGTGAGCAGCGCGATTCCGTCGCCGAAGCTGCAGTTGCCCTTGTCGTCCAGTTGCTGGCCGACGATCTCGGCGACCTGCTCGGCGGTGAAGGGGCAGGCCGGGCGGATGGACCCGCCGCCGTCGACGGGCAGGTCGAGGTCGGCATCCGAGCCGGCGTCCGAACCGGCAGCGGGCGTCGTCGGCTCGCTGTCGCCGCAGCCGGTCAGTGCCAGGGCCGCCGCGAGCACCACCGGCAGGATCAGTCGTCGCACTGTCTGTCCCCTTCCTGGACCCGGCCGTACGCCCGGCGCACCAGCGCCACTGACGGTCGGAGTGACCTTGACGGTACGGCTGTGACCAGGCGAAGGAATCCGGTGTTTCCCTAGCCTTTGGGGCCGAGCGGCGCCTCGGGGAGGCCGACCCGGGCCAGCGCCGCGCTGAGTTCGGCCCGCCGGGAGATGCCCAGCTTGCGGTAGACCCGGGAGAGGTTCGTCTCCACCGTCTTGGGGCTGACGAACAACTCGTCGGCGATGGCCCGACTGGTCCGTCCCAGGGCGGCCAGCCGGGCCACCCGTTCCTCCGTGGCGGTCAACCCCGACGGTGCCGGGGGTCGGCCGCCCAACCGGGCCGCCTCCGCCCGCGCCCGCGCGGCGAACGCCGCCGCGCCCAGCGCCTCGAACTCGCCCACCGCCGCCTCCAGGGCCTCCCGGGCCGGGCGCTTGCGACGCAGCCGCCGATGCACGATGCCGGCCACCAGCAGGCAGCGGGCCCGATCCAGTGGCAGCACCTCCGGCGCCACCGCGGCGCGGGCGGCGACCAGGTCGTCCAGGGCGGCCGAGGGGTCCCCGCCGGCGGCGCTGTCCAGCAGGGCGCGACTGCGTACCAGGCCCAGCAGGGTCCAGGGCCGAGGCAGGCGGCGGTGTCGTTCGGTCAGCCGGTGCAGGGCGGCGCGGGCGGTGGCCAGGTCACCGGCGGCCACACATGCCTCGATCCAGTCCGGTTCGAAGCGCTGCGCCAGGGGCTCGGCCAGGCCCATCCGGTCCACCGTGGCGGCCAGCCGACCGTACCCGGCCGCCGCCTCGGCGACCCGTCCGGCGCAGAGCGCGACGAAGGCACCCAGTTGCAGGTGGATGCGGCGGCACCAGTCGTCGTCGAGTTCCTCGCCCAGCCGCAGGCCCGCCTCGGCCACCTGTCCCGCAGCGTCAAGCCGTCCCCGCAGGGCGTCCAGCAGGCCGGTCAGCCAGATCTCCGCGGTCAACTCGGTGCCCAGCAGCTCACCGAGGTCTCGGGCCGCCGCGATGTGCCGCTCGGCCAGCCCCCACCGCCCGGCCAGCAACTCGGTCTCACCGAGATGCTTGAGCAGTTCGTACTGGGAGGGTTCGTCGCCGCGCGCCGCCGCCCGGTCCAGCAGCCGGGTCAGCCGCTCACGCGCCCGGTCGGGTTCGTCGATCCCCTTCCACCAGATCGCCGGGATCGTACCGGCCAGCCAGGAGGGTTCGGCCCCCTCCATGCCCAGGGCCCGGTCCAGCAGTTCGGTGCGGGGTGGCTCCCCGGCGCGTACCTCGCTGAAGAACAGGTGCAGCAGGGCTGCGGCCAGCAGCTCCCGGTCGCCACCCGGGCCGGTGAGCAGGGCGATGGCCGCCTCCGCGTGGGTACGCGCCGGCTCCGGCAGGTCGACGAAGAGGGCCAGATGGGCGTGGATCCGCCCGGCCAGGGGGGAACCGGGCCGGGTGGCGGCCAGGGCCCGCCCAGCGGCCGCCAGGGCGGTGCCGCCCGGCTCGTCCGCGCTCCAGGCGACCACCGCGCGCAACAGCAGCGCCTCGGCCCGCAGGTGGCCGGTGAACCCGGCGGCCACCTGTTCGGCGGCCATCCGTGCCCCCGGATGATCGCCGCAGTCGAACCGGCACCGGGCCGCCGCCAGCAGCCGCTGCCCCAGGGTAGGGCGGTCCTCGGCCGGGGTGAGTCGGGCGGCTGCCTCGTAGAGGTTCGCCGCCGCCTCCGGTGCGCCCCGGGTGTGCTGGCGTACGGCGGCTGCGGCCAGGGCGTCGGCGACCACCGGGTCGGTCGTGGTGGTGCAGGCGGCCAGCTGACGCACCCGTTCGTCGGGGTCCGCCACCGCCTCGGCCAGCCTGCGGTGCAGCCCTCGCCGTACCCCCGGCGGGATGCCGGCCCGTACCGCCGCCGCGTAGACCGGATGGGCGAACTGCACCCGAGTCGGGGTCACCACCAGCAGTCCGGCCTCCTCGGCCGGATCGAAGGCGCGCGGGCCGACCCCGGCCGCCGTCAGGTCCCGCAGCAGGGGCACCCCGAGCAGCGCCGCCAGCCGTACGGCGTCGCGGCACCGGGTCGGCAGCCCGGCCAGCACCTCGGCGAGGAGCTGGTGGATGGAGGAGGCCACCGGCAGCTCCTGGGCCGGCTCCGGTGGCTTCGGCAGTCGCTGCACCGCCCGGGCCACCTCGATGGCCACCAGTGGGTTGCCGCTGGACTCCCGGGCGATGCGGGCCAGCAGGGGGCGGTCCAGGACGGCGCCGACCCGCTCCCGCAGGACGTGGTGCAGCGCGTGCACACCCAACGGGGCCAACGCCAGCCGGGTCAGTACGGTGGCGCCCGCGTCGAGTCCCAGCGGGGTGGCCGGCATGGTGGGCCCGTTGGTGCTGCGGCTGCTGACCAGTGTGGACAGACCGGGGCCGACCCGGCGCAGGGCGAACCGTAGGGCACGTTCACTCGGCCGATCCAGCCAGGGGGCGTCGTCCACGGCCAGCAGCACCGGCCGCCCCGAGGCGAGCGCCGCCTCCAGCAGCGACCGGGTGGCCGCCCCGATCACCCGTTCGTCGATCGTCTCGTCGCTGTCGCCGGTGACCAGCACCGTCTCGGCCGCTACCCGCTGCGGGTGCGGCAGGTCCGCCGCCAGGCCCGCCAGGGGACGCAGCAGGTCGGCCAGGGCGGCGAAGGGGAGATCGGCCTCGCATTCGGTCGGCGCGCAGGACAGCACCCACCAACCCGCCTGGGCGGCCTCGGCCACCAGGGCCCGCAGCAGGGCCGTCTTACCGATCCCGGCCGGCCCCTCCAGCAGCACCTGCCCGGCCCCGCCCAGCGAGCGCCAGGCCTGGTCGAATACCTCGTCCCGGCCCACGAGCGCACGCCGCATGGGGCGATTCTGGCACCGTCGGCTGTCGCCGACCATCGTGCGGACGCCTGACGCGCCGAGCACGTTCAGCGGGCCGCGCCGCGCCCCGCGCTCCACAGTGGTGCGCGGGACGCCATCCCGGTCAGGGGGTCGAGGGCTCCGGCTTCCGGTCGGTCGGGGCCTCGTCCTGGCCCTCGGGCTGCCCGGCGAACCAGTTGAGGCCGGGGGGTCCGCCGGCCGCCAGCGCCGCCTCGGCCCGCGCCAGGGCGTTCTGCGGAAGCGCCACCGTCGGCCCGAGGTACGACTGATCCACTCCCTCGGCAGCCGGTTCCCCGCCCGCAGGTGCCTTGGGGCTCAGCGTCGGGGCATCGACGGCGCCACCGTCACCCTCGGCCGTCTCCGGCCCACCGGGCTCGGCAGTCGTACCCTGGCCCACCGGCTCGGCCTCTGCCGCCCGGGTGGGCGGGCGCTGCACCGAGCGGGCCCCGACCATCGGATACTCGGCGGTCTCCCCACCCCCGGCCGCGGCGGCCATCACGGCCGCAGCCGCCAGGTCGGCGACCCGCTTGGCCTCCCGTTGCACCCGTGCCCGGGTCTCCTTGGCGTGCCGCTCGGCCGCCTCGACGGCCCGGCGTACCTCGTCCAGTCGCTGGCTCTCCGCCGTCAGATCCCGGACGGTCTCCTCCAACTGCTGGCGCATCCGGGTCAGCTCGGCGTCGGTGACCTCCCGGTCCCGCTGGGTCTCCGCCAGCTGCCGCCGGGCGGTCTCCAACTCCTCCTGTACGCCGGCCAGGGTGTCCTGCTGTTCGCCGATCTGCAACTGGACGGCGTGCAGTTGCTCCTCGGCGGCGGCGGCCTGCTCGTCGCTGTGTCGGCGTACCTCGGCGGCCTGCTCGTCGGCGCGTTTGCGGATCTCCGCGGAGTACTGCTGGGCGTCCGCGATCATCGAGCTGACCCGCTGCTCGGCGGCGGTGCGCTGGGCGGCCAACTCGCGTTCCACCGAGGCCCGCTGCTCGGCCAGATCCTCCTCGGCCGTGGCCCGTCGCTCGGCCAACTCCTCCTCGACGGCGGTCCGCCGCTGGGTCAGTTCCTGCTGGCTCTTGGACCGGGCCGCCTGGATCTCCTGGTGGATCTGGGTACGCGCGGAGGAGGTCAGCGCCTCCGCCGCCGCGCGGGCCTGCTCGACCTGTTGGCGGCACTGCTCGCCGATGCGCTGGGCCTCCTGCTGAGCCCGCTCGTGTGCGGCCTCACCCTCGGCGCGCAGCCGGTCGGCCCACTCCCGGGTCTCCGTCAACTCGGCCTCGGCCGTGGCCCGCAGTTCCTCGTACTTCTTGTCGTGCTCGGCGCGGCGGGCGGCCAGTTCCTCCTCGAGGTCGGCCAGCGCCTTGACGGTGCGCTCCCGGGCATTGGCCAGGGTCTTCTCCGCCTCCGCCTGGAGCTTGTTGGCCCGCTGGGTGTGCGTGTCGATGATCGCCGCGGCCTGCTTCTCCGCCAGGTCCAGGATCTGGCCGACCATCGGGCCGACATCCTGGAAGGTCGCCTTGTCCAATTGCGCCGGTCGTTGCCGCAGCTCGGCCACCTCGGCCTGGGCGGCCTGGAGTTTGGCGGTCAGCTCCCGGGCCCGGCCCAGGGCCCGGTCCCGTTCGGCCGAGACCGTGCTGAGTTGACCGTCCAACTGCTCCACATAGCGGTGGACCTGCTTTCTCTCGTAACCGCGCAGGGTCACCTCGAAGGTCGGCCGGGAGGCCAGGTCGTCGCGGACTGCGTACGGCTCCTCGCCGATGGACATGCCTCATCCTCCGTACGAACGCGGGTCGGCGCACCGGCGACCCGGCGGCGATGACGCGCAACGCTACCGCCGCTCGTGCCGGTCTGTCGTCCCCCACCCCGACACCTTCTCGTGTTCCTCGCGGGGCGTGGTGCGACCCGGTCGACCGGGGGGGAGTGGCATCGAGGCGGGGCTACCCGGCCGGGGGGCGTGCGGAGATGAGGAGGCCCCACATCTTGACTCGAAGTTAGGTTAGGTTAACCTAACCGCATGTCGAGCGTACTGGCGTCGAACGACGCTGAGCAGCGCCTTCGCGGCGTCGACCTCTGCCTGGGTTACCACCGTAAGGCAGTGGTCCACGGCGCCTCGATCGCCCTGCCTGCCGGTAGGGTGACCGCCCTGGTCGGGCCGAACGGCAGCGGCAAATCCACCCTGCTGCGGGCGCTGGCCCGGCTGCACCCGATCGACACCGGGGCGGTGTTCTGCGCCGACGGGGTCGCCGCGGCCAGCCTGCCGGCCAAGGAGTTCGCCCGCCGGGTCACTCTGCTGGCGCAGAGTCGACCGGTACCCAACGGGGTCACCGTCCGTGACGTGGTCGGCTACGGCCGCCACCCCTACCGGGGTCGTTGGCGTAACGACGACCCCGAGGGCCCGGCCGCGATCGCCCGCGCGATGGCGGTCACCGGGGTGGCCGCGATGGCCGACCGGCCCGTGGACGAACTCTCCGGCGGCGAACTCCAGCGGGTCTGGCTGGCCACCTGCCTGGCCCAGGACACCACGGTACTGCTGCTCGACGAGCCCACCACCTTCCTCGACCTGCGCTATCAGGTCGAGATCCTCGACCTGATGCGCGAGCTGGCCGACGAACACCACGTCGCGGTCGGGGTGGTGCTGCACGACCTCAACCAGGCCGCCGCGGTGGCCGACGAGGTGGTCCTGCTGCACAACGGCCGCATCCGCGCCGCCGGTACCCCGGAGCAGGTCTTCACCGAGACGGACCTGACCGAGACCTACGGCATCCGCATCGAGGTCAGCACCGATCCACTCACCGGTCTGGTGACCACCCGCCCAGTGGGGCGGCACCTGACCCGTATCCCGGTCTGAACCCGGACCGGTCCAGCAACGAGAAAGAACGTCATGTCCCGTACCCGTGTCACCGCCCTGGTCGCCGCCGCCGCTACCGCCCTGCTGCTGGCCGCCTGCGGCACCACCGAGAACACCGCCGAACCCACCCCCTCCGCCTCCGCCGCCGGCGGACCGGTCACCGTGACCGACAGCCGGGGCAAGGAGATCAAGCTCGACAGCCCCGCCACCAAGGTCGTCGGCCTGGAGTGGGGCGAGGTCGAGATGCTGGTCAGCCTCGGCGTCATGCCGGTCGGGGTCGCCGACCCCAAGGGGTACGCCACCTGGGTGACCGCCGCCAAGCTCGACCCCGCGGTCAAGGATGTCGGCACCCGTGGCGAACCCAGTGTCGACTCGATCGTCGCCCTCGCCCCCGACCTCGTGGTCGTCTCGGACGGTCGTGGCGCCGCCCTGCTTGACCAGCTGGAGAAGTACGTCCCCGTGCTGGTGACCAAGAGCAGCGACGCCACCGACAACGTGGGCCGGATGCGCGCCGACCTCAACATGATCGCCAAGGCGGTCGGCAAGACCGCCGAGGCGGAGAAGCTGCTGGCCGACTTCGACGCCGCCCTGGCCGACGGCAAGAAGAAGATCGCCGAGGCCGGTGCCGCCGGTAAGCCGTTCGCCATCGCCGACGGCTGGAAGGAAGGCAGCACCGTCAGCATCCGGATGTTCGGCCAGGGTGCCTTCGTCTCCCAGCTCGGCATCCAGCTCGGCCTCACCAACGCCTGGACCGGCAAGGTCGACGAGGTGTGGGGCCTGGGCCAGACCGACGTCGAGGGCCTGACCGGGCTCAAGAGCCCGGACCTGCACTTCTTCTACAACGCCTCGGACGGCACGGACGTCTTCGCCGAGGGCCTCGCCGACAACGCCATCTGGAAGTCGCTGCCCTTCGTCCAGCAGGGCAACCTGCACCGGATGCCGGACGGCATCTGGACCTTCGGCGGGCCGCTGTCCGCCAAGCAGTACATCGACCAGTTCGTCAACACCTACGCGGTGTGACCGGGCTGTCCGCGCCCGCGCGTCCGGAGCCGGCCCTCGGGTCGGCTCCGGCCGGACGCACCTCCGCTTCCCGCGTCGTCGGGGCCTTCATCGCGGCCACCGCGCTGGCCCTGGTGGTCGCCGTCGTGCACCTCACCCAGGGCACCTCCGCCGTGGGCGCGCTCGACCTGCTGCGCCTGCTCACCGGCGGTGACGACGAGACCGTCCGGGTGCTCGTCGCCTCCCGGGTGCCCCGGTTGCTCGCCGGGCTGGCCATCGGGGTCGCCCTCGGCTTCGCCGGTGCGGCCCTCCAGTCCATCGCCCGCAACCCGCTAGCCTCCCCGGACACCCTGGCCGTCAACGCCGGTGCCCACCTGGCCATCGTGTCGGTCGCCGCCTTCGGCATCGCCTTGCCCGCCTTGCCGGCCGGTGGACTGGCCTTCTGCGGCGGCCTGGCGGCGGCCGGACTGGTGATGGCGATGTCCTCCGGCGGGCAGGCCGGCACCACCCGGCTGATCCTGGCCGGTTCGGCCACCGGGCTGGCGCTCAGCTCGGTGAGCATGCTGCTGCTCCTGCTCTTCGAACAGGCCACCATCGGCCTGTTCGCCTGGGGCAACGGGTCCCTGGTGCAGAGCGACCTGAACGCCCTGACCCAGCTCGCCCCGGTCATCGGCCTGTCCATCGTGGCGCTGATGCTGCTCGGACACCGCCTGGACATCCTGGCCCTCGGCGACGACACCGCCGCCGTGCTCGGCCTCGACGTACGGCGTACCCGGCTGATCGTCACCGTGCTGGCCGTCCTGCTCTCCGCCGCGGCGGTCACCCTCACCGGGCCGGTCGGGTTCGTCGGCCTCTGCGCGCCGGTGATCGTCCGGCTGCTCGGCCCGCTGGTGCCCGGAGTGCACCGCCACCGGGTGCTGCTGCCGCTCTCCGGCCTGGCCGGGGTGATCATCGTGCTCGGTTCGGACGTGCTGCTCCGGGCGATCATGGGCGCCCAGGCCGGTGTCGACATCCCCACCGGCGTGGTGACCACCCTGCTCGGTGCGGCCGTGCTGATCTGGCTGGCCCGGCGGCACCGCGACGCCGGACCCACCCGCCGACCCCCGGGCGGTCACGCCGCCGTACGCTCGGCCGCCTTCCACCGCACCGTCGTCGGGGTGACGGCCACGGTCGTCACCGTGGCGGTGCTGGTCGGGATGCTGGCCGGGGACACCTGGGTGCTCCTCGGTGACCTGGTCAACTGGGTCAACGGCAGCACCGGCCCGGCGTACACCTTCGTGCTGGACCAGCGATGGCCCCGGGTCGCCGCCGCCCTGCTGGCCGGCGCGGCCCTGGCGGTGGCCGGCACCACCGTGCAGGCGGTCTGCCGCAACCCGCTGGCCGAGCCCGGCATCCTCGGCATCACCGCCGGGGCCGGACTGGGCGCCGTATCGCTGATCACCTTCGTGCCGCTGGCCAGTGTGTGGGCCGTCTCCGGGATGGCCGGGCTCGGCGCGATGCTCGCCTTCGCCCTGGTCTACGGCGCGGCCTGGCGAGGTGGACTCAGCTCCGACCGGCTGGTCCTGATCGGATTCGGGGCCTGGCAGGGCGGCATGGCGCTGATCACCTTCCTGATCGTCGCCCACGACCCCTGGAACACCGGCAAGGCGTTGACCTGGATGTCCGGGTCCACCTACGGCCGCACCGCCACCCAGGTGCTGCCGGTGGCGATCGCCCTGCTGGTGCTCACCCCGGCCGTGCTGGCCGCCCGCCGCGAACTGGACCTGATGGCGTTGGACGACGACACCCCCCGGGTGCTCGGAGTCCGGCTGGAACGCACCCGGCTGATAGCCCTGGCCGCAGCGGCGCTGCTCACCTCCACCGCGGTCTCCGCCGTCGGGGTGATCGGCTTCGTCGGTCTGGTCGCCCCCCACGCCGCCCGCGCCCTGGTCGGCGGCCGACACAGCCGGGTACTCCCGGTCGCCGCCCTGCTGGGTGCGGCCCTGGTCAGCCTCGCCGACACCCTGGGCCGCACGGTGATCGCCCCGGCCCAGATCCCGGCCGGGCTGGTCACCGCCCTGATCGGTACCCCGTACTTCGTCTGGTTGCTGTGGCGCTCGCGCGCCTCGGCCGCGCAGTCCCGGTAACCCCTCCCGTGGCCCGTACCAAGGAAGGCAGCATGACCAACACCCTGCCCGTCGCGCCGTGGCGGTTGTTCTCCGTCGAGATCCGCGCGGTACGCCGGCTCAGTCCCTCCTTCGTCCGGGTCACCTTCACCGGCCCGGACCTGGACCGCTTCGCCGACAACGGTTACGACCAGCGGATCAAGCTGGCCCTGCCGCTGCCCGGCCAGCGGGCGGTCGACCTGCCGCAGGGCCCCGACTGGTACGCCCAGTGGCGGGCCCTGCCGGAGCACCGACGCAACCCGATCCGCACCTACACCGCCCGAGCGGTCCGCCCGCACCTGCACGAACTCGATGTGGACCTGGTGCTGCACGGCGACGGCGGCCCGGCCAGCCGGTGGGCCCAGCAGGTCCGCCCCGGCGACGAGATCGCCATCGCCGGCCCGGACGCCGGCTACGAGGGCGACCACGGTGGACGCGAGTTCCGCCCGCCGTCGACCGGGTGCCTGCTGCTGGCCGGGGACGAGACGGCGGTCCCGGCGATCAGCGGCATCTGCGAGCGGCTGCCCCTGGACGCCCGGGGCCGGGTCCTGCTGGAGGTGCCCCACGCGGCGGACGTCCTGCCGCTGGACACGCCCCCCGGCGTCGAGGTGACCTGGCTGCCCCGCGAGGGCGGACGCTACGGGGACCGACTGATCGGCGCCGTAGCCGAGGCGGCCCGGGACCTGCTGGCCGTCGCGCCGCCCGCCGTCCCCGGCTCCGTCCCCGGCCCCTCGATCGAGGAGGTGGAGGCGGAGACGATTCTCTGGGAGGTGCCCGAGGTCCCGCCCTCGGCCCCCTGCTACGCCTGGCTGGCGGGGGAGGCGGGCGTCATCCGTACCCTGCGCCGCCACCTGGTCAACGACTGCGCCCTGGACCGCCGCGCCGTCGCCTTCATGGGCTACTGGCGCCACGGCCACCCCGACCCCACCTCCTAACCCCTCACCCTCCCCGCCACCCCCTCTGTCCCCCGTCGATCTTGCACTTTCGGTCGCTGATTCGTCCGCTATGCGCGGTATGCGGCGACAAAAAGTGCAAGATCGACGGGGGAAATAGGGGTGAGGGTGGTTAGGGGAGGGGGTGGGAGATGTTGTGGGCGTGGTCGGTCAGGGCGGCGCTGGTGATGGTGGCTTCCAGGGGGAGGATCTCCAGGCAGCGGCGGATGGCCGGGGTCAACAGGGTGTTCGGTACCCGCATGGAAAGGGTGCAGTGCGGGATCCAGTTGCCTGGGCGGTAGTGCTCGGCCAGGGGGATGCCGGCGGCGGTCAGCCGGTCGTGCACCCGCCGATGGTGCTCCAGCAGTTCCACGGTGGGCGCCAGGCCCAGCCAGAGCACCCGGCCGACGAACTGGCCGACGTACTGGAAGGACAGCCGCAGCGGCGCGGCCACGGTCGTACCCTCCAACGCCGCCGCCACCCGCTGCGGGTCGAAACGCGGTGCTACCGCCAGCGACACGTGCGGCCGGTGCCGCTGCTCCAGCAGCGAGCGCAGGCTCTGCACGCCCTCGGCCTCCAGAGCGTCCCAGAGGACCCGGATGCGGCGGGTGGCGACGGTGTCCAGATAAAGCTCCAACGCGGCGACCACATGATCACTCTAGGGGCCGCCGCGTCGGTGGTCACGGCACGATCACGGCCCGGCCTTCCAGGGTGCCGTCCTGCATCTGCCGGTACGCGGTCATCGCCTGATCCAGTTTGAAGGTGGTCGTCTTCGGCCGCAGCAGCCCACGGGCACCCAGATCCAGCACCTCGATCAGCTCCGGTCGGCTACCCCAGTAGGTGGTCTGGATGCTGACCTCGTACGGCACGGAGAAGAAGCTCACCGGCAGGGTCCCGCCGCCGATACCGACGATGGTCAGGTCCCCCACGGTACGCGCGGCGGCGGCCCCCATCTTCAGGGTGGCGTCCGCGCCGACGAAGTCCAGCACGACGTCCGCACCCCGGCCCCCGGTGGCCGAACGGATCTCCTCGACGGTCCGCTCACCCGATCGCAGCACCAGGTCGGCGCCGCACTCCTCGGCCAGCCGCAACGCGTCGTCCCGGGTGTCCACGGCGATGATCCGGGCCGCGGTGGTGGCCTTGAGGATCTGCACCCCCACATGCCCCAGCCCACCCACGCCGATCACCACGGCGGTGCTGCCGGGCGGCAGCTTGGACCAGGACCGGCGGATCGCGTGGTACGGGGTCAGCCCCGCGTCGGTCAGCGGCGCCGCCTGCACCGGATCCAGCCCGTCGGGCAGCGGCACCACCAGCCGGGCGTCCGGCACGAGTTGGTAGTCGGCCATCCCGCCGTCCAGGCCGAGACCGCCCCCACCACCCGGGATCGGCGCGGCGGCCGGATTCTCGCAGTAGTTCTCGGCGCCGAGCCGGCAGCGGGGGCAGACCCCACAGCCCCACGGCCCGTACACGGCGACCGGTTGGTTCAACTCCAGTGAGGTCACCCCGGAACCGAGGGCGTGTACCCAACCGGCGTTCTCGTGCCCCAGGGTGAACGGCGGGTTCCAGGGCAGGCCGCCCGCCTCGAAGTCGTGCATCAGGTGCAGGTCGGAGTGGCAGGCACCGGCAGCGCCGATCTTCACCACCACCTGACCCGGTCCGGGTGTCGGCTCGTCCACCTCGACCAGTTCCGGGTCGGTCTTCCATGCTGGCAGCCGTAGCGCACGCATCCTTGCCTCCTTGTCCGCTGAAGCCAACGCTTCGGCTGCCCGGTGAGGATCCATTCAAACCCAGCCGTCGCGCCAGCGGTTGCCGATCGCACCGGGTAGCGGTGCACTGAATTACATGAGTGTCATCAAGGTGGGCACGTCCTCATGGGCCGATCAGACGCTGGTGCGGTCCGGCTGGTACCCGCGGGCGGCGAACACCCCGTCCGGTCGGCTCGACTACTACGCCGGCAAGTTCCCCCTGGTCGAGGTGGACACCTCGTACTACGCCGTGCCGACGCCGGAGACCACCCAGGGCTGGGTCGAGGCCACCGGGGACGACTTCACCTTCAACGTCAAGGCGTACCGCCTGTTCACCGGCCACCCGACCCCGGTCGCCACCCTCCCCGCCGACCTGCGCCCCAGCGGCGGCCCGGCCCGGATCCGCCGCCGGGACCTGCCACCGGCGGCGTACGACGAGCTGTGGCGCCGGTTCCGGGCGGCGCTGGCCCCGATCGCGGCGGCCGACCGGCTCGGCGCGGTGCTGTTGCAGTTCCCGCCGTGGCTGGCCCGCGGCGAGGCGGCCCGGCGCCGGATCGCCGAACTGGCCGATCGCTGCCGACCGTGGCGGGTGGCGGTCGAGTTGCGACACGGGTCCTGGTTCGACGGCACCGCGGCGCTGGAGACCCTGGCCTTCCTCCGCGAGCACGGGCTGACCAACTGCGCCGTGGACATGCCGCAGGGCCACCCCGAGTCGGTGCCACCGATCCTGATCGCCACCGCCGACCTGGCGATGGTACGGATGCACGGGCACAGCACCGCCTGGGCCGGCGGCGACAAGGAGGACCGCTTCCGGTACGCCTACGCGGATCGGGAGCTGGGCATCTGGTCGGAGTTGCTGACCGAACTCGCCGGGCAGGCCGACGAACTGCATGTGCTGTTCAACAACTGCTGTGCCGGGCAGGCCCAGCGCGACGCCGAACGGCTGGCCGGTCTGCTCACCGCCGGGCGGGTACCAGCCGGAGCCGAACGGTCGTCGCGCCGCTGAGCCGGATGCTCGACCCCGCCGGGCCGACCGACCCTCAGTGGCCGTTGTGGCTCATCGCCTTCGACATCTGCATCAGCCCGCCGGCCTTGGCCATCGTCTTCGGCGACTGCATCAGCCCGTTGGCCCGGCCGATGATGCCGCGCAGGACCTGTCCGGGTTTCTGCTGCTCACCCATGTACGCGGTGACCACGATCAGCGCGCCGGTGAGCGCCGGAATGGTCCACTGGAGCAGCTTGAGCTGCCGCTGACAGGCGGCCACGTTCTGCGGGGTCTGCTGATTCGGCTCGGTCACCCCCGCCACGCTGGGCCCACCCGCCCGGGCCAGGCGGTTGCCGAGCAGCCGGCTGTACCCGGTCACCGCCAGGGCGCTGAGGGTCAGGGCCGTCTTCAGGGTGCTCACCCGGCCGACACCCCGTTGGGCGGCCAGCCGAGGGCTCTCGGTGACCAGTTCACCGACCGCCCCGGCCAGGTGGGCGCCGATGGCGGCGGCGTTGACCGGGGTCCACCGGGACCAGCCGGCCGAGGCCACCGGCAGCCGTTGGGTCGAGTCGCCGACCTGGGCCGCGGCGCCGTTGACGCCGAAGGCCCCCATCAGGGAGCCACCGAACCAGGCCGCCAGGCCCAGGTCGTGCATGGATCGAAGAGCGGTGTGTGTGTCCGACATGTTTGTCCCCCTCAAGCCGTTTTCGAGCGCTGCGGCTTACCCGCCCTGGCAGGCCCTAATCACCGGGTGGGGGTGCGAGGGGTCAGCGGGCCGGCAGAGTGGCGGCGAAGTCGGCCACCCGCGCGGCCAGTGGCTCGGCGGCCTGGCGTACCCAGGTGAAGTGGTCCAGCGGGACACCCTGCGGGTCGGGGTACCGCACGCGTACCACGGCAGCCGCGGGAAGCTTGGCGCAGAGCCGGTCCAGGGTCGGATGCGGGGTGTACTGGTCGTGCGCGAAGCTGACGGCCAGCACCGGGGTACGGATCTGCCGCACCGCCGCCTCGGTGTCCACCCCCTCCAGGTCAGGGAAGCGGCCGGTGCGGGCGGTGTACGCCCAGTCGCGGATCACCCCGCGGGCCTGCCGGCCACCGAACCCCCAGCCGGGCCAGACCCCGAGCAGCCGGGCCGTGGCGGCGATGCCCTGGGTGTACGGCAACACGCCGTAGCGCCGTGGGCCGGTGAAGTCCCGCCAGTACGGGATCCCCACGGCCATCAGCACCAACCCGTCGACCTCCTGTTCGCCGTGCAGGGCCAGGTGCAGCACCGCGGCCTGCCCACCGAGGGAGTGCCCCAACAGCAGGGTGCGCCGACCGTCGAACCGGGCCTTGAGGGCGGCGCGTACCGCACCGATGTCGGCGGCCAGTTCCGGGTAGCCGTACCGGCAGGCCCGGCTGGGTCTGGGGGTGCTCTCGCCGGTGCCCCGCAGGTCGGCCACGACCACCCGCAGTCCGGCGGCGCGCAGGGCGGTGGCGAAGGGCCGGTAGTACCGGGCCCGCACCCCCATGGCCGGCACGACCAGCACCACCGGTGCCTCCGCCGGGCCGGTGGGCTCCGGATAGACCTGGATGCCCAGGCGGGCGCCGTCGACCTGGACGAATTCCTGCACGTATTCCACCGTCGCGCTCACCAGCACAGGTTACCCGCGAGTAGGGTGTGGCGGGGGCGGCCCCCGGCGAGTCGAGCGACCCGCCGGGGTCGGCGCGCTAGCCGCGCAGCATGCCCGGCCCGAACACCTCGTAGGCGATCCGCTCCACCGGTACGCCCCGGCGCAACAGTCCACCCCGGACGAGGTTCATGAACGGCAGCGGCCCGCAGAGGTGCACGTGGGCGTCGGGGGAGAGTGGGATCGACTCGGGGTCCACCCGGCCGCCGGTCACCTCGACGGCGACCCCGGGCAGGGCGACGTCGCTGGTGTCCTCGTACCACAGCCTGGTGCGCAGGTTCGGCAGCGCGGCGTGCAGGCGCGGCAGGTCACCGCGCAGCGCATGGGCGGCGCCGGCCCGGTCGGCGTGCACCAGCACCACCGGGCGCTGCGGCGCGGTGACCGCCAGGTGTTCCAGCGCGGCCATCGCCGGGGTCAGCCCGATGCCGGCGCTGACCAGCAGCAGCGGGCCATCGCCCGCGACGGCGCTGACCTCGCCGAAAGGCGGGCTGAGCCGCAACGTCGTACCGACCGTCACCTGCTCGTGCAGGAAGGTCGAGACCTGACCGTCCGGGGCGCCGTCGATCCCGCGCAGTCGCTTGACGGCGATCCGCCAGTGCGCGGCGCCGGGACGTCCGGCGAGGCTGTACTGGCGGATCTGCCGGCCACGACCGCCGCCGAGGTCCACCGCGACCGAGGTGTACTGGCCCGGTACGAAGGTGGGGACCTCGCCGGGGTCGTCGGGCGTCAAAGTGAACGACACCACCTCGGGGGTCTCCTGCCGGCGTGCCGTCACCCGCCACGGGCGCCACACCGATCCGCCCTCGGCCAGCCCGGCGGCGGCGTGGAGTCGGGCCTCCCGGGCGACCAGTTCGACGGCCAGCAGCCAGTAGACCTCGTCCCAGGCGAGGGCGACGGGCGGGGTGACCGCGTCGCCGAGCACCTCGCCGACGGCGGCGAGCAGGTGCCGGCCCACGACGGTGTACTGGGCCGGGGTGATCCCCAGGGAGGCGTGCTTGTGCGCGATTCGGTCCAGCACCGGACCCCAGGGCTTGGCACCCGCGCCGACCAGGTGCTCGGCGTACGCGACCACGGCGGCGGCCAGGGCCGCCTGTTGACTGCCGCTGGCCTGGTTGCCCCGGTTGAACAGGTCGAGCAGCTCGGGATGCGCGGCGAACATCCGCTGGTAGAACCGGCGCGTGATGGCTTCGCCGTGCGCCCGTACGGCGGGCAGGGTCGCCGTAACCACCTCTGCTGAGGACTGGGTGAGCACGATGTTCTCCTTCGGGACGAACGTTACGGACGCGCTCACCAAAACAGGTATCGCAGTTACCTCTTTAGGGTCGAAGGTCCCGGATCGCTGGTCGCGCGGATCACACCGGCGGCCGGTGCGGCGCACGGCCACCGTAGGGTCGAAAGGTGAAGCTCAACCGGTCCACCGACATGGCGATGCGGATCGCCATGCTGACCGCCGCCTCCGGCCGCAGGACCACGGTGGACGAGTTGGCCCAGCGGCTGGCGCTGCCCCGCAACCACGTGGCGAAGGTGGTGCAGCGGTTGCAGCACCTCGGCGTGCTGGTGACCATCCGGGGCCGCTCCGGCGGAGTGGCGTTCGCCGCGGACGCCGCCACCTACACCGTCGGGCAGGTGGTACGGGCGTTCGAGGGAGCCGGCGAGGTGGTCGACTGCGAGGCACCGGCCTGCCCGCTGCGGGCAGCCTGCCGGCTACGGGTAGAGCTGCGCCGGGCGCAGGAGGCCTTCCTCGCCGTGCTCGACCAGGTCAGCATGGCCGATCTCGTCGACTCACCGACCGGCCCGGTACTGCTCGCCCTCGGTGCACCGCCCGCGCCCTGAGTGGCGACGGCGACCGGCCCGCACCACGGGGATACGGGCCGGTCCCGGATGGTCAGGAGACGCTTATCGTGCCGTTCGAGGCCCGTACGCAGGTCACCGAGCGAGCGGTGGTGGTGGCCGCCCCGGCCAGGCACTGGCCGAGCACCTGATGCCCGGCGGCGTTCGGGTGCCACGACTCCTGGCAGGTCTGGAAGTAGGTCGCGCAGGTGTTCGCGATCCGCTGGATGGCGATCTTGTCCTTGCCGGAGAGGCTGGTGACGAAGGTGCCGTTGGGCGGGTTGTCCATCAGCCGGATCGGGGTGGCCAGCGTGCCGGTCGGGCTGTTCGAGTTCTCGCAGAGCCGGGCGCCGTCGAAGGCCCGTTGGACGTTGAGGTAGACCAGGTCGGCACCGGGGAACTCGGCGGCCAGGGTGTCCCGGGTGGAGCGGACGATGGTGCCGAGCCCCTGGGAGAACCGGTGGCCGGGGGCCAGGCTGGCCCGGTGGATCGGGCAGCCGGCGGCGTACCGCTCCGCTCCGAGGGCGCGGAACTTGTCCCGGGTGTCGTCCCGGCTGTCCTCCGAGTGGTACGACGAGGCCAGGTCCAGCGGCAGCGGGTTCGTGTAGTCCTGCAACACCACCCGGTGCTGACCGTCGGCGTCCACCTCGCGCAACGTGGTCAGGATCTGGCGTACCGCCGCGGTGGTCTCGGCGGTCGCGGCGCTGATCTGCGCGGCGGTGGCCAGGTCGGCGTCCGTGCAGGGCTTCTGCTCCACCGGGCCGTTGAGGTACGCCCAGAACTCCCACCAGCCGGTCCAGGCGTCGGCGATGAACCGGTTGGCGCACTTCTCCGCCACCCCGCCGAAGGTGAACGAGCTGTTGTTGGAGCCCAGACCGATCAGCACCAGGTCGATGTCGTGGGTCTGGGCGACCGTGCGGAGCTGGTCGAGTTGGGCGGCCACCTGCCGACCGCCGGTGCGTGCCGACGAGGCGGCGGCGATGTCGCGCGGCTGGCCGCCGGAGCAGGCCAGGTTGAACCGGTCCTGAATGCCGGGCAGTGACGCCTTGTGCAGCGAGGCATTGCCGGACCGGTGGCAGAAGAAGGCGTTGTTGTTCGGCGCGGTCCAGCCCGGGAAGTTGCGCGCGACCCCGGTCGAGTCGACCACCGGCTGGTAGGCCCCGGCGCCTTCGCCGCTGATGAAGCTGTCGCCGAGGGCGACCGCGGCGGTGGGTGCCGCAGCGGTCGCCGGGGCGGTGTGGGTGATGGCGGTGGAGAGGGTCGCCGCGGCGACGGCCAGAACCATCGCGGCGGCGGTACGACGCAACCTCGGCATGGCAGCCCCATCCATTCATAGAAATATGAAAGATCCTCTTCTCGTGATGGAATCACGCAGGTGTGACGTGCGTCAACACGGGAAACAGATGTGACATCTGGGTCAGGCGGGAGTTAAATCCCAGCCCACACCGAGACGGCGTCGGGCATAAGGTGCGGCGCCGGGGCGTTGACCGCGGCAGGTGCCACCAGCAGAGGCCTCCTGCGGCGTGCCGCGCGGGTGTCCGCGTCAGGTGTCGGGGCGTACGGCTACGCTCGCTGCGGCCGTCCCACGCTGGGCCGACCACCGACGGTGTGGGGCAGCACATCGCCGAGACCGGGGAGTACGACGGAGTTGACCGCAGAGCCTGAGACCCTGTACGGGGCCGATGACCTCACCCATCTTGAGGGGCTGGACGCCGTTCGCAAGCGGCCCGGCATGTACATCGGCTCCACCGACAGTCGTGGCGTGGGTCACCTCGTCAACGAGATCCTGGACAACTCCACCGACGAGGGCGTCGCCGGCCACGCCACGAAGATCGAGGTCATCCTGCACCCCGACGGTTCGGTGCAGGTGGACGACGACGGGCGGGGCATCCCCACCGACGTGCACGCCCGCTCCGGCATCTCCGGGGTCGAGCTGGTGCTCACCCGGCTGCACGCCGGCGGCAAGTTCGGCGGCTCCGGCTACAAGACCTCCGGTGGTCTGCACGGGGTCGGCGCCTCGGCGGTCAACGCGCTGTCCCGCCGGTTCGACGTCACCGTCCGTCGCGGCGGCAAGGTGCACACCATGTCGTTCCGGCACGGGGCACCCGGCATCTTCGAGGGTGAGGGCCCGGAGGCGCCGTTCACCCCCGGCCCCGGCCTCCAGGTAGCCGGCGCGATGAAGCGCGGCCAGCGCACCGGCACCTCGATCCGCTACTGGTACGACCCCCGCTACTTCGAGACCGGCGCGGCCCTGGACCACGACGCGGTACGCGCCAAGCTGCGGCACACCGCCTTCCTGGTGCCCGGGGTCAGCTACACCCTGCGCGACCTCACCGCCCAGGAGCCGACCGAGGAGCAGTTCCACTACCCCAACGGGCTCACCGACATGGTGGACTTCCTGGCCCCCTCCGGCGACCGGCCGGTCTCCGGCACCCTGCTGGTCACCGGCGAGGGCACCTACCGGGAGAACGCCGCCGACGCCAACGGCGTGATGCAGTCCAACGTGCAGCGACGCGCCGAGATCGAGGTGGCCTTCCGCTGGGGCACCGGCTACGAGCGCACGGTCGAGTGCTTCACCAACACCATCCGTAACGCGCACGGCGGGACTCACCGCAAGGGCTTCGAACGGGCCCTGGTGCGTACCCTCGCCGACGCCGTACGCAATACCCGTGGCCTGCTCAAGGCCAAGGAGGACGCCCCCACCCTGGACGACGTGCTGGAGGGCATGACCGCGGTGGTGCACGTGCGGGTGCCCGAGCCGCAGTTCACCTCCCAGACCAAGGACGAACTCTCCACCGCCGGGGTCACCAAGGTGGTGCAGGGCCTGGTCGAGCAGCACCTCAAGTCCTGGCTGGAGGACCGCAGGACCAAGACCGAGGCGCGTACCGTCCTCCAGAAGATCGTCGACGCCGCGCGGGTGCGCCTGACCCAGAAGCAGCAGAAGGACGCCGCCCGCCGCAAGACCGCGCTCGAAGGCGCCGCCATGCCGGCCAAACTGGTCGACTGCCGCGCCTCAGGCATCGACAGAAGCGAATTGTTCATCGTGGAGGGGGACAGCGCCCTGGGTACGGGGCGACTTGCCCGTTCTGCCGAGTATCAGGCGCTTCTCCCGATTCGCGGCAAGATCCTCAACGTGCAGAAGGCCAACCTCCAGCAGGTGCTGGACAATGCCGAGTGCGCCGCCATCGTGCAGGTGCTCGGGGCGGGCTCCGGGCGTACCTTCGACCTGTCCTCGATGCGGTACGGCCGGGTGCTCATCATGGCCGACGCGGACGTCGACGGCGCCCACATCCGGACCCTGCTGATCACCCTGTTCGCCCGGTACATGCGGCCGTTGATCGAGGCGGGTCGGCTCTACGCCGCGATGCCGCCACTGCACAAGATCACCACCAGGGGGCGTAACCCGGAGACCGTCTACACCTACACCCAGGCGGAGATGGAGGCGACCGTCCGCAAGCTGGAGAAGGCCGGCAAGCAGATCGTCACCCCCATTCCCCGGTTCAAGGGTCTCGGTGAGATGGACGCCGACGAGTTGTGGGAGACCACGATGAACCCGGCCACCCGGTCGGTGCGGCGGATCACTCTGGAGGATGTCGACGCCGCCGAGCGGATCCTCGAACTGCTGATGGGGGAGAAGGTCGAGCCGCGCCGCAACTGGCTGATCGACTCCGCCGACCGGGTCGACCGCGACGCCATCGACGCCTGACCAACGGGTTCTTCGGAAGGAAAGCTGAACCATGGCACGCCGCAAGGAAACGAAGGTCGACCACTCCGCGTTCGACCGGGCCGGCGCGCGGGTCTTCGACAACCCGCTGGTCACCGAGGTGTCCGACTCCTACCTGGAGTACGCCTTCTCGGTCATCCACTCCCGGGCCCTGCCGGACGCCCGCGACGGCCTGAAGCCGGTGCACCGGCGCATCCTGTACGCCATGTACGAGTCGAGCTTCCGGCCCGACCGGGCCCACGTCAAGTCGGCCCGGGTGGTCGGTGACGTGATGGGGCGCTACCACCCGCACGGCGACACCGCGATCTACGACGCGATGGTCCGGATGGCGCAGGACTTCTCCCTGAATGTGCCACTCATCGACGGGCACGGCAACTTCGGCAGCCCGGACGACGGACCGGCGGCGGCGCGTTACTGTGTGACGGGCGATACTCGGATTCGCCTGGCAGACGGTTCGAGTCCTCGAATCGGCGAGCTGGCGAATCTCGCTCCCGATAGTGAAGCTGACGTCGATTTCGAGGTACTCGACAAGGACGGCAAGGCCGTCCGGGCGAGCAAGGTTTTCAACTCGGGTGTCCATCCCACCATCCAGATCCGTACGGAAGCCGGGTTCTCACTCCGGGGCAGTGAGAATCACCTGGTCTTGTGTCTGGAGGTGCCGCTCGGCGTGCCGGTGTTCCAGTGGCGCCGTCTCGACGAGGTGACCCCCGACACGGTCGTCTGCATCGCGCGGAACGCCTGGTACCAGGTAACCCCTACGGCTCGGGAGTACATGCTGGGAGTACTCGGGGGCGCCTGGGTATCCGAAGGGTTCGCGAGTGAGTCGCGAGCGGGCTTCAACAATACGGATGAGCACTTCTTCGGCGAGGTCCTGCATGCCTACGACCAAGTTGTAGGCGGGCAGCGCTACGTCAGCGAGCGGCATACCCGCCGCGACCGCAAACGCATCCAGGAGTTGGATGTACAGGAGTATGCCGGGGGGATGGCCGCGTTCCGTGCCAGCCCGCTAGCCGAACTCATCGGGCACCAGGCGCGGGACAAGTTCGTTCCGCAGTTCGTCTGGACCGGAGGGTGGGGTGTGAAGCGCTCGTTCCTGATGGCGTTGTTCGAAGGAGACGGCGGCGTACGGGTAGCGAAGGACAGCTTCACCATTCAGTACACGAGCTTCAGCGAACGCCTTACTCGGGACGTCCAAGAGTTGTTGGCGGAGTTCGGTGTCATCGCGTGTTGGCGGCAATATACGCGTCCGAGTGGCTCGGTGGAGCATCGGCTGGTCATTTCAGGGATGCGGAACATTGCGGCGTTCGCCAATCGGGTCGGGTTCCTCCGTACCAAGCAGGCTGTGCTGCACAGGGTGCTCAAACGTTCACCGTTGCGCCCGCATCGACTCAGTAAAGACCACGTGCCTTTCGTGGCCGAATACGTTCGTGGGGCGCTCGCCTTCGACAGGCGTGGTTCGGGCCGCAAGTGGCTGACTCAGCACAACTTTGACCGGGTAGAGCGTTGGGAGACTGAACGGCTTCGCATCGTCGATCGGATCAAGGATCCCGAGGTACTTGCGACGATCCTGCCCGTGATGGACTCGGGCTACCGATTCGAGCGGATCACCGAGGTGACCGCGTGCGAGCCGGCCGAGGTCTACTCGATCAGAGTCGACACCGAAGACCACTCATTCCTCGCTGGCGGTTTCGTCAACCACAACACCGAGGCTCGGATGTCGCGGGAGGCGATGCTGCTCGTCGGCGAGCTGGGTGAGGAGACCGTCGATGTCGAGCCCAACTACGACGGCTCGCTGACCCAGCCCACCGTACTGCCGGCTGCCTTCCCGAACCTGCTGGTCAACGGCACCTCCGGGATCGCGGTCGGGATGGCCACCAACATGATCCCGCACAACCTGGGGGAGGTCGTCTCGGCGGCCCGCTGGCTGATCCGGCACCCCGACGCCACCCTCGACAAGCTGATGGAGTTCGTGCCCGGTCCGGACCTGCCCACCGGTGGGCTGCTGCTCGGCCTGGACGAGGTGCGCCGGGCGTACGAGACCGGCCGGGGCGTGGTGCGGATGCGCGGCAAGGTGGAGATCGGCCCGCTGGAGGGCAGTCGGGGTCGGCAGGCGATCACGGTGGTCGAGTTGCCGTACGGGGTGGGTGCGGAGAAGGTCATCGCCGCCATCACCAACGAGGTCACCAAGACCAAGCGGCTGACCGGGATCGCCGACGTCAAGGACCTGACCGACCGGGAGAACGGCACCCGCCTGGTCATCGAGTGCAAGGTGGGGGTCAACCCCCAGGCGCTGCTGGCCGACCTGTACCGCCTCACCCCGCTGGAGCAGTCCTTCGGGGTGAACAACCTGGTGCTGGTCGACGGGCAGCCGCGCACCCTGGGGCTGAAGCCGCTGCTGGAGGTGTTCCTGGCACACCGCTACGAGGTGGTGACCCGGCGCAGCGCGTACCGCAGGCGTAAGCGCCAGGAGCGGCTGCACCTGGTCGACGGTCTGCTGATCGCCCTGCTCGACATCGACAAGGTGGTCAAGCTGATCCGGGCCAGCGAGGACGCCCAGGACGCCAAGGACGGCCTGATGCGCCGGTTCAAGCTCTCCGAGATCCAGGCCGGCTACATCCTGGACACCCCGCTGCGTCGGCTGACCAAGTACGACCGGCTGGAGTTGGAGGCCGAGCAGGAGAAGCTGCGTGCCGAGATCGCCGAGCTGTCCACCATCCTCGACGACGAGAAGGTGCTGAAGAAGCTCGTCTCCGACGAGTTGGCCGCGGTGGTCAAGCAGTTCACCACCCCGCGTCGTACCGTCCTCGTCGACGGTGATCTCAAGGAGGTGCTCGCCGCCTCCGCCCCGGCCGGGCCGCTGGAGGTGGCCGACGACCCCTGCCAGGTGATCCTGTCCGCCACCGGCCTGGTGGCCCGTACCGCGGCCGAGTCGGAGGAGGCCGCCGAGGGGCGGCGTCGGCACGGCCGGGTCAAGCACGACGCGGTACGCGCCATGGTGCACTCCACCGCCCGGGGCCGGGTGCTGCTGGTGACCAGTGCCGGTAGGGCCTTCAAGGTGGATGTGCTGCCCCTGCCGGTGTTGCCGGAGCAGTCCGGCACGGTGTCGCTGCGCGGCGGGATGTCGGCCGCCGAGTTGGTGCCGCTGGAGCCGGGGGAGACCGTGGTGGGTCTGGCGCCCCTGGGTGCCGCCGCCGAAGGCTCCCCGGGTCTGGCGTTGGGTACCCGTCAGGGGGTGGTCAAGGTCTGCGCCCCCGACTGGCCGGTACGTTCCGACGAGTTCGAGGTGATCGGGCTGCGGGAAGGAGACGAGGTCATCGGAGCCACCTGGCTGGTCGACGGCGCCGAGAACCTGACCTTCCTCACCAACGCGGCCTCGCTGTTGCGCTTCCCGGCCGGGCTGGTGCGACCACAGGGCCTCAAGGGTGGCGGCATGGCCGGCATCGCCCTGTCGGCCGGGGCCCAGGTGGTCTTCTTCGGCGCGGTACGCACCGACGACCCGGACCACGGTGAGCCGATGGTGGTGACCTCGACCGGGGCCACCGTCAAGGTGACCCCCTTCTCGGCGTACCCGGTCAAGGGGCGGGCGACCGCCGGGGTGCGCGCCCAGCGCTTCCTCAAGGGTGAGACCGAGGTGGTCGTCGCCTGGGCCGGCCCTCGCCCGGTCGGCGCGACCGCCAACGGCGAACCGGTGGCCCTACCGGCCGAGGACCCCCGCCGCGACGGTTCCGGCTTCGCCGTCATGCTCGGCCCGACCGTAATAGGCCACCAAATCGACCGCCCCTGACCCACTCACCCACCCACCCTGCCTGACCCCCTTCCTCTCGCCCTCACCACACCCCTCTCGCCCTGTTGATCAAGAGGTTTGCGTCGAGAATCGCGCTTGTCACGACCAAAACCTCTTGATCAACAGCGGCGAGGGCGGGGTGGGGGCGAGGGCGGGGTGGGGGCGAGGGCGGGGTGGGGCGGGGAGGGCGGGGTGGCAGCGGGTCTGCTCAGAGTTCCGGCTCGGGGCCCTGGCGGGAGGTCGGGGTGGTGTTGCGGAGGCGGGCGATCAGGCGCATGCCGTGGTAGATGATCAGGGCGGCGGCGGAGCCCAGGGCGATGCCGTGGAAGGAGAGGTCGCCGGCGGTGAGGGTGTAGTCGGCGGCCCCGATGATCACTGCTACGGCGGCGGTCAGCAGGTTGACCGGGTCCTGGAAGTCGACCCGGTTGTCCAGCCAGATCCGGGCACCGAGGATGGCGATCAGCCCGTAGAGGGCGGTGGTGGCGCCGCCGAGCACCCCGGCCGGCACGGTGAGGATCAGCGCGCCGACCTTCGGGCTGAGCCCGAGCAGCACCGCGGCCAGCCCGGCGATCCAGTACGCGGCGGTCGAGTAGACCCGGGTCGCCGCCATCACCCCGATGTTCTCGGCGTACGTGGTGGTGCCGGAGCCGCCGCCGGAGCCGGCGAGCATGGTGGCCACGCCGTCACCCATGAACGCCTTGCCCATGTCCCGGTCCATGTTCCGCCCGGTCGTGGCGGCGACCGCCTTGACGTGGCCGGCGTTCTCCGCGATCAGCACCAGGACCACCGGGATGACGAGCACCACGGCGCGCAGGCTGAAGCTGGGCGTGTGGAACTCGGGCAGCCCGACCCAGGCGGCCTCCCGCAGCCCGGTGACCGTCGCCGGGTCCAGCCCGCCGGTCAGCGCGGCGAGCAGCCAGCCGACGAGCACCCCGAGCAGGATGGACAGCCGGCCCAGAAAGCCCCGGAACAGCACCGTGCAGATCAGGATCGCGGCCAGGGTGACCACCGCGACCAGGGGTTGGGCCTTGACCCCGCCGTTCCCGCCGCCGTCCCATGCCACCGGGGCGAGGTTCAACCCGATCAGCATCACGATGGCGCCGGTGACCAGCGGCGGCATCAGTCGGTTGATCCAACCCGCTCCGGAGAACTGCACCACCATGCCGACCAGGGCGATCGTCGCCCCGACCACGACGATGCCGCCGAGGGCCGGGCCGATGTCGCCGCCGGCCTTGGCCGCCAGCACCGGGGCGATGAAGGCGAACGACGAGCCGAGGTACGACGGCAGCCGGTTGCCGGTGATCAGCAGGAAGAGCAGGGTGCCCAGCCCGGAGAAGAAGAGGGTGGTGGCCGGCGGGAAGCCGGTGATCAGGGGCACCGTGAAGGTGGCCCCGAACATCGCCACCACATGCTGCACCCCGATGCCCAGGGTGCGGGGCCAGGAGAGCCGTTCGTCGGGGTGCACCACGTCCCCGGGGCGTACGGTGCGGCCGTCGCCGTGCAGGGACCAGGGTGACCAGCGGGATCGCGGTTCGGTCGGGGACTGGGTCATGATTGGCCCTTCGCGTCGAAGTGCTGACGGGGGCGATCAACCCTGGATGTTTCTAGCATGGGCGATCGTGCGGGGTTCGGGAGGTCAGGCGGGTGATCCTGCGCCATTGGGTGCCCTCGCCTGCCTGGTGATCGCGGTGCCGCCCGGTCCCCAGAAGTGGGTCGATCTCTGATTGGGTAGGGTGCCACGACGGGCGGCGCCGAACGGGTGGCCGCCGGTAGCCGATCGGATCGGGCAGGTGGCCCGTTGGGAGGAGAGGCGCGTGCCTCCGACGCCGTCGACGTCTCAGGTGCCGGCATGACCAGCGCACCGGTGGCGGCGGGCATCGCACCCGGCCGGGGGCAGGCTAGCCGACTACCCTCGCTGACCGGGCTGCGGTGGGTGGCCGCGCTGCTGGTCTTCGGCTTCCACGCCGGCACCATGCGGATCATCGCAGAGCCGGATTACCAGGCGGTCGTCGGCAAGATCTTCACCCTGGGCCTGTCCGGGGTGCAGTTCTTCTTCATCCTCAGCGGGTTCGTGCTGGTCTGGTCGGCCCGGCCGGGAGACTCGCGACGGGGGTTCTGGCGACGCCGGTTCGCCAAGATCTATCCGAACCACGTACTGCTCTGGGTGCTGGCCATGGCGGCGGCCCTCTGGTTCGCCGATCCGATCAACCCGGTCGCGGCGCTGGAGAACCTGTTCCTGCTCCAGGCCTGGGATCCCCGTCCCGGCTACTTCTACAGCGTGAACAACGTCAGTTGGTCGCTGTCCTGCGAACTCTTCTTCTATCTGTGCCTGCCGCTGGCCCTGCCCCTGGTGCGGCGGGCCCGCCCCTGGCTGCTGTGGGCGGTTGTGATCGCCGTACCGTTGCTGATCCTGGCGCTGTGGCCCGGGCAGACCCTGGTGCCGGAGCAGAGCCGGTGGTGGTTCACCCAGGTGTTCCCCCTGGTCCGCTCGCTGGAGTTCTGGATGGGGGTGGCCGCCGCCGAACTCATGCTGCGGGGCCGCTGGCGGGGTCCCGGCCTGCCCCTGGCGAGCCTCATCTTCGTGGTCACCTGGGTGGTCGCCGCGCAGTGGATTCCGGCCGAGTTCTGGGCGGCGCTGCTGTCGGCGGCGTACGTGGTGCTCATCGCCGCCGCGGCGGACGCCGATGTGCGGGGTCGTCGCTCGCCCCTGCGGTCGCGCCCGATGGTCTGGCTCGGTGAGGTGTCGTTCGCCTTCTACCTGGTGCACGTCTTCGTGATCATGACGATTCTCCGGGTCACCGGAGACTGGGGGACCGGTCTGCCCGGCTGGTGGGGCCCGGCCGCGGTGATCGGCTTCCTGCTGCTGACCCTGGGCCTCGCCGCCCTGGTGCACCGCTTCGTCGAACAGCCGATGATGCGTCGCCTGGCGCCTCCCCGCCGCACGGCCCGCCCCAGCGCCACCAACCCCACACCCGGCACCGGGCCTGCGCCCACCTCCGAGGCTGCGCCCGGTGCGGTGCCCGCCCCCCGTGCCGAGCCTGTCTCCGGTGCCGAGGCATCGGCTGACCTCCATGCTGGACGGTAGGGTTCTGGCCTGCCGACCAGGGCGGCAACCCGAATCAGGTTCCTCGGCGCGACACGCCGGGCGGCGGTGCGGGCTGCGGACACCGGCGGTAGCGTGACATCGTGCTCCCGGTCCTCTCCACCCGTCCCCTGTGGTGGTTTGCGCGCCGGGTGGCACGACTGCTGACCGGGTTCGCGGTCGCCGCCGCCTTCACCGTCGGGGTCTGGGCCATGCCCACCCACCCCGGGGCGATCGAGGACCTCGGTCCGGCCGGGCAGCCCACGGCAGCCGGCCTTGTCTGGTCTTCAGAGGGTGCCCCGGCGTCCTCGGTCGCCGATGGCTGCGCCGCCGTAGCCCTGCCTGTCGAGAGGTGGGGGCCCGGTGGCGACGACCGCCCGGAGGCTGGGCCCGCTACGACGCCGGTGTCACCGTTGCCGCTGCCGCCGGAAGCCGCCCTGATCATCAGGGCTACCCACGGGCTGCCTCCAGCGGTGGTCACCCCGGGCCCGGGCTGCGCCCGTGCACCACCCGTTCGCTGATCGTGCGCCCGTACCGCCGTAGTCACCCGGACCTCGCCCGCCTGGACCCCCTGGGCCTCCGGTAGTGCCCCGGAAGTCCCCCAGGGCCCGGAGTGACGGACGGCCCGAGTCCCGCCGCCGAGACCGCCACATCAGCTTCCCCGAGGTGCCGACATGGAGAAGACCCTTCTCTACCAGTTCCTGATCGACGTGCCCCGAGCCGCCGCCATCTGGTCGGTGCTGCTGGTGCTCGCGCTGGGCGTGCTCACCGTGCTGGTGGCCCGACCCGAACCGGCCCCCTCGCCCGACCGGGACCCGGACCTCCCCGACGAGGATGCCGCCGCCGCGGACCTGCGGCGCTATGCCGGCGAGGTGGCCGTGGCCGCGGCGGGGGCCGCCCAGAACGCCGCCCGCCGCCGCGAGGCCTGGCAGCGCGCCCAGGCGGAACTCGACCGGGCCTGGGCCGCGTACGACGAGGCGGAGACCGCCGCCCGACGACTGGCCGCCGCCGGCGCGCTGCCCGCCCCCGGTACCCCCCCACACCCCCGCCGAGTACGCCGCCAGGGAACGCTGGCTGCGCCACGCCGTGATGACGGCGTACTGGCGGGGTGATCTGTCGGCCCGGCAACTCACCGACGCGCTGGCGCACCGGGCCGGTTGGGATCCCCGGCGTCACCCCGCCGAACAGGAGATTCTTCTGGCTCGGGTGGTACGCGACGGGCGCCAGGCGGCCTATCAGGCGGCTCGGCAGCAGGAGCGGGAGGCCTGGCGGGCCGCGGAACTGGCCGTCGACGCGGCCCGGGCGCTGTCCACCGAGGCGTACGCCGCAGCGCAGCGGACGCGGGCGTACCCGCTGCCGACCTCACCCCGGGTCGTCTCCGGCCCTCAGGGGGCCGTGGCGCGCTGGCGGGTGGCCCGGGCCGGTTGAGGCGCACGGTTCTTTCCCATTTATTCGGTGACCCCGGTCACGGTCATCGCGGAATCGGTCATCGTGGGGCAGACATCGAATGCCGGGCGCAATCTCCGGGGAATTGTCAACCTCGGGTCCGATTGTCGACCGACAGTGCCTTCCTGACCCGGAGTCCCATTGAGCGACGACAGTTCCGCGATACCCGAAAAATTTGACCGGGAAGAAGGTTTAGCCAGCTCAGGGCAGCCTTGGCAGGAGCTGTGACGCACAGTAATGTCGACCCCGTCCGGTGCGGTTACCGTTCGCAAGTGGCGACGCCGTGCCGACCCGCTCAATCGTGATCTCACGAACCGGGGACCCACTGCACCATTGGGGTGAATCCGCGAGCCACGGCCCGCGGTAGGGCGATCCTCCCGCCCGAATCCGTCAGCTAACCCGGTCGGCGGTGTCGGAAGGAGCTCCTTTCCTCGTGCAGCACAATCAGCGCCCCCCGATATTCCTGCGCCTCCACGGCACCGTGGTGCCTGCGCTCGCCGGTCCGCTGTCCGCGCGCTGACCCAGGCCCACCGCAGCCGCCCGATCCCCGGGCGCATCCCGTGAAACGGCACCGCCCCGTACTCCGCCTCCGGGTGTCCACCGGATGGCCGGAGCCGCTGTGCCACACCACCCCTGAGCCCGTGGAGGATTCGTGAAGCACACCCTCAAGCGTCAGCTTCGTCGGCTGGCCACCGAACGCCCCTACCAGCTCGTGGCCACCTCGGCGCTGGCGCTGGCCCTGGCCGCCGGTGCCGGCGCCGTGGTCACCCAGATCGACGACCCGGCCGAGACGCACACCACCGCCGCGGTGGCCGAGTTGCGCGAGGAGCCGGCCGCCTCCCGTGGCCTGGCCCGGGCCGCCACCGCACCCAGCAGCCCCGCGCCCGGTAGCGCCGCCCCGAGCAGTGCCGCGCCGAGCGCGGAGCCCGGCAGCTCCCCGTCCAGCGCCGCCGCCGCACCGGAGGCCGCCTCGGCGGACCCGGACCTGGCCAGCAAGGAGGCCGCACCGAAGCCGCCCGCGAAGAAGGTGCTGTCGTACGACTACCAGGCCCAGATCAACGGGTGGTACTGCGGCCCGGCAGCGGTGCGCAACGCGCTCAGCGCCGCCGGCATCGACCGGGACCAGGAGACCCTGGCCGCCCAGCTCGGCACCACCTACCTGGGCACCAACTCGGCCCGGGACACCACCCGGGTCCTCAACGCCATGGCCAAGGGGAGCCCGTACCGGACCACGATGATTCCCGGTGGCGCGGCCACCCCGGCCCAGATGGATCAGCTTCAGGCCGATGTCGTGGCGGCCATCACCGACGGCCGCGGGGTCGTGGTGAACGTCGCCGGCAGCGTCACGGACACCGCCGGGGGCTGGCACTCCTTCCCGGGCGGCCACTACGTCGCCGTGGTCGGCTACGAGGACGAGGGTCGGATGGTCAAGATCGCCGACTCGGCCGACCCCTCCTACTACTCGTACTGGGTGAGCACGATCGATCTGGCCAACTGGGCTGCCACCCGCGGCTACTCCTCCTGATCGACCTGTTTCGTGCCGGGCGCCGACCCCAGTGGGGTCGGCGCCCGGTGTCGTATCCCGGTCGTGGCTCTCGCCCGGCCGGTGCGGGCGGTGGCAGACTGCCTGACATGATCACGGAGTCGGATGGGCGGGCCAGCTCGCCGATGCTGTTGTTGCTGCACGGCATGGGCGCCAGCGGTGACGTGTGGCTGCCCTCGGCCCCGCTGCTGGATCAGCGCTGGCCCGGGCGGTGGGCGGCACCGGATCTGGCCGGCCACGGCGCGTCGCCTCCGCTGTCGGGGTACTCCTTCGCCGGGCTCGCCGACCAGGTCGCCGCCGGCCTGCACCCCGGCGACCGGGTGATCGTGCTGGGCCACTCCCTCGGCGGGGTGGTCGGTCTGGCGTTGGCCGCCGCGAATCGGGCGGTCACGGTCGAGGCGGTGGTCGGGCTCGGCATCAAGGCGGTCTGGTCCCCGGCGGAACTGGCTCGCGCCGGTGATCTCGCGGCCCGCCCGGTCACCTGGTTCGACAGCCGCGACGAGGCGGCCCGACGGTATCTGCGGGTAGCCGGCCTGGCCGATCTGCTCAGCCCCGATGATCCGGCCGTGGCGGCCGGGCTGCGGCAGGTGGACGGCCGGTGGCGGCTGGCGATGGACCCGGCCGCCTTCGGCGTCGGCGAGCCCGACCTGGCCACCCTGCTGGCCAGGATCGAGGCGCCGGTGCTGCTGGCCCGTGGCGAGCACGACCCGATGGTCTCCGAGACACAGCTCAAGCAGTACGGCGTACCGGTGGTGACCCTGCCCGGGCTCGGTCACAACGCCCATGTCGAGGATCCGGCGGCGGTACTGGCGCTGCTCGACGCCGTACGGTGACCGGTCCCGGTCAGGAGCGTTCGCCGTCGCCGGCCTGCTCGGGGGAGGCATGGTCGGGGGACTTGCGTAACCACAGGACCACCCCGAGCACTCCTGCCACTGCGCTGCTGATCGCGATCGCCGTCTCCGCCAGTTCGGGCCAGTCGTCCATGAACGGATAGACACGCGAGAGGACCATCCCCACGAAGCAGTACAGCAGCAGAACGACGGCGACGACGCGCTGGATAATCATGGCCCTCATTGGAGCACAGCGCCGCGAGCGACCGTCGGGCACCGTCCACAGTGTTCAAAACTGAGCCGGCCGCCGCCGGGCCGGTACCCGGCGGCGGCCTCGCTCAGGTGGCGGGGGAGAACGGGGCGTCGCTGGCGGACCGGGGGGCCGGGGCGGCCCAGTGCGGGTCCAGTTCGCGCCGGGCGGCGGTCAGGAACGCCTCGGCGTACGTCTCGGTCGGGAAGTCGCCCAGGTACCGGCGGCGGGTGGCCCATCGGGCCTCGGCCAGGGGGTCGGTGTCCAGCAGTCGGGTCAGCACCTCGTCCACCTCGGTCAGGTCCCGACGCAGTACGTAACCGGAGGCGGCCAGCGGGAACCGTTCCAGGAACCGGTCGCCGTCGACCCCGGTGTCGGTGACCGCGTACGGCTTGCCGGAGTGCAGCCAGTCGGACACCACCCCGGAGACGTCGGAGATCAGGGCGTCCGCGCGGTTCACCGACTCGGCCAGGGTCAGCGCGCCGGCGGCGGCACCGAACAGGTGCGGGCGACCGGTGCGGGCCCGGTCGGCGGCCAGCAGGTCGTGCAGCCGCCCCAACTGGCGGGCCGAGGCCGGGTTGTGGGCGGTGTACGGGTGGGGCCGCACGATCACCGTGGCGCCCCGGTCGAGCAGCCGGGTCAGCAGGGTCTCGGCGAACGGCAGGGAACAGTAGTCGGCGTCGGCGTGGTGCCCGGTCCAGGTGGGGGTGTAGAGCACGGTGGGGTTCGGCAGGCGGCGGACCGGGCCGGTACGTACCTCGATGGCCTCGACCTGAGGGCGGCCGACCACCACGAACTTCTCGGCCGGAATGTCCACCCCGGCGCGGGCGTACCGGTCGATGGCCGCCTCGCCCGCGACGAAGATCCGGTCGAAGATCGCCGACACCGGGTTGGCGCTGGAGGCCTTGTCGCTGTCGCCGTGATGCAACTGCACATGGGTCAGCTGGGTGAAGCGCAGGCAGTGGCTGTTCTTGGCGCCGTGGTTGACGTAGAAGGCCACCCGCAGGCTCGGCACCAGCACCTCGTCCATGCTGCGCAGGGTCGGGCAGTAGAGCACCGGGGCGGTGGTCTTCGCGGCGATGACCGGCAACGCTTCCGGCTCCCGCAACATCACCACGAAGGGCCGACCGATCCGCTCCAGGTGCGGCAGCCACATGGTGACCTGGTACTCCGAACCGGGGGGAGCGGAGAAGTACAGCAGGAACTCCGGCTGGTGCCGGCGCAACTCCCGGGTGACCGGGGAGCCACCGGTGCCGGGACGCAGCCGCCGCATGACCAGTTTGCCGGCGACCGCCCCCACGGCACCACCGGCCAGCAGGCTGGCCGCCAGGGCGACCGTGGCGGGCAGTCCCGCCAGCGCGGCCAGGGCCAACACCGCGAGCAGCCCGGCCACCACCTCGCCGAGGCGGGCGGTGATCCGGGGTACCCAGGTGCGTACCGGGAGGTTGGCGGCGAGCAACTCCAGGTTCCCCGCCTCGCGCAGCGGGCCGGTGAGCACCATCAGCCCCAGCAGGATCCCGGCGGTGCCGGTCAGGGCCACATCGAAGCCGGCGTCGAGCTGCCGGGAGTAGCCGACCAGCACCCCGGCCGCGATCAGAGTGGTTTCCGCGACCCCGTCGGCTCCGGGGCGGACCCGACGTTCCCAGACCGTGGCGGCGAGGGCGAGCAGCGAGAGTCCGAGTCCCCAGGTGGTCGCGCCGGTGAGCGCGACCACGATGAACGCCAGGACTGCCGCCCCGGTGGCCAGGCCCCGGGCGGCCAGCTTCCTGACCAGGTCACCACGCATCTCGGTGTTGCCTTCCGGGTCGTCGTGGGTCGGTCAGGCGACCGGGGCGCTGCTGTTCTGGCGGCTGCCCTGGGCCGGCACCACGGCACCCGAGGCCTCGCCCGGCGGGCGGCGGACATCGATCACCTGGCCGGTGAGATCCGAGATCAACACGTCCAGGGAGGCCTGGGCGACGATCTCGGCGGCGAGCAGGGTGTGCTCGGGCTCCGCGCCGAAGGCCTTGGTCCGCATCGGGGTGGCCGTCCGCTCCGGGTTGATCACGTTGACCCGTACGCCCAGCTCGGCCCACTCGTCCGACAGGGCCTGGGTGAGGTTGACCAGGGCCGCCTTGGTCGCCGAGTAGAGGGCGTAGTCCGCCCGGCCCCGGGTGTAGGAGCTGGAGGTGTACAGCAGCAACTGGCCCTTGGTGTGCTGAAGGTAGGGCAGCGCCTGGCGGGCCACCGTGACCGGGCCGACGAAGTTGACCTGGAGTACCCGGTCGATGGTCTCCTGGTCCATCTCGGCCAGGGCGCCCTTCTCCAGGATGCCGGCGGTGACCACCACGTGGTCGATGCGGCCGGTGGCCTCGAAGGCGGTCCGCAGCGCGGCCTCGACGTCGGCCGGGCGCTCGACATGGGTGCCGGTGCTGGAACGGCTGAAGGGGAAGACCTGAGCGCCGTAGCGCCGGGCCAGCTCGGTCAGGTCGTGGCCGATGCCGTAGCTGCCGCCGAAGACGACGATCGTGCGGCCGGAGACCTCGTCGCCGTAGGCGCGCTGGTCGGCCAGGCGGGGCACCTTGGCGGCGGCCAACTGGAAGAGCTTGTCGGCCAGGTGTACGTCGACCGGGTGGGTGACCTTGATGTTCTCGTCCGAGCCGTCGATCACCTTGATCGGCACCTCGGGCAGGTAACGCAGCACCACACCGCAGTCGTCCGTGGCGGCGAAGTTCGGGTCGCCGGCGGCCCGCCGGTACGCCTCCCGAATGGTGCTGGAGCGGAAGGCCTGCGGGGTCTGCCCCCGGCGCAGGGTGGATCGCACCGGGATGTCGGTGATGCACTCGTTCTCGTCGACCTGGATGATCGTGTCGGCCGAGGGGATGGCCACGTCGACCGCCGGGTAGGTCCAGAGGGCGTTCACGCACTCCCGCACGATCCGGCCGCTGAGCAGGGGCCGTACCGCGTCGTGGAAGAGGATGTTGCAGTCCTGCTCGCCCACCGCGTCCAGGGCGATGCGGGTGGTGGCGTTGCGGGTGTCCCCACCCTCGATGACCTTGGTGACCTTGCGGAAGCCGGCCTTGTCCACGATCTGCTGGGCATCGGCGACGTGACCGCTGGCCATCAGCACGATGATCTCGTCGATCTCCGGTGCGGCCTCGAAGACGGCCAGGGTGTGCTCGATGATCGGCTTACCGGCGATCTTCAACAGCTGCTTGGGGATGCCGAGGCCGAGCCGGGTACCGGTACCGCCGGCCAGCACCACGGCCACCGTCCGTGAGGGTCGCCACGGTGCCGCGTGCTGCGGCGTGGTGCCCGAATCGGTGGTCTGGTCCTGCGTCATTGCCGGTCCTCGCTCTCGGTGCATGGCTGCGATGTCGTGCATGGCTGGAATGTCTCGTCGGCATGGCGACGGGATGAACGATAACGCGGGTGCGGAGCACCCTGGTGCGGCGTTGTCGCCCGGACGACGCCGGACATCCGCCGAAACTCTACTTCCCGTTGGTGAATGCCTCGTACGCCTTCAAAACCTCGGCTGTGGGGCCATCCATCCGGATTAATCCGGACTCCAGCCAGATCGTCCGTTCACACGTGTCGCGTACCGAGGAGAGTTGGTGGCTGACCAGGAAGACCGTTCCGGCGTTCTCCCGCAACTGCCGTACCCGGGCCTCGCTGCGCTTGCGGAACCGCTTGTCGCCGGTGGCCAGGGCCTCGTCGATCAGCAGGACGTCGTGCTGCTTGGCCGCGGCGATGGAGAACCGCAGCCGGGCCGACATGCCGGAGGAGTAGGTGCGCATCGGCAGGGAGGCGAAGTCGCCCCGCTGGTTGATCCCGGAGAACTCGATGATCTCCGGCAGTTGGCGCTGCACGTCGTCCGGGGCCATGCCCATGGCCAGGCAACCCAGTGTGACGTTGCGCTCCCCGGACAGGTCGTTGAGCAGGGCCGCGTTCACCCCGAGCAGGGAGGGCTGGCCCTCGGTGTAGACCGCTCCCCGCTCCACCGGCAGCAACCCGGCGATGGCCCGCAGCAGGGTCGACTTGCCGGAGCCGTTGGTGCCGATCAACCCGATGGCCTCGCCCCGGTACGCGGTGAAGGTGACCCCCCGCACCGCGTGCACCTGGCGCACGTTCGGTGTCGAGGTACGGGTCACCAACCGCCGCAGCGCGGCCACCGGGCTGTGGCTGCCGGCGGCACCCTTGTGCACCCGGTAGACGACATGCGCGTCGTCGACCACCACCGTCGGGATCCGCTCCTGGATCCGGGGCAGGGTGACCGTCACGTCGTTGGACATCGCCAGGTGATCAACCACGGCCGTACTCCTGTTCGCCGCGCCAGAAGTAAAGGTAACCCCCGACACCCACCAGCACCGACCAGCCGATCGCGACCAGCCAGGTCACCGGCAGGGAGTCGTTGAGCAGGGGAGTGTTCTCCAGCAGCGCCACCCGGGCCAGCTCGATGTAGACCAGCATCGGGTTGAACTGCACGATGGCGGTGGCCCAGCCCGGCAGGTTCTCGGCGAACAGTTGGACGCTGTAGAGCACCCCGGAGCCGTACATCCAGGTCCGCAGGATGAAGGGCATCACCTGCTTGAGGTCGGTGGCCTTGGCGCCCAGCCGGGCCACCGTCATGGTCAGCCCGGCGTTGAAGACCGTCTGGAGCAGCACCGCCGGCACCAGCATCAGCCACATCAGGGTGATCGGCTCGCCGGTGACCAGCACGATGGCGATCAGCACCACCATCGAGCCGAGCAACTGCTGGAACTGGGTGATGGTGATGGCCAGCGGCAGGCAGGCCCGGGGGAAGTGCAGGGCCCGGATCAGCCCCAGGTTGCCGCTGATCGCCTGGGTGCCCTGCTGCACGCTGGTCTGGGTGAAGTTGAAGATGAACAGCCCGGCGGTCAGGTAGGCGATGAAGTTGTCGATGTTTCGGCTCTGCTGAAGGATCAGACCGAAGATCAGGTAGTAGACCGCCGCATTGCTCAGCGGGGTGAGTACCTGCCAGAGCTGCCCCAGGCGGGCGTTGCTGAACGAGGCCGCCAGCTTGGCGTTGGCGTACGCGGTGATGAAGTGCCGGTAGCGCCAGAGGTGGCGGGTGTAGCTGCCCAGGGAGGGGCGTTGACCGGCCATGCGCAGCCCGTACCGGGCGGCCAGCTGGGCCGGAGGCAGGCCGGAGTCGGGATCGGCCAGCGTGCTGTTGGCCATGGGGATGGGCGCTCCGATCTAGTCGAGCCGGCGGGTGCGTTCGCGACGATGGAATCTAGCGTGTTCGTAACTCGGAGCGTCGCCTCGCCGCTGCGTGGACAGTAGTCCCAGAACCGTCGGGACGCAACCGTACCGTCGTTGCGGTACATTGTCCTGCGTGACAGCCGAGAAGAGTCCCAGGTGACGACCGGGAAGAGGCGTGCGCCGGCCGGTGCGGCGGTGCTCCGTGGGGAGATCACCACGGCCATCCGCCGGGCCCTGATGCAGGAACTCGCCGCGGTCGGCTATGGCCGGCTCTCCATCGAGGCGGTGGCCCGCCGGGCCGGAGTCAGCAAGACGGCGATCTATCGCCGGTGGAACTCCAAGCTCGATCTGGTCCTGGAGGTGGTCACCGCCGCCGCCGGTGCCCGGTTGCCCGCCCTGGACACCGGTGGTCTACGCAGCGATCTGGCTCTGCTGTTCCAGGTGGTGGCGCACGCCCTGGCCCACCCACTGGCCGCGCAGATCATCCCGGACCTGCTGGCCGAGGCCGCGCGGAACCCCACCATCGACGAGACCTTCCAGCAGATGCTGCGGTCCCGGCAGCAGGAGGTCGTCGGTGGGCTGATCACTCGTGCGGTGCACCGGGGAGAGTTGCCGGCCACGACCGACCCCGACACGGCGGTCGACCTGATCGTGGGGCCGCTGTACTGGCGGCTGGCCATCGCCCGTACCCCCTTCACCGACAGCTACCTGGAGACCCTCGTGGATTCGGTGGCGCGGGCGCTGGGTGCCGGGGACCCCCTGCCTCGCCAGCGCCCCGCACCGACCTCGGGTTGAGCCTGCCGGGTCCGGGGTAAGGCTGGTTGCGTCCACCCTCAGGGCCCGGCATGACCGGTTTTCTCCGCACCGGTACTACTCTCGGTGGGGTTCGCCCGCGCCACCGCCCGGCGAACCTCCGGCGCAGCCGCACCTGCCCGTACGACGACAAGGAACCTCGTGTCGCTGACCGCCCACACCGTCGCCGCATCCCGATCGGCAGCGGCCGACGAGTCGGCCGCACCCGCCGAGATCCGGCGCAGCCCGATCCGGGTCGTGCTGGGTGGGGTCCGGGACGGCATCGCCGCGATACCCGCACTGCTCACCGACTGCGCCGTGCTGGCGTTCGCGCTCTGGACCCTGCTCTACCACGCCGCCCTCCCGCTGGGGCTGGCTCCCTCGCTGACGCTGCGGATCTGGCTGGTCGCCGGATCGGTGCTGGCGGTGCTCGCCGTACTCCTCCGGCTGACCCTCCGGTGGCGACGCCGCCGCGCGACCCAAGGCCCGGCCGACCAGCAGGCCCCCGCCGACCCGGCGAACCCGACGGACCCGAACGACCCCGCTGACCCAAGCGACCTGGCTGACCCGACGAAACCGACGGTCTCGGCGGACTCGGCGGACCCGGACCGGGTGAGTGCGGCGCGCCCCGTGCCCGAGACCGGGTCGACCGACCAGACCGGGTCGACCGACCAGACCGGGTCGACCGACCAGACCGGGTCGACCGACCAGACCGGGTCGATCGGTGACCGGGCCAGGCCGATGAGCGTGGCCCAGCGGTGGTGGACGGCGCTGACCCTGTTGGTCGGCACCGGCGCGGCGATCACGGCCGGTCTGGCCGGTACGCCGGCCGGTGCGGGCATCTCCTGGTGGGTACCGGGCTCCGCCGGACTGGTGGCCGCGATCGGTGCGGTGCTGCTGACCTGGCGGACCTGGCGCGCCACTCCGCCCAGCCGGTCGGAGGCCCCCGCCACGACGGCCTGGCAGTCGGCGTACGCCCTGCTGATCGCCGGGGTGGCCGCGGTGGCCTCGCTCTACCTGGCCCGCAGCACCCCGGACGACATCTACTACGTGGGCCGCTCGGTGTGGGTGGCCGAACGCGACAACGTCCCCCTCAACGACTTCCTGTTCAGCGAGAACGTCCTCCCGGCGATGGCCTCCCAGCCCCCGGTCGCGAGCATCGAGGTCTTCGCCGGGGCCCTCGCCCGGTTCTTCGGCATCCCGGCCGCCTCGGCCACCTGGTACCTGCTGCTGCCCGTCCTGGCCGTGCTCGCGGTGCTGGCGCTGTGGCGGCTGGTGCAGCGGTGGGCCCCGCGCCGCCCGGTGCTCGCCTTCACCGTGGCCGTGACCTTCCTGGCCCTGGTCTGCGGCCCGGACGCGGCGCTGGGCACCTTCCACCTGCCCCGCCTCTACCAGGGCAAGGGGATGTTCGTCTCCGCGGTCGTGCCGTTGATGTGGCTGTACCTGACCCGCTGGTTCGACGACCGGTCCAAGCGTGGGCTGCTGCTCATCGTGGCGTTGTCGATCACCGCGATCGGGCTCACCACCACGGCGGCGATCATCCTGCCGATGCTGGTCGGCGGGGCGGCCCTGATGATGCTGCTGGTGGGACGCTGGAAGTCCGCGCTGGTAGCCGGGGTGGCCGCGCTGGCGTACCCGGTCGGGGCGGTGGTCGTCACCCAGCTGGTCCTCGGCACCTCGGCCAACGAGGCGGCCGCGGACGTCAACTTCTACGACGCCGCGCACACCTACCGGCGGACCTTCGAGATCGGCATCGTGGGGGTGATCGGCGGACTGGCGTTGTGGTGTGGTGCGTTGCTGGCCCGCCGCCGCACCCCGGCGCTGCTCGCGGCCGGCGGCGCCCTGACGCTGAGCGTACTGCTGGTTCCCGGGGTGTTGGAGTGGCTCAGCGCGGTCACCGGCATCTCGGTGGTGCTCTGGCGGGTCCCCTGGCTGCTGGCCGTGCCGGCGCTGATCGGGTTGCTCTGCACCGTCTGGCTGCCCACCCGGCTGCGGGTGGTGCGGGCCCTGGTCGGTGTGGTGCTGGCCGCCGCGATGATCACCTCCTTCGCCGGTTACGCCGTGCCGATGTGGGACGAGCGCAGCGGGGTGCTGGTGCACGCCGAGCCGACCTGGAAGATCCGGCCGGAGCGGCAGGCCATCGCGCAGTTGATCATCGACCTGGACCGCCCGGCGGGCCTGGTGCTCGCCCCGGCGAGCATCATGCGGACCATCCCGGTGATGTCCGCCCGGCCCCGGGTGGTGCTGCCCCGCGACTTCTTCCTGGTCGAGTACGACATCAACTCGCAGTTCTCCCAGGACCGGCTGCTGCTGACCAGGTTCGCCAACGGGGGCCCCAGGGCGGAGCGGCCGGAGCGTGACGAGGTGATCGCCGCGCTGGATCGGCTGGAGGTGGGCACGATCTGCTTCTACAGCCAGAACCGGTTCGCCCTGCGTACCGCCGAGCGGGCCGGCTACACCCTGGCCGCCGAGCGGCCCGCCGAACCGCCCGTACACCCCAATGCGGTCACCTGCATGGTCCGAGGGTGACCGGGGCGGCCGGGCCGTCGACGGCGACGGTCCGGCCGGAATTCGCGCGGCCGGGTCCGGCGGCTTGAGCGGTACCCGCCCGGTCCGCCGCCGGGGCGGGCATGCTCACAGGGCAGGGCCGTCGTACACGGGAGGTGGGCATGGACAGCTACCACGAGGACTGGACGGACAGCCAACGCGCGCTCTACGACGAGTGCTACCGCCGTGGTGCCGAGTGGGCCGAGGACCCGGCGACCCCGGCCGAGGACGTGCAGCAGGTGATCAATCTCGGTGAGGCCGACGACGACACCCTGGCCGACGCCGAGATCGACTTTCCGCCGCTGATCGACGCGGTCACCGAGGCCACCGGCGAGGTCTTCACCACCGTACCGGCCAGCCACGACGACCCCGCCTTCAAGGGTTTCGTGGACGGGGTGCGGGACGCCACCTCCGATGAGGTCTTCGGCCTCTGAACAAGGTCAAAACCTCCCCCGGGCCTGTCACCCCGGCCGGTCTTCTGCCACCATCAACCCGAACCATTTCGGCAGCGCAGCAGACCTGATGGGAGGCCGGGTGTGCGGATCCTGCTGGTCGAGGACGACCGCCGGGTGGCCGGTGCGCTGTCATTGGCGCTGAACCGGCGCGGCTACGAGGTCGAGCACGCCGCCACCGTGGCCGCCGCCCTCTGCGCCGCCCCATGCGACCTGGTGCTGCTCGACCTGACCCTGCCCGACGGGGACGGCACCGACCTGTGCCGGGAGCTGCGCCGACGCAGCAGCCAACTGGGCATCATCGCGGTGACCGCCCGGGGCGAGGAACGCGACCGGGTGCTCGGCCTGCGCATCGGTGCCGACGACTATGTGGTGAAACCCTTCTCGATGGTGGAGTTGCAGGCCCGGATCGAGGCGGTGCTGCGGCGGGCCTCGTACACCCCACCGCAGCGCACCCTGATCGAGGTCGGCACGGTCCGGGTCGACGCGGCGGCCCGTACGGTCACGGTGGCCGACCGTCCGGTGTCGCTGACCCGCAAGGAGTTCGACGTCCTGCTCTCGTTGGCCCGGCAGCCCGGGGTGGCGGTACCCCGGGACCGGATTCTGCTCGACGCCTGGGGGACCACCTTCGCCGATCGGCACACCGTCGAGGTGCATGTCGGGTCACTGCGCAACAAGCTGGGCGACCCTCGCCTGGTGGAGACCGTGCGCGGCGTCGGTTACCGGCTGCGGGCCGAGTGAGGGGCCGGGTGTGCGACGCCGCCTGGTGATCAGCTATCTGCTGCTGATGGTGCTGGTGCTGGTGGCCTTGGGTACGCCACTGGCGATGACGCTGGCCACCCGGGAGACCGACCGGATCCGGGCCGACCGGATCGCCGACGCCACCCGCTTCGCCTCGCTGGCCGGGCCGGCTCTGCGCGACGGCACGACCGGCCCGCTGGCCAGCGAACTGACCAGCTATGAGGGGCTGTACAGCATCAACGCGGCGGTGGTCGACCGGGACGGCGCGGCGGTGATCCCGTCGCCCGGTTGGCAGTGGACCCTGGGCACCCGCCAGGCGCTGGACGTCGCGTTGTCCGGACAGCAGACCAGCCGGCCCGACTCGGTCTGGCCGTGGGTCGACGGGCCGATCGTGGTGGCGGTGCCGATCAACGACGGGGGCGAGGTGCTCGGGGCGGTGATCACCGCCAGCCCGGCCGACGGGGTCCGTCGTACGGTGACGACCTGGTGGCTGTTGCTGGCCGGCACCGGGCTGATCGCCGTGCTGGCCTGCGTGCTGACCGCCTTCGGGCTGGCCGGTTGGGTGTTGCGCCCGGTCACCGAACTCGACGCGGTGACCCACGAGATCGCCGAGGGGGACCGGGGGGCCCGGGTGCAGCACCGACTCGGCCCGCCCGAACTGCGTCGCCTGGCGGCGAGCTTCAACCACATGGCCGACGTGGTCTCCGACGTGATGGACCGACAGCGGGCCTTCGTCGCCCACGCCAGCCACCAACTGCGCAACCCGTTGACCGCCTTGCGGCTGCGGGTGGAGGAACTCGGGCCCAGCCTGATCGACGACCAGGGGCGCGCCGAACATCAGCTGGCCCTGGAGGAGACCGACCGGTTGGCCCTGCTGCTGGACGGCCTGCTCACCCTGGCCCGGGCCGAGCGCCAGGAGAACCAGCGGGTGATCGTGGATGCGGTCGCGGTGGCGGAGTCCCGGGTGGCGGCGTGGGAGCCCCTGGCTCGGTACCGGTCGGTCACCCTGCGTCTGACCGCCAACTCCGACCCGGTGTACGCCCGGACCGTACCGACCGCGATCGACCAGGCGCTGGACGCCCTGATCGACAACGCGGTCAAGTTCAGCGGCGCGGGCGGCGAGGTGACCGTGACCGTCACGGTCCGCGACGGCGGCTGCGCCCTGGAGGTACGCGACACCGGCCCCGGAATGACCCGCAGTCAGCTCGGCCAGGCTACGGAACGCTTCTGGCGGGCCCCGGAGGTGCAGAACGTCGACGGAGCCGGGCTGGGGCTGACCATCGCGGCCGTGCTCGTGGACGCCTCCGACGGCCGCCTCACCATGCAGCCGAACTCGCCCCGTGGACTGGTCGCCGCCCTGTGGTTCCCCGCCCCCGACGAGCCCTCCACCCCGGCCGAGCCGTCCGCCCTCGACGAGCCGTCCGCCACCGACGGACCACCCGCCGAGCTGGAGTCGGCCGCCCGTCCCGCCTGACCGGCTCGGTCAGGGTTTGCTGTCGCGGTAGTACTCGGCGGCACCCGGATGCAGGGGCAGCGGCGGGGTGGCGATCGCGGAACGGGGGCTGATCCGTCCGGCCGCCGGATGGGCTTCGGCCAGCTCAGCGCGGCGCTCCATCAGCAGCCGGGTCACCTGGCGGACCAGGTCCTCCGGCAGGTCGGACCGGACCAGCAGGTAGTTGGGGTTGGCCACGGCGGTGACCGGGTCGATGCCGTACACCGACCGGGGAATGTCCCGGGGCACATACACCTCCCGGTTGCCCCGGCGCAACGGCACCGTCCACTCGCCGAGGTCGACGATGCGGGCGGGAGTGTTCTCGACGAGTTGGGCCACGGCCAGTACCGGCAGGCCGCCGGAGAAGAAGAAGGCCTCGATCTCACCACGGCGCAGCGCGCTGACCGAATCGTCCAGGCCGAGCTGTACCCGGTGCATCTCGGCGTCGTCCAGCCCGGCCACGGTGAGCAGCCGGTTGACCGTGATCTCCGTCCCGGAGCCGGCCGCGCCGATGGACACCCGCCGACCCACCAGGTCGGTCAGCTTTCGGATTGGGCTGTCCGCGGTGGTGACCAGGTGCAACAGGTCGTCGTAGACCCGGGCTACCGCCACCACCGGCGGATCCGGCCCCGGATAGGCCGGCAGCACGTCGGCCTGGGTGAACCCGAGCTCGACCTCGCCGGCCTTGAGCAGCCGGACGTTCTCCACCGAGGCGGCAGTGACCAACACCTCAGCCCGTACGTTCGGCAGTTCCCGGTTCAGGATGGCGGCCAGGGAGGTGCCGAAGGCGTGGTAGACGGCGGTCGGGCTGCCGGTGGCGATGCGGATGCGTACCGGCTCGTCGGGATTGTCCCGGCAGGCGCTGAGGCCGGGCAGGACCAGCAGCACGGCGACCAGGACGACCGCGCTGGCGACGGGCCGCCGGTCTCGGGCGGCATACCGGGAACGGGTCACGGGCAGCACTGTGCGCCGCCGGACCCCTGCGGCGCAACCCCAGGATGGCGGAGTTTGTCCCGACCGCGGTGCAGTTCGTCCAGACCGCCGGTGGTTCACTCAGGCGACCGGCCGGTGGGCCACCTCCTCGCCGGCATGGTGCAGGATGCGATCCCGGTCCGGGCCGTGGGCGACACTGACCAGGTAACAGCCGGTGCCCGCGCGCAGCAGCGCCGGTACGTCGAGCAGGGCGGCCCCGCGAACCAGGACGGCGGCGAGTTCCCGGTCGGTGATCCGTACGCCGAGGATGTGTCGCCGTACGTGCCGTCCACCGGCCAGCAGAGCGGCCCGCCAGGCAGCGGAGGCCAACCGGGTGCGCCACTGCCGGCGAGCCGTCGAGGCACCGGGCACCGGACCGCCGAGCAGCTCCCGTCGGCCCCGACGCCAGCCGTTCTCCATCAGTGCCGCGTACTCCAGCCGGTCTTCGTGGGACACGTGCAGCCGGTGCAGTTCGTAGCGACGGCGCAGGCCACCGACGGCCAACTCGTGCCGTACCGGGATACCGAGCCGGTCCAGCAGTTGTCGGGTGCGGCGGGCCGCCTCTTCCCGGTTGAACTCGATGGCCGTGGGCAGGCTGGGCTGTTGTCCGGCGTTACGTTGACCGGGTGTGGCCGGGGGCGGCATACAGCGCAGCAGACAGGCCGCCTCGAAGGCGTCGGCCAGGGTCGTCCAGTCCAGGGGCGGCAGGGTCGACGGGGTGCGGTGTCGGTCGAGCAGAATCGGTTCGGCAACCACCCGGAGGGCCTCCTCGTGGTGTCGGGTGTAGTTACAGTGACCCGAGACGCCGCGTGGTGGTACCGATCAGGTCGAGCCTTGAGGAAATCTTGCGGCTGTTTACAGTTCGGAAACCACGACGTCCACCTGACGTGGCCGTCCCGGTGCCGAGGGCTGCTCGCAGACGGTGTACTTCAGCTCGCGCAGCGCCCCCACCAGGGCATCGACGCTGCGCGGGCGGACCCCGTGCAGCAGCAGGTCCCGCACCAGCCGGCCCTTGGTGGCCTTGTTGAAGTGACTCACCACCGAGCGCACCGGTACGCCGTCCACCTCCCGCTCGTGCAGCACCCGTACGGTGAGGGTCCGTTCGGCCGGCGCACCCCGGGGGGTCCAGGCGGTGGCATAGGCACCCGAGCGTAGGTCGAGCACCGGCCTGGTACCCGCGGCCGAGGTCAGCGCCGGCCCCAGCGCCGGCCGCCAGAGCGCCGGCAGGGCGCCGACCCCGGGCAGTCGCGCTCCGATCGGGCAACGGTACGGCGGAATCCGATCACCGATCCGTACCGCCCCCCACAGGCCGGAGCTGATCAACACCTGCCGGGCCGCTGCCCGATGCGCCGCCGGTGGCAGGGTGGCCAGGTCCAGCGCCTCGTAGAGCACCCCGGTGTAGATCCGACCGGCCGGTGCGGTCGCCGCCCGCTCCAGACGGGCGTTGCGGCGCAGTTCACCGTGCTGGCCGGCACCGAGTCCCAGGGCGGTCAGCGCCGCCTCGGCAGGCCCGTCGCTGAGCCTCAGCAGCGCGGCCAGCACCTGCTCACGGATGGGATTCAGCTCCGGCAGCGAGAGCCGGGCCAGGTCCAGACGGCGACCGGCGCCGACCTCGGCCTTGCCCTCCGAGGGCGGCAGCAGGATGAGCATCGACAGACTCCTCGACCTCCCGGACCGGGCCATCCGCGCCGGGATCCGGCCAGCGTACGACCCTCCTCACCGCCACGGTCGCAGCGGCGTGGGCGGGTGGTAGACCCGAAAGCCGCCGACCTCGGCCAGCAGGTCGGCGTCCGCCCGGTCGCCGAGCAACTCCCGCAGTCGGCGGTCCGCCGGTCCACCGGCCTCGAACACGTATCCGGGCCGTGCCGCGCGGGCCAGCCGCCACCAGTACGCCGGGTAACGGTTCTGCCCGGGCCGCAGGTCACTGTCGAGCACCCCGCAGACCACCTGCTCCCCGGTGTTGAACACCAGCCGGTTGCAGGTCCAGTACTCGCCGTACACCTCGCGCAGCCCGGCGGCCCGGACCAGCTCCGCGAGTTGGCGGGACTGCCGTTCCTGCACCCGGCCCGGCTCCGCACCGACCGTGGCGAACAGCACCGTGACCACCAGGGCGGTGGCCGCCAAGGCGGCCAGGGCGGCGGTGGCCGCCGCGCCGACCAGCCGCCCCGCCGCGCCGACCGTGCCCCGCCAGCAGGCCACCGCCGCCACCCACAGCGGCCAGAGCACCGCCGGCAGGGACAGTTGCAGCACCGACAGGTAGCGGGCGTTGTCCAGGGGGTCGGTGGCGGCGAGGGAACTCCGCACGTACGCCAGCAGGGTCAGCGCCGCGCCGACGAGCAGGGCCAGGCGCACCACCGCGACCACCCGCTCGCCCGGTCCGGTCATCCGCCGGTACGCGAACCCGGCCAGCACCGCCGCGACTACCAGCAGCACCGGGTAGAGCAGGCCGAACCACTCCTGCCAGCGGGCGCAGCCGGTCAGCGGACACAGCCCGGTGGCCTGCGGAACCCCCTCCAGCAGCCCGCCGTCGAGCCGTTGCCCCCACGACGGGGTCGGCCCCTGGGTGCCGCTGATCCGACCCAGCACGGACAGGGAGTCCTGTCCGGGTGGGGCCACCAGGTTGTCGCGGATCATCGGGGCGATCCCCACACCGAAGCCGAGGACCAGCAGCAGACCGGCCCACCCGAACAGTTCCCGGCGTAGCACCCAGAGCAGCGCCAGCCCGGCCACCGCCAGGTACGGCGCGATCAGCCAGTCCGACCAGAGGGCCAGCCCGGCGAGCAGTCCGAAGCCGCCGACGGCCCACCAGCGGTGTCGTACCGTGCCCCGGGCCAACCCCAACACGATCAGCAGCATCGCCAGCACCGCGACCTTGACCTCCGGGCGGCCGCCGACCGTCGTCACCTGGTCGCGGATGACCCGCTCGGAGCCCAGCGCCAGCAGCCCGACGATGATGGTGGCGAACCAGGGTGAGCCGATCCTTCGGGTCAGCCGGTGGATCAGCCAGAGGAACAGGGCGTAGAGCGCGAGCACCGGCAGCCGCAGCGCCGGCCAACTCGGCCCGGTCACCGCGAGCAGGGGGGCGGCCAGGTAGGACTGCAACATGCCCATGTACCGCTGGCCGTACAGGAAGACCGGATGTTCCCGGCCCTGCGCGATGTGCAGGGCGGCCAACCCGAAGGTGGCCTCGTCGCTGTTGGCCACCGGCACGGTGTTCAGCACCAGGTACAGCCGGTAGCCGACCCCGAGTACGCCGAGGATCAGTGCGACCAGGGCCGGACGATCCAGCCGTGGCTGCCACCGGCTCCGCCGTCGCTGTGCTTCCGACCCTGGTCGTGGCACGACCTCGCCCCCGTCGCCGTTCCGACGGGAGTGTTTCACGGTAGCGGCCGACTCGGGGGTATTTGCCAGGTATCTCCTGATGTGTCGTCTGCCGTCGCGGCTTGGGGGAATGCACCCCGCAGACGATCAAGAAGCCCCGGTCTCGCGTGGCCGAGGTCGGCGGGGTGTGGCAGGGTTGCAGACGTGCCACCCACACCCGCTGGCCAGTTGGCCATACCCAGCCTGCACCGGGCCGCGCGGATCGAGGACGCCGTGCACGCACTGGTCGAACGCCGACTGCGGCGGACCGGCTGGCGGACCAACATCATCGCCTACACCGGGTACGGGGCCCCCGGCTGGGCGCGGGTGATGTGCCGGGTGCTGCTGGGACGGCCGGACACCCGCCAACGGGGGCGGCTGGAGAAGGTCCGAGGCTGGCGCAGCTTCACCACCCTGCCGGCCAAGCACGTCACGGTGACCATCGAGACCGGTGGGGTGGTGCACGAGGCACAGGCCGACCGCAGCGGCTTCATCGACACCACGGTCGAGGCGGATCTGCCTCCCGGCTGGGGCTCGGTGCGGATCAGCATGCCGGACGCCGAACCGGTCGAGGCGCCGGTGCGCATCCTGGATCCGGAGGTGCGTTTCGGCGTCCTCTCCGACATCGACGACACCGTGATGGTCACCGCACTACCCCGCCCGCTGCTCGCCGCCTGGAACACCTTCGTCCTGGACGAGCACGCCCGGGCCGCCGTGCCCGGCATGGCCGTGCTGTACGAGCGGCTGGTCACCGCCCACCCCGGAGCCCCGGTGTTCTATCTGTCCACCGGTGCCTGGAACGTCGCCCCGACCCTCACCCGCTTCCTGTCCCGGCACCTCTACCCGGCGGGGCCGCTGCTGCTCACCGACTGGGGACCCACCCAGGACCGCTGGTTCCGCAGCGGTCGGGAGCACAAGCGGGCCACCCTGGCCCGGCTGGCCAAGGAGTTCCCCGACGTACGCTGGCTGCTCGTCGGCGACGACGGTCAGCACGACCAGGAGATCTACCGGGAGTTCGCCGCCGCCCACCCGGACAACGTGGCCGGCGTGGCGATCCGCCGCCTCTCACCCGCCCAGGCGGTGCTCGCCGGTAGCCTGCCCGTTCCCCACGACCGCCCGACCGAGGGGCCGGTGGGACAGAAGTTGCTCTCCGCTCCCGACGGCGCGGGCCTGTGGACCCTGCTACGCGGCGCCGGCCTGGTCTGAGCCGGTCGGCCTTGAGTCGGTGGGCCCTGAGCCGGTCTGGTCTGCTCAGCCGTTCAGGCGGGGCGGAGCCAGAGGGCGCCCAGCGGGGGGACGCGCAGCGCCACCGAGGCGGGGAGCCCGTGCCAGGGGACAGGTTCGGCGTGCACGGTGCCGAGGTTGCCCACCCCGGAGCCGCCGTAGTGGTGGGCGTCGGTGTTGAGCACCTCGGCCCAGGCCCCGGCGGCCGGCAGGCCGATGCGGTAGTCCTCCAGGGGCAGGGCGGAGAAGTTGGCCACACAGACCAGGGTGGCGCCGTCGGGGGCGATCCGGACGAACGAGATCGTGTTGTTGGCGACGTCGTCCCCGGCCAGCCAGCGGAAACCGGCGGGGGAGGTGTCCTGCGCCCACAGGGCGGGGGTGTCCCGGTAGACCCGGTTGAGGTCGCCGACCAGGCGTTGCACCCCGGCCCGGGCCGGGTCGTGCAGCAGGTACCAGTCGAGGCCGCGTTCCTCGCTCCACTCCCGGTCGTCGGCCAGCTCGCAGCCCATGAACAGCAGTTGCTTGCCCGGGTGCGCCCACATGTAGGCGAGCAGCACGCGGACGTTGGCCAGTCGTTGCCACTGGTCGCCGGGCATCTTCGTCAGCAGGGAACCCTTGCCGTGCACCACCTCGTCGTGGCTGATCGGCAGCACGTAGTTCTCACTCCAGGCGTACGCCAGGGAGAAGGTGAGCTGATGGTGGTGATGCTGCCGGTAGACCGGGTCCTTCGAGGTGTAGAGCAGGGTGTCGTGCATCCAGCCCATGTTCCACTTGAACCCGAAACCCAGCCCGCCCTCACTGGTCGGTCGGGTCACCCCCGGCCAGGCGGTGGACTCCTCGGCGATCATCACCACCCCGGGATGGTGCTTGTAGACGGTCGCGTTGGTCTCCTGCATGAAGGCGATGGCCTCCAGGTTCTCCCGGCCGCCGTACTGGTTGGGCAGCCACTGCCCGTCGGGGCGGGAGTAGTCCAGGTAGAGCATCGAGGCGACCGCGTCCACCCGCAGCCCGTCGATGTGGAACTCCTCCAGCCAGTAGAGCGCGTTGGCGACCAGGAAGTTGCGCACCTCGCGACGGCCGAAGTCGAAGACGTACGTGCCCCAGTCCGGGTGCTCGCCCCGGCGCGGATCGGGGTGCTCGTACAGGGGGGTGCCGTCGAAGCGGGCCAGGGCCCATTCGTCCTTCGGGAAGTGGGCCGGCACCCAGTCCAGGATCACCCCGATGCCGGCGGCGTGCAGCCGGTCCACCAGGTGACGGAAGTCGTCCGGGTCACCGAAGCGGGAGGTCGGGGCGAAGTAGCCGGTCACCTGGTAGCCCCAGGAGCCGCCGAAGGGGTGCTCCATCACCGGCAGGAACTCCACATGGGTGAAGCCCAGCTCCGTCACGTACCCGGCCAACTGCTCGGCCAGTTCCCGGTAGCCGAGGCCGGGCCGCCACGAACCGAGGTGCACCTCGTACACGCTCATCGGTTCCTGGTGGGGCTGCCGGGTGGCCCGCCGCGCCAGCCAGTCCGCGTCGCCCCACTCGTACGTCGAGTGGTGCACCACCGAGGCGGTGGCCGGCGGCACCTCGGCGTACCCGGCCAGGGGGTCGGCCTTGTCCCGCCAGTGACCGTCGGCGCCGAGGACGCGGTACTTGTAGCGGGCCCCTTTCTGCACCCCGGGCACGAAGATCTCCCACACCCCGGTGGAGCCCAGTGACCGCATCGGCCATCCGTCGTCGGGCGCCCAGCCGGTGAAGTCACCGACCACCCGTACCCCCCGGGCGTTGGGTGCCCAGACCGTGAAGGCCACCCCGCCGTCGAGAACGCGGGCGCCGAGGGCCTCCCAGAGCCGCTCGTGTCGCCCTTCGCCGATCAGGTGCAGGTCCAGCTCACCCAGGGTCGGCAGGTGGCGGTACGGGTCGTCGTGCGGCTGCCCGTCCCACTCGACGCGGTAGTCGGACACCTCGCCGGGCACGGTCGCCTCGAAGACCCCGGCCTCGTGCACCCGGGTCATCGGGTACCGCTGCTCACCCACCAGCAGGCACAGTTCGGTCGCGCCCCGTCGCAGGGTGCGGATCACCGTACGCCCGTCGCCCGGGTGTGCCCCGAGCACGGCGTGCGGGTCGTGGGTCTCCCCGGAGATCAGCTGGTCCATCGGGCGTCGTCCTTCGTCGCGGAGGCGGTGCCGCCACGGGGACCGGCGGCAGTGGCGGGCACGGTGGTGGTGATCGGCGCGGAGGTGGTGGTCGCCGGAGAGGGTGCGGCTGCGGCGGGACGGCGCAGGGTGAACACATGGGCGGGTTGCAGGTACGGGTCCAGCCGGACCGCGTTGTGCTGCCCCCACTCGTAGTGGGCCCCGGTCAACTCGTCGTGCACGGTGAACCGGTCGTGCCAGTCCAGGCCCAGGGCCGGCATGTCCAGTGTGGTGTTGCCCCACTGCACCGTGTGCGAGTCGAAGGAGCAGACCACCAGCACGGTGTTGCCGGTGATCGGGTCGTGTTTGGACCAGCACAGCAACGCCGGGTTGTCGATGTCGTGGAAGACCAGGTTGCGCAGCCGGTGCAGGGCCGGGTTCTCCCGGCGGACCCGGTTCAGGGTGGCGATGAACGGCGCCAGGGACCGCCCCTGCGCCTCGGCCTGCACCCAGTCCCGGGGGCGCAGCTCGTACTTCTCGTTGTCCAGGTACTCCTCGGCGCCCGGGCGCGCGACATGCTCGAACAGCTCGAAACCGGCGTACATGCCCCAGGAGGGGGAGAGCAACGCGGCCAGCACCGCCCGGATCTTGAACATCGGAGGCCCGCCGTGCTGGAGGCTCTCGTGCAGGATGTCCGGGGTGTTCGGCCAGAAGTTCGGCCGCATGTAGTCGGCCGCCGCCACCAGCTCCGCGCAGTACTCCCGCATCTCGGCGGGCGAGGTCCGCCAGGTGAAGTACGTGTACGACTGGGTGAAGCCGACCTTGGCCAGCCCGTGCATCATCGCCGGTCGGGTGAACGCCTCGGCGAGGAAGAGCACCTCCGGGTCGACCCGCTTGACCTCCCAGATCAGCCAGTGCCAGAAGTCGACCGGCTTGGTGTGCGGGTTGTCCACCCGGAAGATCTTCACGCCCTCGCCGACCCAGTGCCGCACCACCCGCAGCACCTCGGCGCGGATGCCCTCGGGATCGTTGTCGAAGTTCAGCGGGTAGATGTCCTGGTACTTCTTCGGCGGGTTCTCCGCGTACGCGATGCTGCCGTCGGCGCGGGTGGTGAACCACTCCGGATGCTCGGTGACCCACGGGTGGTCCGGCGCGCACTGCAACGCCAGGTCCATCGCCACCTCCAAGCCGTGTTCGGCGGCGGCGGCCACGAAATCGCGGAAGTCCTGCGGGGTACCCAGATCGGGGTGGATGGCGTCGTGGCCGCCCTCGGCGGCCCCGATGGCCCACGGCGAACCCACATCCTCCGGCCCGGCGACCAGGCTGTTGTTCGGGCCCTTGCGGTTGACCCGGCCGATCGGGTGGATCGGCGGCAGGTACAGCACGTCGAAGCCCATCGCGGCCACCCCGGGCAGCCGTTCGGTCGCGGTGGTGAAGGTCCCGGAACGGGCCGGTGTCTCGGCCGTGGCCAGGATCGCCCCCTCCGAGCGGGGAAAGAACTCGTACCAGGCGGAGTACAGGGCCCGCTCCCGGTCCACCCAGATGCGGTACGCCTCGCCGGTGGTGACCAACTCCCGTACCGGGTGCGCCCAGAGCAGGTCGGCCAGCGCCAGCGCCGGGGCGCTGCGCTGCGGCAGCGGCAACGTCGAGTCACCCAGGGCGGCCACGGCCTGCTCGATCCGGGCCCGCTCGGCCGCCGGCACCAGGTCGGCGGCGGCGGTCAGCACGCGTACCCCCTCGGCCAGGTCGTTGGCCAGGTCTTCCGCGCCCTGGCCGGCGGCGACCTTCTTGGTCACCGCGTTGTGCCAGGTCAGGTACGGGTCACTGAACGCCTCCACCGTGAAGACCCATTCCCCGACGGCGTCCGGGGTGATGGTGGCGTGCCACCGGTCCCGGCCGGGCTCCCCGGGACGCATCCGGGTGAACGGCCGCGCCCGCCCGTCCGGGCCCAGCCAGACCACGTTGCAGCCGAGGGCGTCATGCCCCTCCCGGTACGCGGTCGCCGACACCGGCACGAGTTCCCCGACGACCGCGCGGGCGGGGTAACGACCACAGGCGACCACGGGGGAAACGTCTTCGATCGGGAACCGTCCGCTCACCGCCTCAACCTACTGTGCGAGATCCTTTCGCGCTCGGTTGCGGGCTGCTTCCACCACGCCGGTCAGCGCCGCGCCCGCCACGCCTTGGCGCGCCGCAGGTAGCGCAGCACCCCGACCGGGCCGGTCGAGACGGGCCAGTCGTCGGTGCGGAAGTAGGCGTCCGAGCCGCCGTCCAGGAAGATCACCGAACCGCAGAGGAAGTCGGCGGCCGGCGAGAGCATGAACGCCACCCACTCGCCGACGTCCGCCGGGTTGCCGCGCCCGCCGATCGGCACCGGCAGCCCTTCGACCGACTCCTTCTCGCCCCGGGCGATCTGCTCCTCCAGCAGCGGGGTGGCGATGATGCCGGGGGCCAGGACGTTCACCCGGATGCCGGCGCCGGCCCACTCCGGCGAGATCGCGGCGCGGCGTGCCCACCGCGTCACCGCCAGCTTCGAGCTCGCGTACGCGAACGGCGCCGAGCGCTTGCCGAAGCGCCCCACCACGCGCAGCGCCCTGCCGGCGTCGCGGTCGAGCAGGGCCCGCACGGCGCGCTCCGGCACCATCGGGGTGAGCGTGACGGAGTTCGAGCCGAACACCACGACCTTGCTGTTGCCGGCGGCGGCCAGCGTCGGTCGCCACGCCTCGAGCAGCTCCACCACGCCGAAGAAGTTGACCTGCTGCACGACCCGGTCCCGGCCGGGGATGCCGCCGAGCCCGGCGGCGCAGACCGCCCCGTCGAGCCGCCCTCCGGCGCGCTCCAGCACCTCGGTGGCCGCCGCCGCGCGCCCGGTCGGCGTGGAGAGGTCGGCGACGACCTCCACGTCCCGCAGGTCCACGCCGACGACGGTGTGCCCGTCGCGCCGCAGCCGCTCGGCGGACGCCCGGCCCATGCCCGAGGCCGCGCCGGTCACCGCGTACGTACCCATGTCGGTTCCTCTCCGCTTCGCCGACGGCCCCTTGCGTCTTGCCGGATGCTGGCACGCCGGGCGGCCCCGGGTGCGACGATCGCGACAGAAACCGTGCCTATTCCACCGTCGGGTCCTCCGGGGCCTGGTCGGCGGCGGGGAGCTTGCCCGCCGCGTGCCGTCCGACGATGTAGCCGTAGACCAGGCCCTGCCCGATGGTCGCCCCGGCACCCGGGTAGGTGCGGCCGAAGGCGTTGGCGGCGGGGCGCGAGGGAATTGCGTGCCGGCGAAGACGTAGCTGTTGCGGTACCGCTGGTCGAAGCGCTGGACGTAGTTGATCCTGACCAGCGTTTCCGGTAGCTCAGGTGCGACAACCGGTGGGTAGTTCTGCGTTTCAGTGCCTTTGTCAGGCGGGCGGCTCGTTCGCCACGAAGGAACCCTTGCCCTGGCGGGTGACGATCCAGCCGCGCTCCTCCAGGATCCGAAGAGCGTATCGGACGGGCCAGGCACTCGACTCGTACTGCTCGCGCAGCTCGGCGATGGACGGCAGCTTCTGGCCGGGCTTCAGGGTGCCCGCGCGGACTGCGGCCATGACATCAGCGATGATCTGCTCGTATAGCGGTGCTTGCGGCATGGGGCATCACCTCTCGTCAGCGCTCTGATCTTCGCACCCCGAGTGACGCGCCGTGCATTCTCTGTTGACTGTGCAGGCATAGCCTTCTAAGTTGAAGTGCCAGAGGTTCTCTCGTCAGCAACGGAGTGCCTTCACGCGGGCGGGGTGGTGTCCCGTGCTGCCCCTCCCCGCCCTGCTCCTGACCCCACCGCCATTACCCCGGATCTGGGTGCGTTTGTTGTGGCTGTGACGACAACAAACGCACCCACAGGAAGGAGGAACAGATGCGTGAGCGCCCACATGACGGGCCGCTGCCACCGGCGTACCCGGTTCCCGGCGCTCGGCCTCCGCACCCCGACGGCGACCGGGTGCTCGGGCCGGCCCGGCCTGCTCGTGCCGCGCTGGCCCGGCGGCGGTACGCCCACCGCGTGGGGGTCGCGGTTCTCGTACTCGTGCTCTTGATGATTTGGATCTTGCGGTGAACGAGTTGCCGGTGGGGCGGCGGGTCGCGCAGTGGCGGGTACGGCGCAACATGACGCAGCAGCAGTTCGCCGACCGGCTCGGCAAGTCCAAAAGTTGGGTCGACAAGATCGAGCGTGGGGCACGTCGGCTGGAACGAGTGTCGAACCTTCGGGAGGTCGCCGACGCTCTTCGGATCGACGTGCAGGTCCTCCTCGCCGAACGGCCCGCGCGGCCGGGACAGGCCGACGCCGGTGTGGAACGGATCCGGGCCGCGTTGGCTCAGTATGACGTGTCGGCCTCGCCCCGGCCGCCCGACGTCGCGCAGCTACGGGCCGGTCTGGAACACGCGAAGCAGAGCTACCGGCACGCGCGCTACCCGGCGTTGCTCACCCTGCTGCCCGGTCTGCTCGACGCCGTGCGGGCCGCCCGCATCGGCCGGGTCACCGACACGCTGCTGGTGCCGGTCTATGGTCTGATCGCGTTGACACTGGTCAAGGTGGATCATGGCGAGTTGGCGTGGTTGGCCGCCGACCGGGGGATGACCGCTGCGCTGGCCACAGAGGATGCGCAGGTGGCGGCCGTCGCCACCGTACCCCTGTGTCAGGCCCTGCGTTGTTGCGACCGCAACGGGGCGGCGTTGCGGGCTGCCGTCGTGGCCGCCCACCGCCTCGGACCCCTCGACCCGGCTGCCCGCTCCGGGTCGCTGCGCGGGACGCTCCTGCTTCAGGCCGCTCTGGCCGCCGCCGTTCGGGCCGACGACCAGAGCGCTCGTGGCCTGGTCGACCAGGCCGTTGAGCTCGCCGACCAGGGGAGCTTCGGCGGTGAGGGGTTCGGCCCGGCGGCGGTGCAGGCGGCCCGCGTGCTCGTCGAGGCCGCGCGTGGAGACCTTCCAGTGGCGACGGTACGCCACGAGCGGCTGCTCACCAGCGACGGCTGGCGGTGGCTACCGCCCGAGCACCGGGCCGCATACCTGCTCGACGTGGCCCGCGCGTACGCTTCGGCCGGCGAGATGTCCCGGGCCGGACGGGCGCTGCTGGCCGCGGAAGGCACCGCGCGCAGCGAGGTGCACGACCGGCCGGCGGCCCGGGACCTGGTGGCCGCCGTGGCCCGGTCTACCGCCGCACCCGCCGCCCTGACCCGCCTCGCGGCCACCCTCCACGTCACCTGACTCGTCACCCGCGACCGATCAGTTAACAGGGGGCCCTTCCGCTACCCGAGGCGTTAACAGGGGGCCCTTCCTTACATCAGTGAGCGGTAGAGGTTGAGGGTGCGGGCGGCTATCGCGTCCCAGGAGAAGTGCTCGACCGCCCGGCGACGTCCGGCCCGGCCCAGGGCGGCGGCGCGGTCGGGGGAGGCCAGCAGCTCGTTGAGCCGGGCCGTCAGGTCGGCCTCGAAACGGGCCGGGTCGGCGGGCGTGCCGTCCAGGCCGGCCTGCTCGATCGGGACCAGCAGGCCGGTCTCGCCGTCGACGACCACCTCGGGGATGCCGCCGGTGGCGGTGGCCACCACCGCGGTCTCGCAGGCCATCGCCTCCAGGTTGACGATGCCCATCGGCTCGTACACCGAGGGGCAGACGAAGATGGTGGCGTGGGTGAGCACCTGGATCACCTCGGGCTTGGGCAGCATCTCGGCCACCCAGATCACCCCGGAGCGGCCCGCCCGCAGCTCGGCGACCAGACCCTCCACCTCGGCGGCGATCTCCGGGGTGTCCGGTGCCCCGGCCAGCAGCACCAGTTGGGTGTCCGGGGGCAGGTCGCGGGCGGCGCGCAGCAGGTGCGGCAGGCCCTTCTGCCGAGTGATCCGCCCGACGTAGACCACGCTGGGCAGGGCCGGGTCGATGCCGAGTCGGGCCAGCACGTCCGTGCCCGGGTCGGGGGCGTACTGCGCGGTGTCGATGCCGTTGTAGATCACGTGCACCCGGTCCGGGTCCACCGAGGGGTACGCGGTCAGCACGTCCCGACGCATCCCCGCGCTGACCGCCACGATCGCGTCGGCCGACTCGTAGGCGGTGCGTTCGCACCAGGAGGAGAGGGCGTACCCGCCGCCGAGCTGTTCGGCCTTCCAGGGGCGCAGCGGCTCCAGGCTGTGCGCGGTCACCACGTGCGGCACCCCGTACAGCAGCTTCGCGGTGTGCCCGGCCAGGTTGGCGTACCAGGTGTGGCTGTGCACCACGTCCGCGCCGGCACACCCGGCGGCCATCTCCAGGTCCACACCCATGGTCCGCAGCGCCGGGTTCGCGCCGGCCAGGCCGGCCGGTTCCGGGTACGCCCGCACTCCCGGCTCGGTACGCGGCGCGCCGAAGCAGTGCACCCGGACCTGGGTCAGCCGGCGCAGCTCCCGGGCCAGGTACTCGACATGCACCCCGGCGCCCCCGTAGACCTCCGGCGGGTACTCCCGGGTGAGCAGGTCGACGCGCAGCGGGATGGAGTCGGTCATGCCCGGCACCCTAGTCCAGAAGTGTGGCCGTACGAGTGGTGAAGCGGCACCGGGATGGATAGCGTCTGGTCATGGCTGAGAAGGTGCTCGCGATCGTCCTGGCCGGCGGAGAGGGCAAGCGCCTGATGCCGCTCACCACGGATCGGGCCAAACCGGCCGTCCCGTTCGGCGGGATGTACCGCATGGTCGACTTCGTCCTCTCCAACCTGGCCAACGCCGGGTACCTCAAGATCGTCGTGCTGACCCAGTACAAGTCCCACTCCCTGGACCGGCACATCACCAAGACCTGGCGGATGTCGACCCTGCTCGGCAACTACGTCACCCCGGTGCCCGCGCAGCAGCGTCGGGGCCCGTGGTGGTTCTCCGGCTCGGCGGACGCGATCTACCAGAGCTTCAACCTGATCTACGACGAGCAGCCCGACTACGTGATCGTCTTCGGTGCCGACCACATCTACCGGATGGACCCACGGCAGATGGTGGAGGAGCACATCGCCTCCGGGGCAGCCGTGACCGTGGCCGGCATCCGGCAGCCGCTGTCCACGGCCGATCAGTTCGGGGTCATCGAGGTGGCCGAGGACGGCCGGCGGATCCGGGCCTTCCGGGAGAAGCCCACCGACGCGGTGGGGCTGCCGGACGCCCCCGACGAGATCTACGCCTCGATGGGCAACTACGTCTTCACCACCCGGGCGCTCGTCGAGGCGGTCGAACGGGACGCCGAGGACCGCTCCAGCAAGCACGACATGGGCGGCAGCATCATCCCGATGCTTGTCGAGCGGGGTGAGGCCAACGTCTACGACTTCCGCGACAACGAGGTGCCCGGCAGCACCGACCGGGACCGGGGTTACTGGCGGGACGTGGGGACCCTGGACTCCTTCTACGACGCCCACATGGATCTGATCAACGTGCACCCGGTGTTCAACCTCTACAACTTCGACTGGCCGATCTACACCGAGCAGCCGCCGTACCCGCCGGCCAAGTTCGTGCACCAGTGGGGGGAGCGGGTCGGTCGGGCGGTCGCCTCGATGGTCTCCCCCGGGGCGGTGATCTCCGGCTCACTTGTGGAGAACTCGATCGTCTCGCCGAAGGTGAAGGTGCACTCCTGGGCACATGTGGACGGCTCGGTGTTGATGGAGGGGGTGGAGATCGGTCGGCACGCGGTGGTGCGTCGGGCCATTCTGGACAAGAATGTCCACGTTCCCGAGGGCGCCGAGATCGGCGTCGATCTGGAACGCGACCGGCAGCGCTACACCGTCTCCGACAACGGCATCGTGGTCATCGGCAAAGGACAAAAGGTGGAACCGTGAGCGCGAGGAGTGAGCTTGCGAGCCCCGCAGTCGCGAACGAAAGGTCAGCCCCGTGAGCGCGAGGAGTGAGCTTGCGAGCCCCGCAGTCGCGAACGAAAGGTCAGCCCCGTGAGTGGTGGTAGTCACCCGCGTGCCGGGCAGCCGGCCGAGCCCGGCGACCTGGTGGACGTGCCGCGACTGCTGACGGCGTACTACGCCGAGCATCCGGATCCCGCCGACCCGGCCCAGCAGGTCTCCTTCGGCACCTCCGGGCATCGGGGGTCGAGTCTGCGGAACGCCTTCAACTCCGACCACATCCTCGCCGTCACCCAGGCCCTGTGTGAGTACCGCCGGGCCAACGGCATCGACGGCCCGCTCTTTCTCGGCCGGGACACCCACGCGTTGTCCGCTCCGGCTGCCGTGGACGCCCTGGAGGTGCTGGCCGCCAACGAGGTCACCGTGCTGGTGGACAGCCGGGACGGCTACACCCCGACGCCGGCGGTGTCCCACGCGATCCTGACCCACAACCGGGGCCGCACCACCGGGTTGGCCGACGGCATCGTGATCACCCCCTCGCACAATCCGCCGGAGGACGGCGGGTTCAAGTACAACCCCACCCACGGGGGTCCGGCCGACTCCGACGCCACGAAGTGGATCCAGGACCGGGCGAACGCGATCCTCGCCGCCGGGGGCAAGGAGGTGCGCCGCATCCCGTACGCCCGGGCCCGCGCGGTCGACACCACCGGCCGGTACGACTTCCTCGGTGCGTACGTCGACGACCTGCCGGCGGTGCTGGACCTGGACGTGATCCGGACCGCCGGGGTCCGGATCGGCGCGGATCCGCTCGGCGGGGCCAGTGTGGCCTACTGGGGTGAGATCGCCGACCGGCACCGCCTGGACCTCAGGGTGGTCAACCCGATCGTCGATCCGACCTGGCGCTTCATGACCCTGGACGGGGACGGCAAGATCCGGATGGACTGCTCCTCGCCGAACGCCATGGCCTCCCTGATCGCCATGCGCGCGGACTACCAGGTGGCCACCGGCAACGACGCCGATGCGGACCGGCACGGCATCGTCACCCCGGACGCGGGCCTGATGAACCCGAACCACTACCTCGCGGTGGCGATCGCCCACCTGTTCGGTACCCGGGAGCAGTGGGGTCCGGCCGCCGCGGTCGGCAAGACCCTGGTCTCCTCCTCGATGATCGACCGGGTGGCGGCCGATCTGGGGCGTCCGCTGCTGGAGGTGCCGGTCGGCTTCAAGTGGTTCGTTCCCGGGCTGCTCGACGGTGCGGTCGGTTTCGGTGGGGAGGAGAGCGCGGGGGCCTCCTTCCTGCGCCGGGACGGTGGCACCTGGACCACCGACAAGGACGGCATCCTGCTCTGCCTGCTGGCCGCCGAGATCATCGCCATGACCGGCCGTACGCCGAGCGAACACTGGGCCGAGCTTGCCGAACGCTTCGGTGCCCCCGCGTACGCCCGGATCGACGCACCGGCCACCCGGGAGCAGAAGGCCGCCCTCGGCAAGCTCTCCCCGGAGCAGGTACGCGCCACCGAGCTGGCCGGGGAGCCGATCACGGCCACCCTCACCCGGGCACCCGGCAACGGGGCCCCGATCGGTGGGCTGAAGGTGACCACGGCCAGTGGCTGGTTCGCCGCCCGCCCTTCCGGCACCGAGGACGTCTACAAGATCTATGCCGAGTCCTTCCAGGGCCCGGAGCATCTGGCCCGCATCCAGCAGGAGGCGAAGGACGTGGTCGACTCGGTGCTGACCGGCTCCTAGGGACGCCGATGGCCCAGCCGGTGACTGAGCCGGTGGCCGGGTCGGGGTCTCAGCGGGAGCCGACGAACTCGGCGATCACCTCGGCGATGCGTTCCCCGGCCCGCCCGTCCCACAGCGGCGGCACCGGCCAGTCGGCGGTCCGCCGATCCGCGGCCAGCAGGGCGCGTACCTCGTCGGCCAGGCCGGCCCGGGTCACCAGCCGGTTCGTGCCGTGGGTGATGGTCACCGGGCGTTCCGTCTCGGCCCGCAGGGTCAGGCAGGGCACCCCCAGCACGGTGGTCTCCTCCTGGACTCCGCCGGAGTCGGTGAGGACCGCCCGGGCGCCCTGGATCAGGCCGAGGAACTCCAGGTAGCCCTGGGGGTCGACGACCCGGATGCCGGGATGGGGGAACAGCCCTGCGGCGGCCAGGCGGTGCCGCCCGCGCGGGTGCAGCGGCAGCACGACCTCGATCTGCTCGGCGACCCCGTGCATGGCCTTGGCCAGTTCGGCGGCGTCGGCGGCATCGTCCACATTGGCCGGTCGGTGCAGGGTGGCCACCACGTACCGTTCGGAAAGGCCCAGTTGGTCGCGGATGGTCGCTGGCTCGACCCGATCCCGGTTGGCCAGTAGCGTGTCGATCATCGGGTTGCCGACGAAGTGCACCTTCTGCGCGGCGATCCCCTCGTTGCCCAGTTGTACCAGGGCCTCCGGGCTGGTGGCGAAGAGCAGGTCGGACAGCCGGTCGGTGACCAGTCTGTTGATCTCCTCCGGCATGGCGCGGTTGAAGCTGCGCAGCCCGGCCTCCACGTGCGCCACCGGAATGGCGAGCTTCGTGGCGACCAGGGTGGCCGCCAGGGTGGAGTTGACGTCACCGTAGACGACCACCAGAGCGGGCCCGGTGTCCTGGAAGTAGGTCTCCAGCCGGGTCATCATCTCGGCGGTCTGTCGGGCGTGGCTGCCGGAGCCGACGGCCAGGTTCTCGTCCGGCTCGGGTAGCCCCAGTTGCCGGAAGAAGACCTCGGACATGCGTTCGTCGTAGTGCTGGCCGGTGTGCACCAGACGTTGCGCGACGCCGTGCCGCTCCAGCGCCCGGATCACCGGCGCCGCTTTGGGAAAGTTGGGCCGCGCGCCCGCGATGTGCACCACGCTGGGGGTAAGCAAATATTCCTCGCCTGATTCGGATGCTATTGATCGAAGACGCGCCAATAATACAAAGATATCCCCCTTTGATAGGGGTATTCGCCGTACAGTGCGAGCGACGGAGGCGTCGCCGCCGGAAGGGGTGGCTGGCGGCAGGACGCCAGTGGTTCTCCCTCCGAAGGCAGGTCCCGTGAAGCAGGTCGTCCAGTCCGTGTCCGGTGGCGAGGTCCGGATCGTGGAGGTTCCGCAACCCGAACCGACCGCCACCGAGGTGCTCGTGGCCGTACGCCGGTCCCTGCTCTCCGCCGGGACCGAACGTGCCGTCCGCGAACTGGCGTCGGCGAGCCTGCTGAGCAAGGCACGGGCCCGACCGGACCTGGTTCGTCAGGTCGTGCACAAGGCCCGCACGGACGGGCTCCGCACCACCATCGCGGCCGTACGCGGTCGACTCGACGAGGACATGCCGCTGGGGTACAGCGCGGCCGGGGTGGTCGTCGCCGCCGGTGTCGCCACCGACGGTCTGCGGCCGGGCATGCGGGTGGCCACGGCCTCGGCCGGGCACGCCGAGTACCAGACGGTGCCCGGCCTGCTCGCGGTCCCCGTACCCGATGGGGTGTCGGATCAGGCCGCCGCCTTCGGCGCGGTGGCGGCCATCGCGATGCAGGGACTGCGGCAGGCCGAGGTGGGGGTGGGCGGCACGGTCGCCGTTGTCGGCCTCGGCCTGGTCGGGCAGTTGACGGTCCGGTTGGCGCTCGCCTCGGGGCTTCGCGTCATCGGTGTCGACCTGCGCGAGTGGACGGCCGAACTGGCCACCAGCGGTGGTGCGACCGGCCTGGTCGAGGCCGGCGCGGCGACCACCGAACAGATCATGGAGCTGACCCGGGAGCGGGGCGTCGACGCGGTCCTGATCACCGCGGCGACCCGCTCCTCGGGGCCGGTCACCCGCAGCGCGGAGATCGCCCGGGACCGCGCCCGGCTGGTCGTGGTCGGCGACGTCGGGTTGGAACTCGACCGGCGGGCGTTCTACGAGCGGGAACTGGACCTGCGGTTCGCCCGCAGCTATGGTCCCGGCCGCTACGACCGGGCCTACGAGCAGTGGGGCGTCGACTACCCGGCCGGGCACGTGCGCTGGACGGCGCGCGGCAACATCGAGACCTACCTCGACCTGGTCGACAGTGGTCGGGTCGCGGTCGACGACCTGGTCACCCACGTGTTCGAGGTGGCGCAGGCGACCGCGGCGTACGAGGCGCTGGCCGCCGATCCACGCTCGCTCGCGGTGCAGCTCAGCTACGCGGCCCCGACCGAACCCCGCGCCGACGCGGTGCTGCTGCGTCCACGCCGTGCCTCGTCGCGGTCCCGGGCCGGGCTGATCGGCGCCGGGCTGTACGCAAAGGCCACGTTCCTGCCCGCGCTCAAGGCCGCCGGCTGGGCGGACGACCTCGCCGCCGTCACCTCCGCCAAAGGGCTGTCCGCACGACATCTCGCCGAGCGCAACGGCATCCCGCTCGTGGTCGGGACCGCAACAGAGCTGATCGGTCGGGACGACATCGACATGGTGTTCGTCCTCAGCCGGCACGACTCGCACGCCGACCTGGTCCGGCAGGCGCTGGACGCCGGCAAGCACGTGTTCGTGGAGAAACCATTGGCGTTGACGCAGGAGGAACTCGACGAGGTCGGCGCCGCCTACCACCGCAACTCCGGTCACCTGTTCGTCGGCTTCAACCGGCGGTACGCGCCGATGGTGGGCCACGCGAAGAAGATCCTGGCCGCCGGTGGCGGGCCGGTGACAGTCGCGTATCGGATCAACGCGGGACGGTTGCCCGACTCGCACTGGTACCACGACCGACGGCAGGGCGGCCGGATCCGTGGCGAGGTGTGCCACTTCATCGACCTGGCCTCCTGGCTGGTGGGGTCGGCACCGAGGGTCGTGCACGCGTACGGCAGCGGACGGGGTGAGCCGGGGCTGGAGGAGGACGTGAGCATCCTGCTCGGATACCCGGACGGCTCCACCGCGACGATCACCTACTGCACCGGCGGTAACCGGAGCACCCCCAAGGAGCGGGTGGAGATCCTCGGCCGTGGGCACACCGTACTGATCGACGACTTCCGGCGGCTGGAGGTCGACGGCCGGGAGGTGCGGCGGGTGGCCGCAGGCAAGGGACATCAGCAGTTGCTCGCCCTGGTCCGGCAGACGATCGTCGGGCACCGGTCCGACGAGCGGGAGATCGAGGCCTCGTTCGTCAGCACCCGGACGGCGCTGGCCGCGGTAGCGGCGCTGACCGGCCTCGCCGAACAGCCGTCGATTCCGCCCACGCGGGCGGGCGACGGCTTCAGCGTGACGTCCCGCTCGGCTTGAGATGTGGAATCAGCGTTCGACGAGTGGGGCGAGCAACTGCCCGAGGGCGTGTGACATCGCGGTACGCGACTGGTTGGCGCGGATCCAACGCCGGCCGGACGCGCCCATCTTCGTCAGCTCGTCCCGGCCGGCCCCAGCCATCTGAGTGAGACCGTGTGCGAGTTGACCGGGCGAGGTCACGTAGCCGCAGCCGGCGCCCAGGACCAGGTCGCCGACCACGCCCGGACTGTTGGTGACCACCGGCAGCCCGGCGGCCAGGTAGTCGAACACCTTGTTGGGGCTGACCGCGGAGCGGAACAACTCGACGTCGGCCAGGACGTGCACGCCGACGTCCGCGGCGTGCAGGAGATCGGGCACCTCGGTCTTCGGCACGGGATCAAGAAAGCGGAGATTGTCGATTCCGGTCGCCGCAGCTCGCAGCCGCTCCTTCTCCACACCCGAGCCGACCAGCACGACGTCTATCTCGGGCACCGATCGGGCGGCGTCCAGAAGCTGATCCAGTCCGTTGGCCGGGCCGTGCGCGCCGGCGTAGACGGCGGTCCGGCCGGTGAATCCGTACCGCGCCCGCAGCGTGTCCCGGTCGGCGCTGGGCACGAAGTCGTCCGGGTCGGCGGCATTGGGGATGTAGGCGATCTTCTCGGGCGCCACCCCCTGCGCCGCGACGACCTGCACCACGTCGGGTGCCATCACGACGACCCGGTCGGCCCGCAGGTAGAGGAACCGTTCCAGCCGCGCCAGCGCCCGGTACGCCAACGACGTCTCGGACAGCACTCCCATGTCGACGAGGAAGCGGAGCCACAGGTCCCGGATCTCCAGCACGAACGGGGTACGGCGCAGTGCCGCGACCGCCCAGCCGGTCAGCCCGGCCAGCAGGTGCGGCGAGGACGCGTACACCACGTCGGGCCGGGGTTGCCGCAGGCCGGCGATCGCCGCGGTCACCGTGTAGCTGACCCAGTTGAGTACGCGGTCCAGACCGTTGCCCCGGTACGGGGTCACCGCGACCGGGTGGAATCCCGGCTCCGCGCGCTGCGGCAGGCCGGTGATCAGGTTGCGCCGACCGGCGATGATCACGTAATCCCAGCCGGGTAGCCGGCCGAACATCTCGACGTGCCGGGTCCCGCCGGGATAGCCCCGGGGCACGGCGAACTGGTTGAACACAGCGATCTTGCGAGTGGTCATGTCGGCACTTCCCGGTGCTGGACCTCCCCGGACAGGAGGTCGGTGACGGCGAGCGAGGCGCTGGTGGGCTGCCAGGTCACCGCGAATCCGAGACCGTCGAGCGCGTGCGCCTGCGGTGTTCCGGGCACCGCGCCGAGCCCCCAGACGGTGGTGTCGGCCCGGTCCTCGACGGTGATCCAGGTCGCCGGTTCCCAGGATCCGTAGGTGTGGCTGTGCCAACCCGCGAACGGCGTCGACCGTCCCCGCACCGGCGTGTGCCCGCGCAGGCCGAACAGGTCGACCTTGGTCCCGCCGCTGACCAGGGTGTTGTCCTCGATCGTGACGTCGGGGTGCAGCGGTACGGTGAGCGACCACGTCCGGCCGGCGGCCGGCTCGTCGGCGAACTCGACGATCGCCACGTACCCGTCGGCCACCACCACCGCTCGGCCGACGCGTACCGGTCGCGGACCTCGCGCGTACGCGTCGTGCCAGCCGAACAGGATGGTGCGGTCCGCCAGCACGAGGGGCGCTCCGAGGTGCCCGGACGCGGCGTGCAGCCAGCGGAACGCGCGGTGTGGCACGAGCTGGTCCTGACCGTCGGGTCGGCGCACCGGGTGGGCAGCGGAGGTACGCAGTCCGTTGCGGACGGTCAGCGGCCCGTTGTAGGTGCCGGTGCCCGGGTCCGCGATCAGCCACCGACCGTCGTGCTTGACCCAGACGGAGGTGAGGTCGGCATGTCCGTGCGACGGCCCACCGGCCACCTTGAACCAGACCTGCCACGGACCCCGGCTGACGTACCCGATGCCCCCGGAGACCACCGCACCCGGCCGCCCGGCGGCGCGGGTGGTCGTGGCGGGCGCGGTGGCCTCCGGTGGGGCGGGCGCGTACCAGGCCAACTCGTCGTAGTCGGCGTACCACTGCGCGGGCACCTGTTCGCCGCTGAGCACCAGCCCGAGCGCGACCGAGCCGGCCACGTCGAGCGGGTCGCCGGAGGACGCCAGCACCCGTCCCTCGTCCCAGTCGCCGTACTGCGGGAGTTCGCCGTCGAACACGCCGAGCCGGGCCAGGTGCAGGCTGGCCGAGTGCAGGTCACGTCGCAGCTGTGCCGGTGCGTTGCCGAGCAGCACCCGCACGATGAGCATCTCCAGGACGAACCGGTGGTACGACAGCGAGTCCTCGATCATCCGGCCGTCCGGGGCGAGGTGCCGGTGCCACTGGGCGGCGAACATCCGCTCGCCGGTACGCGCCCAGCGGGTCGCGTGTCGTGCGGTGGGGAACATCCGTGCCAGCAGGATGAGCCCGAGCGCGTCGCCGAGCATGTGGTTGTTGCGCATGCTGCTCACCGTGTACGGCAACTCGATCATCAGATGCCGGGCGCTGGCCAGCAGCAGCCGTTCGGTGGCGGTCACCACCTCGACCGGGATCCGCTCGCCGACCAGCGCCAGGACCTGGCTCCAACTGATGGCGCGCAGCGCGAGTTCGAGGCTGGAATGCCAGTGCACGCCCTGTTCGGGTGGGCACTGTTCGTGCCAGGAGCGCAACAGCCCGGTGAGTTCGTCGCACCACGGGCCGTCCGGGTCGAGGCGGGCCGCGCGGGCCAGCACGACCAGGTCGCGATGCCGTCCCGCCTCCCAGCTGTACTTGACGTCGGAGAGCCGGGCCTCGGACCGGATGTCGATGCGCCACCACGGTTCGTGCGCCGGCCACGACCGTCCGGTGAGCGGGTCGGTGGACCAGTCGGCCGTCACCCCCGTCGCCGCCCGGTGCCCGAAGACGCGGAGCCCTTCCTGCCGTACGCGGCGGGCGTCGTCGAGACATCGCTGCCGGGCCTTGAGGCCGGCCGGCACGCTGGTGGTCAGCGGCACCACGGTGGCCCGGTGGTGCTGCGGTGGCGCACCGCGGAACAGCACCTGATGGAAGCCGCTTCGTTTCGACAGTTCGTACGCGGCGCGCAGGGGTGCGGCGCGGCCCAACGTCCGCAGGTCCGCGACAATCGTGCGCGGAACCGGTCTCCTCATCAGTTCTCCCTCCGCAACTCGCCCGGGCCGACGCGGGCCGATACGGCGCTGTCCCGCGAAACTGCGCGCCAGACGATTAACGGCGAGAATCAGTGGCGAGTTACGTACGCCGACAGAAAGGGGATCTGGCCAGGCCAGGCCGGTACGGGGCACACCGGTAACCGGTCGAATTCTCGATCGTTCCTCCTGTGTCTCCGCAGTGCGGACGCCCGACTGCATGTTCCGTGATTAATTCGCGTACGGCTGAGGAATTGTCGATCGGGGGCCAATTCGTGAACAAGGTGGTCGACCTGTCCGGCGGTCCCTCCGGCGGTTCGGGACGCTTCCGGGAACAGTGCCTGCGCTACCTGGCCGAGCCGGACTCCGCACCGGTGCGGGTGCTCGGGGCCGACCGGCGGGTCACCGCCCGTTGGCTGCTGCGGCGGGAGTTGATGGTGCGCTCCGCCACCCGCGTCGTGTCCACCAACAACGTGGGGTTCGCGACCGGCCGGGGGGTGCGCGTCACGCTCGTCCGCAACGCGAACCACTTCCTCACCGAGCAGGAGTGGGCCCGGAGCAAGCGGTACTTCCGGCCGGGCTTCGCCGCGCAGATCGCCTGGGTACGCGCCGGTCTGCGCCGCGCCGACGTCATCGTGGTACCGAGTTCCTCGATGGCCGAGCGGGTCGGGCACGTGCTGCCCGGCGTGCGGGACCGGGTGGTCGTGCGGTTCCATCCGCTGCGCCAACCCGGCCGGACGGCCGGTAGCCCCGACGAGCAGTTCCTGCTCTGCCCGATCGTGGACTCGCCGTTCAAGCGGATGCGTGTGCACCTGACGGAGTTGGCGCGGGTGCTGCCGTCCGGCGTGCGGGTGGTCTCCACCATGCGGCCGGACACCGCCCCGCCGGAGCTTCGCGACGACCCGCGGTTCCAGTTCGTGGGGGTCCTCGACCGCGATCGTCTCGCCGAGTACTACGCCCGGTGTGCTGCCGTCTACTACCCGACGGCCGTCGAGTCGTTCGGATACCCGCTGGCCGAGGCCCGATCGGCCGGCATCCCGGTGATCGCCCAGGACAGCGCGCACAACCGCGAGATCGCCGCGCTGGCGCTGCATCCCTTCGATCCGGGCCGCAGCGCGAGCCTGCGCGATGCCGTCGAGGCCGCGCTGTACGCCGTACTCACACCGGATCCGGAGCCCTTCGCCGCGGGCTCGTACTTCGACTGGCTCTTCGACCACCGCACCCCGGTCGGCAGCGTGCGGGCCGGTCAGGGCGAGTTGGCGCGGGACGTGCCGGCCTGACCGGCGCCGGTCACCGTACGCTCGTGGCCCGGGCCCACGGCGGCACCGGCCTCGGCGCGCCGTCGCGCAGATGGGCGACGACGTCGAGCAGGTACCGGGCGCCTCGTTCGGGGGCGAGATGCGCCGTCGCCCACCGGATGCGGGCCGCCCGTTCCTCGTCGTCGACCCGCCCGTGGCCGGCTGACGCGGTCAGGGCCCGGGTCAGCGAGGTCACGTCACCTGCCGGGAAGACCCGGCTCCGCTCGTCGGCGACGACGAGATCCTGGGCGCCACACCGATCGCTGGCCACGACCCGGGTACCGGCCAGCAGCGCCTCGTTCACCACCGCACCCCAGCCGTCGTACCGGCTCGGCAGCACGAGGATGTCGCTCGCGCCGACGATGTCCCGGGCCGTGGCGTTGCCCACCCGCCCGTGCCAGCGGATCCGGCGGTCGATGCCGAGCCGGCGGGCCAGCGCCATGGCACGCTCCCGCAGCGGCCCGTCGCCGACGACGTCCAGCGTCCAGTCCCACGCGAGCCGGGCCAGAGCGGTGAGCAGCAACTCCGGCTGCTTGCCCCGGTTGACCGAGCCCACGAAGACCAGTCGTACCGCGTCCCGGCCCGCTGCGGCGGCATCGCCGCCCATCCCGTCGTGCCCATCGACGAAGTACCCGAACCGGAACACGCGCGTGGCCGGGAAGCCGACCCGGACGTACTGCTGCTGTCCGAGCGGCCCGGTGGTGAGCAGGAAGTCGACGCTCGCGCGCAGTCGGCGTGCCGCGGCCCGGTATCGCAGCGGCCGCAACCGGCCCCGCCAGCCCGCCGGGTCCCACGGCTCGGCGTAGACGCCGACGAGAGTGTCACCGTGGCCGCCCATCGACAGCAGGGATCGGGTGGTCGCGGGATAGGCGCCGAGCCCGGAGAAGACGTGCACGCCCCCGGCCAGGCTCGCTTCGAGTCGCCTGCGCTCGGCCTGGTCGGGGGCGACGACCAGGGTCGCCGCGCCGTAGTCCGGCAGGTGCCAGCCCAACTGCTGACGTCGGGGGGGAAGGCCGAACTCGGTGATGACGACGACCCGGGCGGGGGTCTGCCGGGCGAGCGCCCGCATCAGGGGCGCCTGGTGTATCGACGGTGTGTTCTGCCAGAAGACGATCGGGTCAGACGACGGCATAGCTGCGTTCCCTGGTGGTGGCCGGCATCGGCGTACGAGCGGCGTGGCGGGGGACCGACGGCGGCGGTGTCTCGCACTTCGCCAGGGCACACCAGACGGCCACGAAACACATCGTCATCGGCCCGACCGGTGACAGCAGCCAGCCTTCGGAGAGGCTGTGCACGACCATCACGCCGCCGAACAGCAGGGTCTGCCGGCCGACCTTCGCCGAGTAGTAGACGATCACCGCGTACATGGCGGCCACCAGGAGGCCACCGGCGAGCCCGGCGTGCACGAGGGCGCGCAGCGGAGTGCTCGCCACCTGCACCAACTCGTTACCGAACCCGATGCCCCGCCACCCGCTGTCGGCCAGGACCGTCATCGTGTACGCGTACGAGTCGTGCCGCGAGTTGTTGAACCGCAGGATGGCCAGGTCGCTGTCCGTCATCCAGGCCGGGTTGCTCAGCAGCAGCACGAGGCCGGTCGCCCCGAGGAGGATCCACAGCGCCCGCAGCCGACTCCGCCTCAGCGCGAGATGCGCCGTCACCAGCAGCACCGTCGCGATCAGCGAGGAACGGCTGGCCGTCCAGACCAGAGCCGCCCCGGTCACCGCCCCGACGGGCAGCATCCAGAGGCGGAACGTGCGGTACGACAGCAGCAGCGCGAAGACCATCACCGCGTAGAAGCCGAGCAGGTTGGGACTGCTGACCAGACCTCTGAGCCGCTCACCCAGGATCCCGTCGCCGGCCCGGACGATGCCGAACACGACGCTGCCCGAGATCGCCAGGACGAGCGCGATGAGGATCCCCGCGCGGATCTGCGGCCCGCTGATGCGCCGCGCGATCAGCGAGCCGTACACCACGGTCAGCACCGCGCCGGCACTGTAGAGCAGCAACTCCTGGTACATCCCGTGGCCGATGGTGGCGAACGCCAGGTACGCCACGATGGTGGCGGCCAGGACCCGGACGAACCGACCACACCGGGCCGCCAGAGCGGGATCCTCGCTGTGGTCCTGACCGGCCGCGCTCCAGATGAACCGGGCCAGCACGAGGACGCCGGCGACCCGGACCACCTCGGAGAACCCGGTGTTGGTCGAGCGTTCCACATAGGTCGACGAACACAGCACCAGACCGATCGAGATGGCGATCATCGGGGTGGCCGGGATGCGCAGCACGCTGAACAGGAACAACACCACCGTGCCCGCCAGTACGACGTCCCAGGCGATGCCGATGCCGCTATCCATCGAGCGTCCCGTACGCCTCGAGCGCCGCCAGGCCGATGGCCGCGCGACGGTCCGTCACCTGCTCGGCGAGCGTCTTCATCACGCTCTCCCGTTCGTCGTAGAGTTGATGTGTCATCGCGGCCAGGGCACCCCCGGTCGCCTCCGAGGTGCGGATCGTCCAGCGTCCCGCCCCCACCGACTCCTGGAAGTCCCGACACTTCGGGCGGTACTCCAACGCGATCGAGGGCGTGGCCACGCAGGCGGCCCCGACGACCGCGTGCAGCTTCTGGGCGACGAGGATGTCGATGTTGCGCATGACCCGTCGCATCGCGCCGGCGGTGCGCAGCTGTGCGGCCAGGACGGCCGGGCAGCCCAACTCGTCGGCCACCGACGCGGTGAGTTCGTCGTCGCGGTCCCAGACCGAGATGAGCAGCACCTCCACACCGCGCTCGCGCATCCTGCGGCCGTACGACACCACGGCGCGGACCAACTCGGCCGGGTCGCGTTGCCACTGGTTGCCGGTGATGCCGAGGTTGATGCCGATCCGCCCCAGGGCGGGCCGGTGGCGCAGGTCGGCGTCGAGCGCGAACAACAGCACCGGATCGCCGCTGATCTCGGCGTCGACACCGACCTCCCGCAGCAGGTGCCGGGACAGCGGCCCGCGCACCCACACCTTCGGCATCCTGCGCAGCAGCGGCACCCACGCCCGCAACTCGCGGTTGTCACCCGGGATGCCGGTGGACGGCATGACCGGGTCGTCGACACCGGTGCCGATGTTGACCACCGGCAGCGCGTCCAGCAGGCGCAGACTCGATTCCAGACCCCGCCGGAAGCTGGGCGAACCGATCAGCGTGCCACCACCCAGGACCGTCCCGCGCAGCTGCCGACGCCGTACGGCGCGGGCGCCGGCCAGCGCGGGAACGGTGTGCACCTGGCGTAGCGGGATGTCGGGCAGCGCATGCTGATGCGCCCAGTACAGGAGGTTGTCGCCGAGGTTGAGGTTGCCCGGTACCCGTGGGCCGACGTACACGCAGGTTCCCGCCTCGGTCCCGTTGAGGCGGGCGGTGTCCTGCGCGTACGTGATGAGCCGGCGACCCAGTCTGCGTACGGTCGGCGTCACGATGCCGTCACCGCCTTCTTGTTCAGCACGGAATGGGTGAGCACGTCGACCAGGGACTCGGCGTGGGCCTGCCAGGTGCATCCCTCGGCGAGGGCGTGACCGAACGCGACGGCCTGCTCGTACTGCGCCGGCGTCGACAGAATCGCGTCGGCCTTGGCGAGCAGTTGCCGACTGTCGTCCGGATCGTGCAGATACCGGTCGTCGTCGATGAGTGCGGCGAGGCCGGCGGAGCGGGACACCAGCGTCGGCACGCCCACGGCCATCGCCTCCAGATAGACACAGCCGAACGCCTCGGTACGCGACGGCAGGACGAACAGGTCGGACTCGCCGAGCACCTTCGCCACCTCGGCGGGAGCGACCCGGCCGGTGAAGTGGATCCGGTCGCCGTGGCCCAACTGGTCGCGTAGCCCTTCCAGCCGGTGCCGCTCGGGTCCGTCGCCGACCACCCACCAGCTCGCCGCGGGCCACCTGTCCCGGATCGCGGCGAAGGCCCGCAGCAGGGTCTCCTGGTTCTTGTTCGTGTCCACGTTGCCGACGGTGACGAAACGGGGGAAGTCGTCGGCATCCAGGCGCTGGGAGGCGGACCCGGCGCGCGGGGCGAAGGCGTCGAGCAGCACCCCGTTGGGCACCACGTGGCACCCGGTCCGAAGCTCGGGTGGCAGGTCGTCGACGATGTCGGGACCCACCGCCACCAGCGCCTTGGCCCGCCGCAACGAGCCGGCGATGATGCTGCGTCGCACCGGGTCGGTGCGCGCGCCGGAAGCCGTCATCGGGGCCCGCCCGTGCAGCACCACCACCACCATCGGCGCCACGACGCGGCGCAGCAGGCTGCTCGCCCACACCCCTTCGGCCAGCACGGCGTCGACCGGCGCGGACCACAGGCGTCCGCCGTGCACCAGCGACGCCAGGTGGTGCGCGCCGAGAATCCGACGCCGGGTGTGCGGGACCGCCGTACGGTCGGCCGGGTCGATCTCGTGCATCCGCGCGGTCAGGCCGTCGCGGGTCAGCTTGAACACCCGGATCCGTACGCCTAGGTCGCGCAGGGCGTCGCACTGGTTGGCGACGAACGTGCCGTCCCACGGCCGCTCGGGTTCGGGATACCAGGGTGTGAAGACCGCGACCGTCAGCTGGCGGTCCGCGGCGGTGCGTACGGTCACGGGTGCTCGCTTCCCACTCAGCCGGTCGCGGGTACTTCGGGCAGTGCGTGCTGGTGCGGCGGCTGCACCGCCGAGCGGGCGCGGACGGTCTCGATGCGTCCGTGCTCCAGGCGTACGCGCAGGTCACAGTGCTCGATGGTGCTGAGCCGGTGGGCGATCATGATGATGGTGACCGCACCGTGGAGCCGTTCGATGGTGGAGACGATCTGGCTCTCGGTGCCGCTGTCGAGGGCGGCGGTCGCCTCGTCGAGCACCAGCACCCGCGGGTGGTGATACAGCGCGCGGGCGATGCCGATGCGCTGGCGCTGCCCACCCGACATGCGCACGCCACGCTCGCCGAGGCGGCTGTCCAGGCCATCGGGCAGCGCCTCGACCAGGTCCTGCAACTGCGCCTGCTCCAGCGCCCGCCAGACCGCCCGGTCGTCGATGTCCGCGTCGTCGAGCCCCAGGGCGACGTTTCGCCGGACGGTGTCGTCCACGACGATCGTCTCTTGCGGCACGTAGCCGATCTGGGCGCGCCAGGACGGCAGGTTCGCGCGCGTGATCTGCGTACCGTCGACGTGGAGAGCACCCTCCGAGGGCGGCAGCAGGCCGGTGAGGACGTCCACGAGAGTCGTCTTCCCCGAACCCGAAGTGCCGACGATGCCCACCGATTCGCCGTACCGGATGGTCAGGTTGATGTCGTGCAGTGCGGGTGTCGCCGCGGACGGATACCGGTAGGCGAGGTCGCGGAACTCGATGTGCCGGCGGAACGGGACGGGCGCCGGCGGTGTCGACCGTGGCTGTTCCGGCGTGCTGGAGTTGGCCAGCAGCAGGTCCCGCTCGATGGTGTCGATGCTGCCGGCGCCCACCCTGATGGTGTTCAGCGCGGTCATCATCCGCTGGACCGAGGGAAGTAGGCGCATCGAACCGGCGAGGATCACCCCGATCGAGCCGAGCGCCGCCGCCTGACCGCTGGACAGGGCCGCCGCGGCGATCGTGGCGGCCATGACGAGAACGACCGCCTCCAGGTAGTAGCGCGAGAAGTTGGACATGAACAGCAACCCGCGCAGGGTCTGGGCGTGCCGGTGGCGGGAGGTGTCGAAGCGGGCGATCACGTGCGAGCGCCGTTCGAGGATGGTGAGCACCTTGACCGCGCCCAGACCCTCCTGGACGATCCGCTGATCGGCCGCGTTGAGCTGCTCGTCTTCGATGCCGATGCGCCGTGCCTTGCGGCGGACGACGGCCAGGTAGCCGGCCATCGCCAGCCCCAGGGTGGTCATCGAGGTCAGGGCCGGCGCGGGCTCCATGATGACCAGTGCGGCACCGAGCCCGACGATGAGGGCGCCCTCGATGACCACGGCCGCGCCGGGCAGCAGCACCCGGCCCATGAGCGACCGTACGGACTGGGCCACCGTGCGGGTCAGGTCGGCCGAGTGGTGTTCCAGGTGGAAGCCGTAGTCGGCGGAGAGGAACGTGCGGAACAGCCGGGTCGACAGCACCGCCTCGGCCCGGGCCAGTACGCCGGCCTGCCACCACGCCACGATCGAGGCGAACACGCCCCGGGCGATGAGCAGACCGACCGCGAACGCCCCGACGGTGGCGACGAAGCCGGTGGGTGACTGCGCCCCCACGATGTTCTGAGCGAGGCCGATCAGGCTTCTCGGCCCGGCGGTGGTGAGCAGGCTAGGCGTGGTCAGCACCTGCACCACGGCGGCCAACGCTATGAAGCCGACCAGTTCGAGCACCATGACGATCAGCGCGGCCGGCACCGCCAGCGCGTAGCGACGGCGCGAGCGGCGATCGAGCAGCGCCACGGCACGGCGCAGCGTACGCGTCATCCCGCCGCCGCCCCCGCGGCCCGCATCCGTCGCCTGCATTGCGTCACCGGTACTCCGGAAGCACGGCGAAGATGTCCTCCGCCGCCGTCGCGGTGACCTCGGTGTCCTGGAACAGCCCCTGCTCATTCGGGCGGACGAACTCGTAGCCGCACTCGCTGAGCAGGGCGGCGATCGGCATCCGGTCTTCGCCCAGCAGCCGGTGGCTCAGGTGGTTCCACTCCAGTTGCAGCACCCCGATCCGGCGCTGCCGCAGGGCCTCGCGGGCACCGTCGAGCACCAGCCGCTCGGCACCCTCGACATCGATCTTCACGCCTGTCGCGAACCGGTCGCCGAGGATGTTGTCCAGGGTGTCCACCTCGATCGACTCCCCGGCATCCGCCGGATCCAGCAGCAGGTGGTTGGTCGAGTCGCGGCCGACCGTCAACTGGAGCCGCCCCGGCCGGTCGGCCAGCCCGCACTCCAGCACGGTGATCGGGAAGTCGTTGAGGTCCACGTTCTCCCGCAGGCGTCGGGCCGCGTCGCGGCCCGGCTCCACCGCGATGACCTCGGCGCCCGCGTCGGCGGCCCACAGGGCGTACGCGCCGACGTTGCTGCCCACGTCGACGAACAGGTCACCCGGCTTGAGGATCCGCCGCCAGGCCAGCATCTCGTTCCAGTCCGGAGGCGGGGCGTAGACCACCTTCGAGGCCGCACTGCAGTGCAGCTCGGCCCACATCCGGCCGCCCCGCCCGACCCGGGTCAGGGTACGCAGACCCATCCGACCGCGTAGCTGGAAGCGGACCGCACGGGCCACCCCGCTGAGTCGGGCCCCCCGGTTGGCGGGGTGGGTCCACACGTAGTGCAGCACCTTGCCGCTGTTGCGCAGGGTGGATGGGACGGCCCAGTTCATCCGTTCTCCCCAGGGTTCAGCCGGATCAGCGTTCTCATCTGGAGGAGGCCGGGGTCCGGGCGGTCAGGAATCGGTCGATGGCGCCGAGCACCCGGCTGATCTGCCCCTCGGTGAGGGCGCTGCCGCTGGGCAGGGTCAGTCCCTCGGCGCACAGGGTGTCGGCGGCCCCGGTGAGCAGGTTCTCCGCGTCGGCGTACGCCGGTTGTCGGTGCATCGGCTTCCACACCTGGCGGGTCTCGATGTTCCGCTCGGCCAGGTGGGCGCCGAGGTCGGCGGCCTGCCAGCCGGACCGCCGGGGGTGTACCCGGACGGCGGTGAGCCAGCAGTTGGACCCGGAGTCCTCCGCGCCGATCAGCTCCACCCCGGGCACCGGGGCGAACAGCTTCGCGTACCGGTCGCGTAGTCGTCGCCGGCGGTCGATCATCTCGTCCAGCCGGGCCAGTTGGGCTCGGCCCAGGGCGGCCAGCAGGTTGCTGAGCCGGTAGTTGTAGCCGATCTCCCGGTGCTCGTACTGGATCATCGGCTCGCGGGCCTGATGGGCCAGGTGCCGCGCGCGGGCGAGCAGGGCCGTGTCGTCGCCGACGAGCATCCCACCCCCCGAGGTGGTCATGATCTTGTTGCCGTTGAAGGAGAGGGCACCGACCCGGCCGAAGGAACCGGCACCACGACCCAGATGGGTGGCGCCCAGGGCCTCCGCCGCGTCTTCCACCACCGGTACGTCGGCGGCGGCGCAGACCGGCAGCAGGGCGGTGTAGTCGGCGCAGGAGCCGAAGAGGTCCACCGGAATGACCGCCCCGACCCGCTCACCCCGGCTGCGCAGCCGGTGCAGCAGGTCGGCGACCAGCCCGACATCGAGGTTGCCGGTGTGCGGGTCACAGTCGACGAAGACCGGCCGGGCGCCGGTGTAGGAGACGGCGTTGGCGGTGGCGACGAAGGTCAGGGTCGGCACGAGCACCACGTCCCCCGGCCCGACGCCCAGCCCGAGCAGGGCCAGGTGCAGGGCGGCGGTGCCCGAACTGACCGCGACCGCACCGCTGGTGCCGACCCGGGCCGCCACCTCCTGCTCGAAGGCCTCGACATCCGGCCCGAAGGGGGTCACCCAGCCGGATCGCAGCGCCGAGATCAGGTACGACTCCTCCAACGCCCCGACATCCGGTGTGGACAGGTAGATGGGCTCGGTCATCGTCGGCTCCCGAGGAACTCCGGGGCGGTCGCGTGGCCCTCGGCGGAGATCCCCTCCCGGCGCAGGGTGGTACCGATGGTGGCGATCAGGATCGCCAGATCCAGGCGGAAGGTGCGGCGCTCGACATAGTCGACGTCCAGGCCCAGCCGGACCTCCCAGTCGAGGCTGTTGCGACCGCTGACCTGGGCCAGGCCGGTGACACCGGGCCGGACCTCGTGGCGTCGGGCCTGCCGGGGGGAGTACCGGCTCAGATACTGCGGCAGCAGGGGTCGGGGGCCGACCAGGCTCATGTCGCCGCGCACCACGTTCCACAGGGAGGGCAGTTCGTCCAGGCTGGTGGAGCGCAGCCAGCGACCCAGCGGGGTGAGCCGATCGGCGTCGCTGACCCGGTTGCCCCGGGGCTCGTGCATGGAGCGGAACTTGACCAGCTCGAAGGGCTGCTCGTGCAGCCCGATCCGGCACTGCCGGAACAGCACCGGTCGGCCCAACCCGACGGCCACCACCACGGCCACCACCGCCATGAGCGGTGCGGTCAGCAGCAGCAGTACGGCCGCCACGACGACGTCGAATATTCGTTTCGTCCGATCCTCGGATCGGACGGCCCGGCGCGGGTGTGCGGGTGTAGCCACCGAGGATACCGGCACGGTGTTGATCTCCGTCCGTCAAACGGTCATTGCGCTCTAAAGGGTTGTATCAGCTCGATCACTATCTGCGAGGGCAAATGGCGACAGCGAGGCTGATCCCGGGCACAACAACCCGCGAACGGAAGGAAAGGATGCGGTCTGTCGGCGCGTCGGATCGCGCCGGTCGATGTGTCGAGGGCGGCTCAGTGTCCGTCGTCGAGTCGACGTTGCAGCATCGTGCGCAGCGGCAGGGATTCGCCGTCGCGCCCGCCCGCGCCGACGATCAGCGGCGCCGCACTGGGCTGGGGATCGGCGCCGAACAGCCGGGCGCGCAGCGTACGCGGCACGGTCAGCAGATGGAAACGTCCGTCCACATCGATCGCCCGGCTGCGCGCCCGGTCGATGTACCAACCGTGCAGACGCGTCCGGTAGCGGGCCCGCCCGTCGGAGGACCGGGCGACCAGGCGGGTGGTGGGCAGCCCGCGCCGCCGCGCCTCGGCGACGAATTCGCTGACCAGGGTCGCCGCCTCGGCCTGCTCGGCGAGGCGGCGACGCTCGGCGGCGGCCGCATGGGCCAGCACCGCGTGCGCCCGCGCCGTCTGCCAGTCGTCGTCACCCACACCCAGACGGTACGCCCACCGATCCCGACCCGGCACCAGGCGGGTACGCCCGACGTGCGGCGGCCCGGCGGTGAGACACCCTCACCGCCGAGCCGCCGTGCGTCGAGCCCGTCGGGTCGTCGGTTCAGAGCAGGCCGGCGCGGCGCAGCGCGTCGGCCATCGCGCTGTCGGCGGGTGCCGGCGACGCCCCGCCGCGCCCCTGCCGTACCTGACCGCGCCCCTGCCGATCCTGGCCACCACGGCCCTGGCCGCCGCGGCCCTGCGGATTCTGGCCGCCGCGACCCTGGCCCTCCCGGCCCTGACCACCGCGAGCCTGGTCGTCCCGGCCCTGACCACCCCGACCCTGGCCGCCCCGGCCCTGCCGGTCCTGGCCGCCGCGGGTGCCCGGCTCGGCCTCGTCGTCCAAGCGCAGGGTCAGCGAGATGCGCTTGCGTGGTACGTCCACGTCCAGCACCTTGACCCGGACCACGTCGCCGGACTTCACCACCTCGTGCGGGTCCTTGACGAAGGTGCGCGACATCGCCGACACGTGTACCAGGCCGTCCTGATGCACCCCGACATCCACGAACGCGCCGAAGGCGGCGACGTTGGTGACCACACCCTCCAGCACCATGCCGGCGGTCAGGTCACTGATCTTCTCCACCCCCTCGGCGAAGGTCGCCGTCTTGAACTCCGGGCGTGGATCGCGGCCCGGCTTCTCCAACTCGGCGAGGATGTCGGTGACCGTGGGCAGACCGAAGGTGTCGTCCACGAAGTCGGTGGCGCGCAACCCCCGCAGGATGGCGCTGCGGCCGATGATCGAGCGCAGGTCCTGACCGGTGGAGGCGAGGATCCGGCGCACCACCGGGTACGCCTCCGGGTGCACGCTGGAGGAGTCCAGCGGGTCGTCGCCGCCGGGGATGCGCAGGAAGCCGGCGCACTGCTCGAACGCCTTCGGGCCCAGCCGGGACACCTTCTTCAACTCGGCCCGGGTGCGGAAGGGGCCGTTGGCGTCCCGGTGCAGCACGATGTTCTCGGCCAGACCGGCGCCGATGCCGGAGACCCGGGTGAGCAGGGGAGCCGAGGCGGTGTTGACGTCCACCCCGACGGCGTTGACGCAGTCCTCCACGACGGCGTCCAGCGACCGGGAGAGCTTCACCTCGGACAGGTCGTGCTGGTACTGCCCGACCCCGATGGAACGCGGGTCGATCTTCACCAGTTCGGCCAGCGGGTCCTGGAGGCGGCGGGCGATGGAGACCGCACCACGCAGCGACACGTCCAATCCGGGCAGCTCCTGCGAGGCGTACGCGGAGGCGGAGTAGACCGACGCGCCCGCCTCGGAGACCACCAGCTTGGTCAGCTTCAGCTCGGGGTGCCGCTTGATCAGGTCGGCGGCCAGCTTGTCGGTCTCCCGGCTGGCGGTGCCGTTGCCAATGGCGATCAACTCGACCTGGTGCGCGGCGGCCAGGGTGGCCAGGGTGTGCAGGGACGCGTCCCACTGCCGACGCGGCTCGTGCGGGTAGATGGTGTCCGTGGCGACCACCTTGCCGGTGGCGTCCACCACGGCCACCTTCACCCCGGTCCGCAGACCCGGATCCAGCCCCATGGTGGGCCGGGCCCCGGCCGGCGCGGCGAGCAGCAGGTCCCGCAGGTTGGTGGCGAAGACCCGGACGGCCTCCTCCTCGGCCGCCTGCCACAGCCGCATCCGCAGATCCGCCCCGAGGTGGATCAGGATGCGGGTACGCCATGCCCAACGCACCGTGTCGGTCAACCACTTGTCGGCCGGCCGCCCCTGGTCGGTGACCCCGAACCGGCCGGCGATCGCGGCCTCGTACCGGGTCGGGCCGGTGACGACCGCATCGGCGTCCCCGTCGGCCTCCGGGTCCATGGTCAGGTCGAGTACGCCCTCCTTCTCGCCCCGGAACATGGCCAGGATCCGGTGCGAGGGCAGCTTCGGGTACGGCTCGGCGAAGTCGAAGTAGTCGGCGAACTTGGCCCCGACGGTCTCCTGCCCCTCGCGTACCCGGGACACCAGTCGACCCCGCGACCACATCTGCTCCCGCAGGGTGCCGATCAGGTCGGCGTCCTCGGCGAACCGCTCGATCAGGATGGCCCGGGCCCCGTCCAGCGCGGCGGCGGCGTCCGCCACCCCCTTGTCGGCGTCGACGAACCCGGCCGCCACCGTCTTCGGGTCCTGGGTCGGGTCACCGAGCAGGGTGTCCGCCAGGGGCTCCAGCCCGGCCTCCCGGGCGATCTGGGCCCGGGTGCGCCGCTTGGGCTTGTACGGCAGGTAGATGTCCTCCAGCCGGGACTTCGACTCGGCGGCCATGATCTGCGCCTCGAGGGCCTCGTCCAGCTTGCCCTGGCTGCGGATGGACTCCAGCACCGCGGCCCGCCGCTCGTCCAGCTCGCGCAGGTACCGCAGCCGCTCCTCCAGGGTGCGCAGCTGGGTGTCGTCGAGCAGCCCGGTGGCCTCCTTGCGGTACCGCGCGATGAACGGCACGGTGGCGCCGCCGTCGAGCAGGTCGACGGCCGCGCATACCTGGTGCTCGGCGACCCCGAGCTCCCCGGCGATGCGCTGATGAACAGAGAGGGTCACGATGCTCCGCCTTCTGATGTGGGTTCCGCCGTGCATTCTGCCGGGCTACCGTGGCGATCATGGAAGCACCTGTGGAGCCCCGGGCGCGGCGACTGTTCGGCGGCAGTGCCCGGGCCCTCGGCGACCTGGCCACCAGCCCTTTCCGGGCCGACCGGGACCGGATCATCGGCTCGCCGTTCTTCGCCCGGCTCGGCGGGGTCACCCAGGTGGTGAGCCCCGGCGGGTCCGGGCTGCTGGTGCACAACCGGCTGACCCACAGCCTCAAGGTCGCCCAGGTGGCCCGGGCGATAGCCGAACGCCTGACCGCCGACGGCTGGCAGCGTGACCTGGCGGAGAAGTTGGGCGGCTGCGACCCGGACGTGGTCGAGGCCGCCGCCCTCGCCCACGACCTCGGTCACCCACCCTTCGGGCACCTGGGGGAGCGGGTGCTGGACCGGCTGGCCCGGCACCGGCTCGGCCTGACCGACGGCTTCGAGGGCAACGCCCAGTCGTACCGGATCGTCACCTCGACCGAGATCCGGGGGGCGGCGACCACCGGCCTGGACCTGACCGCGGCGGTGCGGGCGGCCATGCTGAAGTACCCCTGGACCCGGCTGGACCACCCCGACCCCCACCCGCGCCTGATGGATCCGCCGCCACGCGGGGCGGCCCCGCTGCCGGAGGACCCGGACAGCGGCTCGGCGAAGTTCGGGGCGTACCGCACCGAGCTGGACGATCTGCGGCAGGCCCGGGCACCCTTCGTCGGGCGGATCGCCGACTGGCAGCAGACCGTCGAGGCCTCGGTGATGGACATCGCCGACGACATCGCGTACGCCATCCACGACGTGGAGGACTTCTACCGGGTGGGGGTGCTCCAGCAGGGGGCGGTGGCCGCCGAACTGATGGCCTGGCAGCGCGAGGGTGGGCACCTGCGGGCCATCACGGACGCGGCGCTGGCCACCTCGGCCCGCCGCCCCGGAGCGGCTATCGAACGGCTGCGCCGCCAACTGCACCGCAAGGACGGCTGGGTAGCCGACGACGCGGCTTTCGCCTCGGCGGTCGAACACGTCCGGGAGGAACTGGTCGAGGGGCTGCTGGCCATGCCGTTCGACGGTTCGATCGAGGCGGAGCAGTATGTGGCCCGGTTCTCCGCCCGGTGGACCACCCGGCTGGTCGACGCGATCACCCTCACCGAGAAGCCGTCGCTGCGCTCCGGGCACGTGCTGCTGGCCCCACCGCAGTGGCACGAGGTGCAGGTGCTCAAGTTCGTCCACCACCGGTTCGTGCTGGCCCGCCCCGACCTGGCCCTGCACCAGCGGGGCCAGGCCCGGCTGCTCGGCACCCTGGTCGAGGCGCTGCTGGAGTGGCTGCTCGATCCGCAGGAGGAGTCCCGCCTGCCCCGACGCCTGCACGACCTGGTCGAGTTGGCCGAGGCGGAACTGCATCCGCGTACCCCGGATCGGATCGGTAAGGCCCGGGGCCGGGCCATCGTGGACTTCGTGGCCCAACTGACCGACGGGCAGGCGGTGGCCATGCTGGACGCCCTCTCCGGCCGCTCCGGTGCCCTGTGGACGGACGCCTTCGTGCTGTGAGGGGGTGACTCAGCGGGCCGGGACCCCCTTGACCACGGTCTCCGGCGGCACCTCGCGGACCACGCAGGCCCCGGCGCCCACGGTCGCGCCGGCCCCCACCCGCAGCCCGGGCAGCACCACCGCCCCCGCGCCGATCAGCGCGGCGGTGTCCAGCCGGCAGTCGCCGGAGACGGCGGCCAGCGGGTGCAGCGAGACATGGTCGCCGACCACGCAGTCGTGCGCGAGGGTGGCGTTCTGGTTGACATGCAGGTGCCGTCCGGCGGTGACGTTCGTGGTGATCCGGGCCCCGGCGAACACCACCAGACCCTCGGCGCAGACCAGATCGGCACCCACGGTGGCGTCGGGATGCACCAGACTGGCCACCGGCAGGCCGAACCCCTCGACCCGGGCGGCCACCGTCCGCCGGATGCGGGGGTCACCCAGGGCCAGGGTGAGATGGGTCTGCGGGGGCAGGTCCGCCAGCGCGGCCAGGGTGCCCAGGTACGGCAGGCCGGTGCCCTCCGCCCGCTTACGGTTGACCTCCGAGGGGGCGTCGTCGACGAACCCCACCGGCCGCCAGATCAGCCGGCCCGCCGCCTCGTTGACCGCGGCCACCAGTTGGGCGATCTCCCGCCCGTGGCCGCCGCAGCCGACGATGACGAGACCGGTACCGTCCTGCCCAGGTACCCGCATGTCCCTCCTTCGACCGCTGACCGATCTGGGAGCAGATTAGCCAGTGTGCCGTCAAAGGTCGGATTCATCCGGCCGACTCGGCGAGTCTCAGGCGACCGCCTGCCACCAACCGTCGACCGCAGGGGGGTCGTCGACCACCACCCGCTCGCCCGGTCGGGGCACCGCCAGTCGGAGGTCGCGGGCCTTGGCCTCGGCCCAGAGCCGGTCCACCGGCTCGGACCAGTCGTGCAGGGCCAGGTTGAAGGTCCCCCAGTGCACCGGTACGAGCAGCCCGCCGCGTAGGTCGAGGTGGGCGGCGGCCGCCTCCTCCGGGAACATGTGGATGCTCGGCCAGGCCCGGTCGTACGCCCCGATCTGGATGAGGGTCACGTCGAAGGGACCGTGCGCCGCCCCGATCTCGGCGTAGCCGGGGAAGTAGCCGGAGTCCCCGGTGTAGTACACCCGGCGCTGTTGCCCGGCCACCACCCAGGAACTCCACAGGGTGCCGTTGCGGCGCAGTCCTCGACCGGAGAAGTGCTGAGCGGCGGCACAGGTGATCTGAAGGTCGGCCAGCCGGTGGGTCTGCCCCCAGTCCAGTTCGACGATCCGGTCGGCCGGCACCCCCCACCGGTCCAGGTGGGCGCCCACTCCCAGCGGCACCAGGAACGGTGCCGACTGCCGGGCCGTCAGTTCCCGCACCGTGGCCATGTCGAGGTGGTCGTAGTGGTCGTGGGAGATCAGGATCGCGTCCAGGCGGGGCAGTTCGTCCAGGCGTACCGGCGGTTCGTGCAGCCGGTGCGGGCCCAGGGCCGCCGAGGGCGAGCACCGCTGACTCCACACCGGGTCCAGCAGTACCCGCCGTCCCTCGATCTCGATCAGGGTGGTGGCGTGGCCGTACCAGACCACGTTGAGTTCCCGGGCGGGGTCGACCGGGGTGAACGGGGCGGCCCGGACCAGTGGCACCGGGGCGCTCGGGCGGCGCTTCTGCTTGCCGAAGAGCAGTTCCCGCAGCAGGTTACGGTCCGGGGCCGGGGCGGTGATCGGGGTACCCGGCCGGTTGTGGAAGACCCCCTCGCGGAACTGCGGCGAGCGGGCCGCCCGGTCCGCCCGGGGGCCGGTGAGCCGACCACCCAGGGCGGCCGGGACCTCCCGGGCCGCCCAGGCCAGGCCGGCCAGCCCGGCCAGGGCCGCGAGCCCGGCCATCGATGCACTGACCCGTCGACCGGTCGACCTCTTCGACGTCCGCATGGATCCCCTTTCGTGACTGGAGTCCACGTTAGTCGCCGTCGGCCGATTCAGCCGCCGTTGCTGGGCCGGTGGGCGGGGGCCCGGTGTCTGGTCCCGCTGCCGCCGAGCCGGTCGGTGGCGTCCAGGAAACGCCGCCCCATCCGGGCCCGGGCCGCCACGGCGGGGTGGGTGGCGCCGTAGTCGTCCGCGTCGGCCTGGCCGTCGGCGAAGAGGGCGTACGTCAGCACGGGTGCACCGGCGGCGTCGAAGATCACCCCGGCCTCGTGTCGGGCGTCGGCGAACCAGCCGGCCTTGGTGGCGATGCGAGCCCGCTCGGCCGAGGACACCTCCCGCCGGATGCCGTCGGTGAACGCCGCCGGCGAGCGCAGCAGCCGCAGCACGACCTCGGTCGAGGCCGGGGTGAGCAGGGTGCCGCCCACCAGGGCCCGGAGCAGGTCGTGGGTCTCCCGGGGGGTGCTGGTGCCGAGGAAGAACCGGTTCGGGTTGGCCACCGGCTGCACCTGGGTGTTCGGGAAGCCCTTGTTCCGCAGGATCTGGTTGAGCTCGGCGGCCGGGCAGACCAGCCCGCAGAGCCGTACCGCGGTGTCGTCGGAGACGGTGAGCAGGTTGGCCAGCACGTGTCCCAGGGTCACCTGGCTGGGGTAGGCCCCGTCCAGGCTGAAGATGCCGTCGCCACCGGGCACGACGATCGCGGCGCTCACCTCGAGCTGCTGGTCCAGGGTGAGCAGACCCCGGTCGACCTTGTCCAGCACGGCGACCGCCACGGCGATCTTGTTGACGCTGTACGCCTCGATCCGGCGGTCCGCCGACTCGGCCACCGCGACCACCGGGTCGGCCCCGGCCGGGTCGGTCAGGCTGACGTACGCCTGCCAGTTCCCCCCGGCCCGGCTGCTCTCCCGGCGGTACGCGGCAGCGATACGCGCCGCCACCCGCCTACGGTCACCGCCGCCACCCGCCTGTCCGGCCCGGCCGGGGTCAGCGGCGGCCGGCACGGCCGCGCCGAACACCGTGCCGGCCGTGGCCACGGTGCCCAGGCCGAGGGCGGTCCTGCGGTTCACTCGGATGGTCAATCGTCTCTCCCGTCGGTGCCCGGTCATGTTCTCGCAGACACCATAGGCCGACGGATCGAAACGTGTGGCACCGTGGATGCGCTCACGGGGCGAGGACGACCTTCACGCAGCCGTCCTCCTTGCGCTGGAACATCTGGTACGCCTGCGGGGCCTGCGTCAGCGGCAGCCGGTGGGTCCCCAGGTCCTCCACCCCCAGGGGGTCCTCGTCGGCGGCGAGCAGCGGGATGATCTCGTCGGTCCACCGCCGGACATGACACTGGCCCATCCGCACCTGGACGCCCCGGTCGAACATCTCCATCAGCGGCAGCGGGTCCACCTCACCGCCGTACACCCCGGAGATGGAGACCGTGCCGCCGCGTCGCACGGCCTTCAGGGCGGCCTTGAGCACGACGAGCCGGTCCACCCCGGCCTTGTCGATCATCTGCCCGGCCAGCTTGTCCGGGAGCAGCCCGGCGGCGGTCTGGGCGATCTTGCCCAGGGGTGCGCCGTGCGCCTCCATGCCGACGGCGTCGATGACCGCGTCCGGCCCTCGCCCGTCCACCAGGTCGATCAGCGTGCCGGGCACGTCGTCTATCTGGCTGATGTCGAGCACCTCGACGCCGTGCCGGCGGGCCATCTCCAGTCGCTCCGGCACCAGGTCGAGGCCGATCACCCGCTCGGCGCCGAGGTGCCGACCGACCCGGGCGCAGAACTGGCCCACCGGGCCGAGGCCGAACACGGCCAGGGTGCCGCCGCGGGGGGTGTCGGCGTACTTCACCGCCTGCCAGGCGGTGGGCAGGATGTCGGAGAGGTAGAGCCAGCGCTCGTCCGGGCCGGTCTCCGGCACCTTGATCGGCCCGAACTCGGCGTGCGGAACCCGCAGGTACTCGGCCTGACCACCGGGCACCGAGCCGTACAGGGAGGTGTAGCCGAACAGGGCGGCGCCCTTGCCCTCCGAGGTGACCTGGGTGGTCTCGCACTGGGCGTACAACTGGCGGGAGCACATCCAGCAGGAGCCGCAGGCGATGTTGAACGGCACCACCACCCGGTCGCCGGGCTTGAGCCGGGTCACCCCCGCGCCGACCTCCTCGACGATGCCCATCGGCTCGTGCCCCAGGATGTCGCCCGGCTTGAGGTACGGCCCGAGGACCTCGTACAGATGCAGGTCGGAGCCGCAGATCGCGGTGGAGGTGATCCGTACGATCGCGTCGGTAGGTTCCTCGATCCGCGGGTCCGGCACCTGATCGACCCGTACGTCCCGCTTCCCCTGCCACGTCAGCGCCCGCATGGCCCACCCCCTGGTCGTCGATGTAGCCCCCCTGCTACCCGACAACACCCCCTCCAACCCCACCCGGTCCCGACCCTCACTGGGTTGATCATGAGGTTAGCGGCAGTAGTCGATCTCTGCGGTGCCGTCAACCTCATGATCAACGCGGCGGGTTGGGGGTGAGGGGGGAGGGGGGAGGGGGTTGGGGTGGGGTTAGGGGTTGGGGGATTCGGTGCGTTTGGTGGTGGTGGCTGCCAGGTAGTCGCGGTTGAGGCGGCCGATGGTGGTCAGCGGGATGCCCTTCGGGCAGACGACGGTGCACTCACCGGCGTTGGTGCAGCCACCGAAGCCGGCCTCGTCGTGGGCGTCGACCATCCCGATGACCCGGGTGAAGCGCTCCGGCTGGCCCTGCGGTAGCAGACCCAGCTGGGTGACCTTGGCGGCGGTGAACAACATGCCGGAGCCGTTCGGGCAGGCCGCCACGCAGGCGCCGCAGCCGATGCAGGCGGCGGACTCGAAGGCGGCGTCGGCGTTGGCCTTGGCCACCGGCACCGAGTGGGCCTCCGGGGCGCTACCGGTGGGCGCGGTGATGTACCCGCCGGCAGCGATGATCTTGTCGAAGGCGTTCCGGTTGACCACCAGGTCCTTGATGACCGGGAAGGCCCGGGCCCGCCACGGCTCGATGTCGATCGTGTCGCCGTCGGAGAACTGCCGCATGTGCAGCTGGCAGGCGGTGGTGCCGCGCTGCGGCCCGTGCGCGTCGCCGTTGATCATGAGGCCGCACATGCCGCAGATGCCCTCACGGCAGTCGTGGTCGAAGGCGACCGGCTCCTCCCCGGCGAGGATGAGCCGCTCGTTGAGCACGTCGAGCATCTCCAGGAACGACATGTCCGGGGAGACGTCCTCGACCTTGTAGGTCACCATCCGACCCTTGTCCTGGGGACCGGACTGGCGCCAGATGCGCAGGGTCAGGTTCACTTGTAGCTCCGCTGCGTGGGGTGGACGTATTCGAACTTCAGGTCTTCCTTGTGCAGCACCGAAGGCTCGCCGGTGGCGCTGAACTCCCAGGCGGCGACGTAGGCGAAGTTGTCGTCGTCGCGCTGCGCCTCGCCGTCGGGGGTCTGGTGCTCGGCCCGGAAGTGGCCGCCGCAGGACTCCTCCCGGTGCAGGGCGTCGATGCACATCAGCTCGGCCAGCTCGAAGAAGTCGGCCACCCGGCCGGCCTTCTCCAGGGACTGGTTGAGCCCGTCGGCGTCACCGACGACCCGTACCCGCTGCCAGAACTGCTCGCGCAGCGCTCGGATCTCGTCGATGGCCTTGCGCAGCCCGGCCTCGGAGCGCTCCATGCCGCAGTGCTCCCACATGATCTGGCCGAGTTCCCGGTGGAAGGAGTCCACCGTGCGGTCGCCGTTGACGGCGAGCAGCCGCTGGAGGCGGTCCTCCACGTCGCGGCGGGCCTCGATCGCGGCCGGGTGGCTGCCGTCGATCTTCTCGAACGGCCCGGCGGCCAGGTAGTTGGCGATCGTGTTGGGCAGTACGAAGTACCCGTCGGCCAGCCCCTGCATCAGGGCGGAGGCGCCCAGCCGGTTGGCGCCGTGGTCGGAGAAGTTCGCCTCGCCGATCACGAACAGGCCGGGGATGGTGGACTGGAGGTCGTAGTCGACCCAGAGGCCACCCATCGTGTAGTGCACGGCCGGGTAGATCCGCATCGGGACCTCGTACGGGTCCTCGCCGGTGATCCGCTCGTACATCTCGAACAGGTTGCCGTACTTGGCCTCGATGGCCTTGCGGCCCAGCCGGTTGATGGCGTCGGCGAAGTCCAGGTAGACGCCGAGCTTGGTCGGGCCCACCCCCCGGCCCTCGTCACAGACGTTCTTCGCGGCCCGGGAGGCGATGTCCCGGGGCACCAGGTTGCCGAAGGAGGGGTAGATCCGCTCCAGGTAGTAGTCCCGCTCGTCCTCGGGGATGTCCCGGGGGGCGCGGTCGTCACCCTTGGCCTTGGGCACCCAGACCCGACCGTCGTTACGCAGCGACTCGCTCATCAGGGTCAGCTTCGACTGGTGGTCGCCGGAGACCGGGATGCAGGTCGGGTGGATCTGGGTGTAGCAGGGGTTGGCGAAGTAGGCGCCCTTGCGGTGCGCCCGCCAGGTGGCCGTGACGTTGCAGCCCTTGGCGTTGGTGGACAGGTAGAACACGTTGCCGTAGCCGCCGGAGGCGAGCACCACCGCGTCGGCGAACTCGCTGGTGATCTCACCGGTGACCAGGTCCCGGACCACGATGCCCCGAGCCTTGCCGTCGACGACGATCAGCTCCAGCATCTCGTGCCGGGAGTTCATCTCCACGTTGCCCAGGCCGATCTGCCGCTCCAGGGCCTGGTACGCCCCGAGCAGCAGCTGCTGGCCCGTCTGACCCCGGGCGTAGAAGGTGCGCTGCACCTGGGCGCCACCGAAGGAGCGGGTGTCGAGCAGGCCGCCGTACTCGCGGGCGAAGGGCACCCCCTGGGCGACGCACTGGTCGATGATGTTGACCGAGACCTCGGCCAGCCGGTGCACGTTCGACTCCCGGGAGCGGAAGTCGCCACCCTTGACGGTGTCGTAGAACAACCGGTGTACGGAGTCACCGTCGTTGCGGTAGTTCTTGGCGGCGTTGATGCCACCCTGGGCGGCGATCGAGTGCGCCCGGCGCGGACTGTCCTGGTAGCAGTAGGACTTGACCTGGTAGCCCTGCTCGCCCAGCGTGGCGGCGGCGGCACCACCGGCCAGGCCGGTGCCGACCACGATCACGGTCATCTTGCGCCGGTTGGCCGGGTTGACCAGCTTGGCCTCGAACCGGCGACGTTCCCAGCGGCTCTCGATCGGGCCGTCGGGAGCCCGGGTGTCGGCGACCGGGTCGCCCTCGATGTACAGATCCATGGTCAGGACACCAATCCGGTGAGTACGGCGAACGGGACCACGAGGTAGCCGACGACCAGCCCGACGGAGAAGACCAGCGCCACCACCCGGGCACGCTGCTCACCGCGCGGGGTCTGCTGGCCCAGGCTGCGCAGCGCGCTGTAGACGCCGTGGCGCAGGTGGAAGCCGAGGGTGACGACCGCCAGGGCGTAGAAGAGCGTGACGTACCAGCGCTCCGGCGCGAAACCGGCGACGACGTTGGCGTACGGCCGGGTCGGGTCGCCGACCGGGTTCAGGGTGCCCGTGGTCAGGTCCAACAGGTGGTAGATCACGAAGAACAGGATGATCACCCCACCCCAGCGCATGGTCCGGGCGGCGTAGCTGCCCCGGACCTTCTTGCGGTGGGCGTAGCGCACCGGGCGGGCGGCGCGGGCGCGCAGGGCCAGCACCGTGGCGGCCCAGATGTGCCCGACGGCCGCGACCACGAGGCCGATGCGCATGAACCAGAGGAACCAGACCCCCGGCAGCACCGGCTTGCCGACATCGCGCAGCCAGTGGGCGTAGCCGTTGAACGAGGAGTCGCCGGAGAAGACCTTGAGGTTGCCCAGCATGTGTGCGATGAGGAAGAACACCAGGAAGATGCCCGTCACCGCCATGACGGCCTTCAGACCGACGTTGGAGCGGATGGGCGACCGAGTTCGCGTCGTGACTACCACGGGCCCGACGCTAGGAGCAGTTCAATCAGTCGTCCAATGCATCGACACCGCAGTCTTGATAGCCATAGGCTATCTAAATGCAGCTCCATCAGCTCAAGTACTTCGTTGCGGTGGCTGAAGTACGACATTTCACCCAGGCGGCCGATGTCGTCGGCATCACCCAACCCTCGTTGAGTAAGCAAATTCACGCCCTGGAAGCCACCCTCGGCGCCCCTCTGTTCGAGCGGGTACGGGGCAACATCACCCTCACCGCGGCCGGCGAGGTGTTGCTGCCCCTGGCCAAGCGGATCCTCGCGGACGTGGAGACCGCCACCCGCGAGGTGCAGGAGCTGGTCGGTCTGCGCCGGGGGCGGGTCCGCCTGGGCGCCACCCCCAGCCTGGCCACCTCGCTGGCCCCACCGGTGCTGCGCCGCTTCCGCGACGTCCACCCCACCGTCGACCTGCGGGTGGAGGAGGGTGGGTCGCAGGACCTGGTCCGGGAGCTGCTCCGGGGCGCGCTGGACCTGGCACTGATCATCATGCCCGCCCAGGGCACCGATCCCGGGCTGCGCGCCGACCCGATCCTGACCGAGAGCCTGGTGGTCGCCTCGGTCGACCCCCTGCCGGCCGCCCACCCCGGGGCCGACCTGCGCATCACCGACCTGCGGGACCAGCCGCTGGTGATGTTCCGCGAGGGCTACGACCTGCGGGACGCCACCCTCCAGGCCTGTCGCAACGCCGGGTTCGAACCGACCCTGTCGGTCGACGGCGGGGAGATGGACGCCGTACTCAGCTTCGTCGAGGCCGGGCTGGGGATCGCCCTGGTCCCCGGCATCGTGGTGGCCCGCCGCCCCGGCATCCGGGTCACCCGACTGGCCCCACCCGGGGTGCGCCGCACCATCGCGGTGGCCCGCCGCCGCGACGTGGTGCCCACCCACGCCGGGCGCGAACTGCGCCGCATCCTGCTCGACTACGTGCAGACCGCCACCACCACCGGCGAACTCCCGCCCGGGGTCGAGCCGTTGACCTGACCCGCTCCGGATCGAGCACGACGGAAGCAGCCCCGGGGGTGGGGGCACGCATAGGCTCCCCGCATGACAGCCTCCGGTCGCGCCGTCGTCATCGGAGCCAGTCTGGGCGGGTTGCTCGCGGCCCGGGCGCTGGTGGACAGCTTCGCCGAGGTGGTCCTGCTGGACCGCGACGTTCCGCCGGCCGAACCGGTGCATCGCCGGGGCGTACCACAGGGCCGGCATGTGCACGTCCTGCTCGCCCGGGGTCGGCAGGCCCTGGAAAGCCTGCTGCCCGAACTCGGCTCCGAGTTGTACCGCCTCGGCGCCACCCCGGTCGACCTGCACGGCCAGGTGCACTGGTACAACGACGGCCACCGGATGCGGTCGGCCCGCTCCGACCTGACCGGCTTCGGCATGAGCCGCCCGCTGCTCGAACAGGCGGTCCGGCAACGGATCCTGGCCCTGCCCGGGGTGCGCCTGGTGCCCGACTGCGAGGTGACCGGCCTGCTGGCGACCGCCGATCGCCGCCGGGTCACCGGGGTACGGCTGGCCTCCCGCGAGGGCCAGGCATCGACCCTGACCGCCGATCTCGTGGTCGACGCCGGTGGCCGGGCCAGCCGCAGCCCGATCTGGCTGGCCGAACTCGGCTACCCGACGGTCGAACAGGAACGCGTCGAGGTGGGGGTCACCTATGTCACCCGCCGATACCGGCGCGAGGACGGCCAGCTGGAGGACAAGCTCGGCGTACTGTCCAACGCGATGCCGGGGCGGGCCCGCTACGGGGTGGTCGCGCCCCAGGAGGGTGGGCGGTTCGCGGTCACCATGGCCGGCATCCTGGGCGAGGCGCCGCCGGTCGACGAGGCCGGATTCATCCGGTACGCGACCTCGCTGGCCGCCCCGCAGGTCGGGGAACTGGTCCGGCAGGCCCAACCGCTGGACGAGCCGGTGCTGATGCGCTTCCCGGCCAGTGTCCGCCGCCGTTACGAACGACTGTCCCGGTTCCCGGACGGCCTGCTGATCTTCGCCGACGCCCTGTGCAGCCTGAACCCGGTCTACGGGCAGGGCATCACCGTCGCCGCCGTACAGGCCCTGCTGCTGCGTCGCCTGCTGGCCCGGGGACGCCACCGCCTGGCCCGGCGGTTCTTCCGGCGGGCGGCCCGGGTGATCGACGGGCCCTGGTCCATCGCCGTCGGCACCGACCTGCGCTTTCCGGGAGTCACCGGGCGGCGTACCTGGAGGGTCCGGCTCGTCAACGCCTACCTGGCCCGGCTACACGTCGCGGCCGCCCACGACGCGGTGCTCGGCGCCGCCTTCCTGCGGGTGGTCAACCTGATCGACCCGCCGGCCCGGCTGCTGGGCCCGGACGTGATGCTCCGGGTACTGCTGGGTATGGGCGGTGCCGTCACCAGACGTTTAATTCGTCCTTAAGCTCCCCGTATCAGCCACCAACGACACTCCCGTCACCTATCGTGAGGTCTTGCACGAGGGCTTGCCCTCTTTGTCGCTTTCGAGACCAAAACCATCTATGGGCGCGCGGCACGACCACAGGGGTGGGTGGATCGCCGTGACCGCCCTGGGACCCACCCCGGCCGCCGCACCCATCGGAGCGCGTCCGGGGCGGCGGGATGGACGATGCGCGGATTCGCGTGGCAGGGAGGCCACATACATGAGGATCCTGGTGACCGGTGGTGCTGGCTTCATCGGGTCGCACTTCACCCGGTGCCTGCTGGAGGGACGCTACCTGGGCTTCGAAGACAGCGCCGTCACCGTGCTGGACAAACTCACGTACGCCAGTGATCGCCGGAACCTGCCCGCCACCCACCCGCGGTTGACCTTCATCCGTGGCGACGTCACCGACGTGTCGATGCTGCGCGAGGTGGTGCCGGGCCACGAGGTGGTGGTGCACTTCGCGGCCGAATCACACGTCGACCGGTCGATCGAGGACCCGGCGCCCTTCTTCGAGAGCAATGTCATGGGCGCCCACCGACTGATGGCCGAGTGCGTCCGCAGCGGGGTGGACCGGGTCGTGCACGTCTCCACCGACGAGGTGTACGGCTCGATCGCGGAGGGTTCCTGGGACGAGCGCTGCCTGCTCGAACCCAACTCCCCGTACGCCGCCTCCAAGGCCGCCAGCGACTACGTGGTGCGCTCCTACTGGCGCACCTACGACCTGGACGTGTCGATCACCAGGTGCGCCAACAACTACGGGCCGTACCAGCACGTCGAGAAGGTCATCCCGCGTTTCGTCACCAGCCTGCTGTCCGGTCGGGAGATCACCCTGCACGGGGACGGCAGCGCGGTACGGGAGTGGTTGCACGTCGACGACCACTGCCGGGCGATCGCCCTGGTGCTGGCCAAGGGACGTGCCGGGGAGGTCTACAACATCGGTGGCGATGTCGAGCTGACCAACCGGGACCTGGCCGAGCGGATCCTGCGACTGGCCGACGCCGACTGGGACCGGGTCCGGCACGTCGCCGACCGGAAGGTGCAGGACCAGCGTTACTCGCTCGACTTCCGCAAGATCTCCGAGGAGTTGGCCTACGAGCCGCGGATCTCCTTCGTCGACGGGCTGGCCGAGGTCTTCCACTGGTACCGGGACAACCGGGAATGGTGGGGCGCCACCTGCCCGGAGCCCCGATCGGCGGTCAGCAACCTGACCCGCACAGTGGTGGATCTACCGGCCGGGCGGGACCTACCGCTGCGGGTCGGCTGAGCCCTCCCGCCGCTGGGCGGCTGAGCCCTCCCGCCGCTGGGGCGGCTGAACCTCAGCGCCCTTCGGCCTCGTCCATGGCCCGGTAGATGCGCTGCTCGGAGATCGGGTACGGGGTGCCCAGGGCCTGCGCGAAGACGCTGACCCGCAACTCCTCGATCATCCAGCGGATCTGCCGCACCGCCACGGAACCACGCCGGGCCGGCGGGAGGGCGGCGAGCATCTCGTCGTACTCCCGCTGCACCACCGCGATCCGGTCCTGCAACTGCTTGTCCCGGGGCGGATTGCCGGGCAGCCGATCCAGCCGCCGCTCGATCGCGGTCAGGTAGCGCAGCAGATCGGGCAGTCGGGCGTAGCCGACCTCGGTGATGAAGCCGGCGTGCACCAGCCCGGTCAGCTGGTTGCGGATGTCGGCCAGGGCGGCCACCACGGCCAGGTTCCTCGTCGCGCCGAGCCGCTGCTGCACCGCGTACGCGGCGGCCAGCACCGCCCGGACCCGATCCATCACCTCCGTCACGGTGTCCACCAGACCGGCGCGGACCTTGTCCCGTAGGGCGGCGAAGCCCTCGGGGTCCCAGACCGGCCCGCCGGCATCGCCGATCAGCTTGTCGATCGCCGCACCGGTGGCGTCCTCGATCAACGCCTGCACCCCGCCGTGCGGATTGCGCGACAGGGCCAGCTTCGCCTCGTTGGACAACCGTCCGGCCAGGAACTTCGCCGGTGACGGCACGGTCAGCCGCAGCAGTCGCCGGGTACCGGCCCAGTGCGCGGCCTCCTGCTCGGCCGGGGAGTCGAAGACCCGTACCCCGACCGTCGTGCCCTCGTCCACCAGCGCCGGGTACGCGGTCACCGCGTACCCCGCCCGGACCTGCTCGATGGTGCGCGGCAGGGTGCCGATCTCCCAGCCGGTCAGCCCGGTGCGGGCCACCTCCGGCGCGGCGGCGGCCACCACCTGGCGTACCTCCGCCTTGAGTTGGCGTTGCAGAGCCGGCAGATCCTTGCCCTCGGCGACCGGCCGGTCGTCCTCGCCGAGCACCCGGAAGGTGACCCGCAGGTGGTTCGGCAGCTTGCTCAGATCCCAGGCCTCGCGGGGCACGGTCACCCCGGTCATCCGGCGCAACTGCCGGGTCAGCGCCTCCAGCAGGGGTTCCTCGCCGGGGGTGATCGCGGCCAGCGCGGCGCGGGCGTAGTCCGGCACCGGCACGAAGTTGCGCCGCACCGGCTTGGGCAGGGAGCGGATCAACGCGATGACCAGTTCCTCCCGCAGACCGGGCACCTGCCAGTCGAAGCTCTCCGCCGGTACCTGGTTGAGCAGCGGCAACGGGATGTCGACGGTCACCCCGTCGGCCGGGGCGCCCGGCTCGAAGGTGTACGTCAACGGCAACTCGACACCCTCGGTGCGCCACTGGTCGGGGAAGTCCGCCTCGTCCACCCCGCCCCGACCGGCGTTGACCAGCAGCTCACGGGTGAAGGTGAGCAGGTCGGGCTGCTCTCGGCGGGTCGTCTTCCACCAGGTGTCGAAGTGCCGTCCGGAGACCACCTCGGCGGGAATCCGCTCCTCGTAGAACTGGAAGATGGTCTCGTCGTCGACCAGGATGTCGCGCCGCCGGGCCCGGCTCTCCAACTCCTCCAGCTCGGTGCGCAGCCGTTCGTTGTCCCGCCAGAACTGGTGGTGGGTGGACCAGTCGCCCTCGACCAGGGCGTGCCGGATGAACAACTCCCGGCTCAGCACCGGATCGATCCGACCGAAGTTGACCTTGCGAGAGGTGACCAGGGGCACCCCGTAGAGGGTCACCTTCTCGTACGCCATCACCGCCGCCTGCTTCTTCTCCCAGTGCGGCTCGCTGTAGCTGCGTTTGACCACGTGCTGGGCCAGCGGTTCGACCCACTCGGGTTCGATCCGCCCGTTCACCCGACCCCACAGCCGGGAGGTCTCCACCAACTCGGCGGCCATCACCCAGCGCGGCGGCTTCTTGAACAGCGCCGAGCCGGGGAACAGCCCGAACTTCGCCCCCCGGGCACCCAGGTACTCGTGTTTCTGGGCGTCCTTGAGACCGACGTGCGACAGCAGGCCGGGCAACAGGGACTGGTGCACCTTCGGAGTGTCGATCTCCTCCGGCAGGTCCGCCCCGGACTGGCGTCGCCCGCCTTCGCGCGGGGCCTCCTCGTCGGCGGCTCGCCGTCCGCGTCCCCGACCCTCCTGCTCGGCGGTACGCAACACCTGGCGCAACTGGCTGACGATGTCCTGCCACTCGCGTACCCGCAGGTAGTTGAGGTACTCGGCCTTGCACATCCGACGGAACGCGCTGGAGGACAGGTCCTTCTGCTGCTGGCGCAGGTACCGCCACAGGTTCAGAAACGCCACGAAGTCCGACTCTTTGTCGGCGAACCGGGCGTGCGCCTGGTCGGCCTGAGCCTGCTTGTCGGCCGGCCGCTCACGCGGATCCTGGATCGACAACGCCGCGGCGATCACCATCACCTCGGTGGCACAGCCGTTGCGCTCCCCTTCCAGCACCATCCGGGCCAGCCGGGGGTCCACCGGAAGCTGGGCCAGCCGCCGACCCAGGGCGGTGAGCCGCCGGGCCGGGTCGGTCTCGGTCGGGTCCAGGGCACCCAACTCGTGCAGCAGGTTGACCCCGTCGGCGATGTTGCGCCGGTCCGGCGGGTCGATGAACGGGAAGGCGGCGATGTCGCCCAGCCCGATCGCGGTCATCTGGAGGATGACCGAGGCCAGGTTGGTACGCAGGATCTCCGGGTCGGTGAACTCGGGCCGCGACTGGAAGTCCTGCTCGTCGTAGAGCCGGATGCAGATGCCGTCCGAGGTACGCCCACAGCGGCCCTTGCGCTGGTTGGCGCTGGCCTGCGAGACCGGCTCGATGGGCAGCCGCTGCACCTTCAGCCGCTGCGAGTAGCGGGAGATCCGGGCGGTACCCGGGTCCACCACGTACTTGATGCCGGGCACGGTCAGCGAGGTCTCCGCGACATTCGTCGCCAGCACCACCCGCCGTCCGCTGTGCGGGGCGAAGACCCGGTGCTGCTCGGCGACGCTCAGCCGGGCGTACAACGGCAGGATCTCGGTGCCGAGCAGCGACCGCTTGTTCTGCACCAGCTTGCCCAGCGCGTCGGCGGTGTCGCGGATCTCCCGTTCCCCGCTGAGGAAGACCAGGATGTCGCCGGGGCCCTCGGCGGCCAACTCCTCGACCGCGTCGCCGATGGCCTGGATCTGGTCGCGGACGTTCTCCTCGTCCGCCTCCTCCTCGTCGGTGTCCGCCACCTCGACCAGCGGCCGGTAGCGCACCTCCACCGGGTACGTCCTCCCGGACACCTCGACCACCGGCGCCGGTACGCCCTCAGGATGCTCCTCGGTCGGCGGACCGGCGAAGTGCCGGGCGAACCGGTCGGTCTCGATCGTCGCCGAGGTGATGATCACCTTGAGGTCGGGTCGGCGGGGGAGCAGTTGCCTGAGATAGCCCAGAATAAAGTCGATGTTGAGGCTGCGCTCGTGCGCCTCGTCGATGATCAGTGTGTCGTACTGGCGCAGCATCCGGTCGGTCTGCAACTCGGCCAGCAGGATGCCGTCGGTCATCAGCTTGACCAGGCTCCGCTCGCTGACCTGGTCGGTGAAGCGCACCTTGTAGCCGACCACGTCACCCAGCTCGGTGCCCAACTCCTCGGCGATCCGATCCGCCACCGTACGCGCGGCCAGCCTGCGGGGCTGGGTGTGCCCGATCAGCCCGCTGATCCCACGCCCCAGCTCCAGGCAGATCTTCGGTAGCTGGGTGGTCTTGCCCGACCCGGTCTCACCGGCCACGATCACCACCTGGTGATCCCGGATGGCAGCGGCGATATCGTCCTTACGCTCGCTGACCGGCAGCGCCGGCGGATAGGTGATCTTCGGCAACGCGGCCCGACGCCGTTCCAGCCGCACCTCCGCCGCAGCCACCTCGGCCGCGATCTCGGCCAGCGCCGACTCCCGCCGCTGCGGGTCGCGCAGCCTGCGCACCCCGTCCAGCCGTCGGCGCAGCTGACGCTGGTCACGGAACATCAACGGGGGAAGGCGACGCTGCAACGCGCGGATCGGGTCGGTCGCGGCAGGTGAGGCTGGATTCTGCATGTCGTGCCCAAGGATATGCAGCCCGCCGCCGACCCCGCCTCCTGGTTATCCCCACCGCCCCGCCCACCGCCCCACCGGCCCTGCTGGCCAAGGCCCCGGCGCGACGCTCTGCCGTGCCAGCCTGCGCCGCTCCGGGGCCGGGCCGGGGGCGGCGGTGCGGTGCGCCGGCCTGTGCCGTGCGGAGGTTTGCGATGTGTGGTGCCGGGGCGGTGGGCGCCCAGGTCCGGGTACGGCGACGTCGGATCTCCCCGGTGCCCCTTTGCTCTGCTTCAACCAGCGCAATGTTCCTGGTCCGCAACCTGTGCGTGGGGTGAAGCAGAGCAAAGGGGCGGTGGCATTGCACCCGGACGGCGGCGGTCTATCGTGGGGCGTCGGACTGGGAGCGGAACGCGGGGGACGCCGATGACGATGCGTGACACCGATCGGGCGTTGGTGCAGGCCGCCAGCGCGGTGGCGAAGCTGCGCTGCCGTAGCGCTGCCCACACTCTCGCCACCGCTGCGCGCACCGCCGAAGGTCGGGTCGTCTCCGCCGTGAACGTGGTACACCCCACGGCAGGAGCGTGCCCCGAGGTGGTCGCGCTCGGCACCGCCGTCACCCAGGGCGTAGGCGAACTGGAAACGATCGTCACGGTCGGTGATCGCGGCCGGTCCCTGGTCGCCCCCTGCGAGGCCTGCCGCCAACTCCTGGGCGACCTTCTCCCGTCGCTGCGCGTGATCATCGGCCCCCTCGACGACTCCCGAGTCGTACCGATCACCGACCTGCCCCCAACCACCCCCCACTGACTCCCGCCACCGGGCCCGCCAGACAGGCCCGTGTGCAACTTCGGGGAAGATGCTGCCTCCGGCCGTGCCGAGGCGACATCTTCCCCGAAGTTGCTCGTACGCAACGGCAGGGTGGGCGGGGGTTAGGCGGCGGACCAGATGGCGCGGAAGGCGGCGGCTTCGCCGGCCAGCCAGCGTTCGATCTCCTCGGACCGGGCGCTCTCGGGCATCCGGTGGGTGACGCCCCGGCGCACGTCGACCAGGATCGGCTCGGCGTGCGGCAGGACGGCATCCATGTGCCGGGCCATCAGGTGCAGGGTGGCCAGTGCGGCCTCCTCGCTGGGCGGGGTCTCGTCGAAGTGCAGTCGGACCGCCTCGGCGCGGCCGTCGGAATGGCGTACGCCGAAATGGGGGTTGATCTTGACGGGTAGGTCACCGAGCAGGGCCAGGGCGTCGCGGGTCTGGGCGAGATCCACCGCACGCGGCTCGCCCAGGGAGTGCAGCCAGGTCGTGGCGCCCGGCACCAGCGCCTGGTAGAGGGGGCGCCACCGGGGCTTGACCAGGTCTACCACCTGCGCCAGGTGGGTCCCTCCGGTGTGGAAGGCGATATCGGTCTTGAGGGCCTTGACGAACTGGCCGTGCGGGTTGAAGCCGGAGCGGCTGGCCCGCTGGCGGCGCAGGCCGCCGACGAAGGTGGCCTTCATCGGCCCGGTGCGGTCGACGTACCTGGTGAAACCGAGGAGGGTGGCGTACGGCGTGAGGGGGGCGGAGATGGGCGCGGTCACGAGCATCCTCCCAGGTCAGGAACTCGATTAGTACATACATTCTAATCGACGGGTCTGACATCGCCCAGGGGAGAAAACGGACCGACGGATGCGGTACGAACCCTGGCAGGGGACAACACGCGGCTCGGAGATCGTCTAAAGTCCTGGATTCCCCCAATTCTCCGGAGCATCCACATGACATCCCTCATGGCTCGTTGGCCACGCCTTGCCGTCGGCACGGCGGTGCTGGCGACGGCGGCGCTCCTCGGCTCCGCCCCGGTGGCGTACGCCGCGGACGCACGTCCCGACCTGTTCGTCTCGTTCACCCAGGAGCCGGTCGCGGAGGTCGACAACAGCGGCACCACCGTCGGCATGTACGTCTACAACTACGGCGAGGCGGACGCGAGCGCGGTGACCGTCACCCTCGACCTGAGCAAGCTCTCCGACGGAGTCGTCGCGACCGTGCCGGACTGGGTCGACGAGTGCAAGCTCGCCGACAAGAAGATCACCTGCGCCGTCGGGGTGCTCGTCGCCGGGCAGGTCGACACCCTCTACCCGGTGTCGTTGGCCAGCGAGAAGGGTGCCAAGCCCGGCGATGCCGGTTCGGTCTCCGTGACCATCGCCGGCGCGGAGGACGACGCGAACCCGGACGACAACACCACGACCTTCCCGGTCTCGGTGGTCGCGTCCGGACCCGATCTGGTGGCCGCCGCCGCGGACCTGAACGACAAGTCCGACCGGGTCGGCTCCGGTGACACCGTTCCCCTCTACAGTGGCGTGTTCAACGAGGGCGACACCACCGCCGAGGGCTTCACCTTCAGCGTCAGCCTGACCACCGGCGCCACCTTCGTCGAGCGCTACAGCGACTGCACGTACGCCGACTACTACCCCGATGCCGCCGGGGCACCGTACGTGTACGGGCCGAGTGAGGTCACCTGCGTACTGCCGTTGCCCCTGGAACCGGGTGAGGGACTGCTGCTGTTCGACGACGAGAGTGGCGAGTCGCTGTTCAACGTCACCTTCGGCCGCAACCTGTCCGGCCCCGGGCAGCACAGTGGAGTCGTCAGCGTCGCCCTGGCGGGGCAGTCGCGGGCCGCGAAGAAGGTCGCGGGCAGCAAGGGCAAGGGTCCCTCCCTCGCCGCTGCCGCCAAGGCCCTGAAGGCCAAGGCCGCAGACGCCAAGGCCTCCCGGCAGTCCGCCGCCGAGCGGGAACTCGACGAGTCGAACAACTACGCGGACTTCCGGTTCTGGAGCAAGAAGAACACCCTCGACGTGGCCGTCACCGCCCCGGCGATCAAGGGCGCCGTGGGTGAGACCGTCGACCTGACCTACGAGGTCGTCAACCACGGTCCCTCCGACGGCGGCGGCCCGGGGGTGCTCATCACCGCGCCCAGCGGCACGGTGCTGCTGCCCGCCGAGTGGTGCTACACCGACGGCGAGCCGGGCCGAACGCTGCCCGAGTCGAAGAAGCTGCGCTGCAACTTCGAGAGCGAGTTCCCGAGCACCGCGTCCGGCCGTGGCCGGATCAAGGCGACCGTCCAGCTGAAGATCAAGTCAACGCCCGGTACGGACGGCACGATCGTGGCCGACGGCGCCATGTACTCCAGCGAGTCGAAGCCGGAGAACAACACCGCCCGCATCGTCATCGACACCGGCGACGGTGACGGCGGCTCCGGTGGCGGCCTGCCGGTGACCGGCACCTCGGCCACCCTCCTCGCCGGTGTCGGCGCCGCCGTGCTGGCGTTCGGCGCCGTACTCCTGGTGATGTTCCGTCGTCGCCGCGTGGCGTTCCAGACCCCACGCGACTGACCGACCTCGGTAACGCTCGATTGATCAAGAGGTTTGCGTCGGCGATCGCCGGATTACTGACGCAAACCTCTTGATCAACGAGGCGTGCCGGCCGGCGGGGGCACGCCGGCGGAGGGGCCGGGGGGTTCGGACGGGGTCAGAGTTGGCCGACGTCGGTGATCCGGATGACCGCCGTGCCCGCCTCGTCGGAGGCGGCCAGGTCGACCTCGGCACTGATGCCCCAGTCGTGGTCGCCCTCGGGGTCGTCGAGGATCTGCCGTACCGTCCAGCGTTCCCTACCCTGCTCGATCATGAGCAGCGCCGGGCCACGGGCGTTCGGCCCGATGCCGATCTCGCCGTACGACTCGAAGTAGGGCTCCAGCGCGTCGGCCCAGGCGTCGGCGTCCCACCCGGTGGCCCCGTCCAGTTCGCCGAGGGCGTTCCACTGCCGTAGCGCGGCCAACTCGACCCGGCGGAACAACGCGTTGCGTACGAGGACCCGGAAGGCGCGGGCGTTGCGGGTGACCGCCGTGGTGCGGTCGTCCAGGGCGGCGGCGACCTCCGGCAGGTCGGTGGGGTTGCGCAGCCGCTCCCATTCGTCGATCAGGCTGGAGTCGACCTGGCGGACCAGCTCGCCGAGCCACTCGATCAGGTCGATCAGCTCGTCGGTCTTGGCTTCCTCGGGCACGGTCTGCCGCAGGGTCTTGTACGCGTCGGCCAGGTACCGCAGCACCAGGCCCTCCGAGCGGGTCAGCCCGTAGAACTGCACGAACTCGGTGAAGGTCATCGCCCGCTCGTACATGTCGCGGACCACGGACTTGGGGGAGAGCTGGTGGTCGGCGACCCAGGGCTGGCCCTGCCGGTACATCTCGTACGCGTTGTCCAGCAGTTCGGCCAGCGGCTTGGGCCAGGTCACCTTGTCCAGCAGTTCGAGGCGGGCCTCGTACTCGATGCCCTCGGCCTTCATCGCGGCGACCGCCTCACCCCGGGCCTTGAACTGCTGCGCGGAGAGCACCTGGCGGGGGTCGTCGAGGATCGACTCGATCACGCTCAGCACGTCCAGTGCGTACGAGGGGGACTCGTTGTCCAGCAACTCGATGGTGGCCAGGGCCAGCGGCGACAGGGGCTGGTTGAGCGCGAAGTCGAGTTGCAGGTCGACCGTGAGCCGGACCCGTCGGCCGGTCTCGTCCGGCTCGGGCAGCTCCTCGACCACCCCACCGGCCCTCAGCGCCCGGTAGATGGCGATGGCCCGGCGGATGTGCCGGCGCTGGGCCGCGGGGTCCTCATGGTTGTCGGTGAGCAGGTGCCGCATGGCGGCGAAGGCGTCACCGGGACGGCCGATGACGTTGAGCAGCATCGAATGGCTGACCTGGAAACTGGAGGTCAACGGTTCCGGCTCGGCCTCGACCAGCCGCTGGAAGGTCGGCTCACCCCAGCCGATCGAGCCCTCCGGCGGCTTCTTGCGTACCACCTTGCGGCGCTTCTTGGGGTCATCGCCGGCCTTGGCGAGCGCCTTTTCATTCTCGATCACATGCTCGGGGGCCTGCACCACGACCCGGCCCAGGGTGTCGAAGCCGGCGCGTCCGGCCCGCCCGGCGATCTGGTGGAACTCGCGGGCCTTGAGCAGCCGGGTACGCACCCCGTCGTACTTGGACAGGCCGGTGAACAGGACGGTACGGATCGGCACGTTGATGCCGACCCCGAGGGTGTCCGTCCCGCAGATGACCTTGAGTAGTCCGGCCTGGGCCAGGGTCTCCACCAACCGGCGGTACTTGGGCAACAGGCCGGCGTGGTGCACCCCGATGCCGTGGCGGACCAGCCGGGACAGGGTCTTGCCGAAGCCCGAGGTGAACCGGAAGTTCCCGATCGCGGCAGCGATCATGTCCTTCTCGGCCCGGGTGCAGACGTTGACGCTCATCAGCGCCTGGGCGCGCTCCAGGGCGGCGGCCTGGGTGAAGTGCACGACGTAGACCGGGGCCTGCTTGGTCTCCAGCAGTTCCTCGAGAGTCTCGTGCAACGGGGTCATCGCGTACGAGAAGAACAGCGGGACCGGCCGCTCGGCCGAGCGGACGACGGCGGTGGACCGCCCGGTACGCCGGGTCAGGTCGTCGACGAACCGGGTGGTGTCCCCCAGGGTGGCCGACATCAGGACGAACTGGGCCTGCGGCAGTTCGATCAGGGGTACCTGCCAGGCCCAGCCCCGGTCCGGTTCGGCGTAGAAGTGGAACTCGTCCATGACCACCTGACCGACATCGGCCCGGGAGCCCTCCCGCAGCGCCAGGTTGGCCAGGATCTCCGCCGTGCAGCAGATGATCGGGGCGTCGGCGTTGACGCTGGCGTCGCCGGTGAGCATGCCGACGTTCTCCGCGCCGAAGACCTCGCAGAGCGCGAAGAACTTCTCCGACACCAGGGCCTTGATCGGCGCGGTGTAGAAGGTCGTCCGGTCGTCGGCCAGGGCGGCGAAGTGCGCGGCGATCGCGACCAGGCTCTTGCCCGAGCCGGTCGGAGTATTCATGATCACGTTGGCCCCGGAGACGATCTCGATGACCGCCTCCTCCTGATGGGGGTAGAGGTCGAGGCCGCGCGCGGAGGCCCAGCCGGCGAACGCGTCGTAGAGAGTGTCGGGGTCGGTGGTCTTGGGCAGCGCGGCGGTGAGAGTCATGACCCGTCCATGGTGCCTGGATCATGCCCTCCGACGCCAACCGGGTGACCGGTTTCGTTCGCCCGACCGGTAACCGGGGACCCCTCACCACGCCCGGCGTGGAGAAGGGGCCCTCCCTGGTCTCTCAGCGGCGGCGGTAGATCAGGTCGGCGATCGGGCGGCCAGCGCGCAGGGCCCGCCGTTCGAACCGGGTCACCGGCCGGTGGGCAGGCCGAGGGGCGTACCCGTCGTGCAGGTTGACCAGGCCCGGATCGGCGTCCAGGGTGGCCCGCATCGCCTCGGCGTACTCCGCCCAGTCGGTGGCGCAGTGCAGGATGCCGCCGACGGCCAGCCGGGAGCGCAGCAACGCGACATGCCTCGGCTGGATCAGGCGTCGCTTGTGATGCCGGGACTTGGGCCAGGGATCCGGGAAGAAGACGTGCACCGCGTCCAGGAAGTCCGCCGGCAGAGCCTGCATCAACTCCACCGCGTCGCCCTCGGCGATGCGGACATTGCGCAGCTCACGCCGGTGGACCAGGTCCAGCAGGTTGGCGATTCCGGGCGTGTGCACCTCGACCGCCAGATAGTCTCGATCCGGGTCGGCGGCGGCCATCTCGACCGTCGTGTCACCCATGCCGGACCCGATCTCCACCACCAGCGGAGCCCGGCGGCCGAACAACGCGACCGGATCGAGCGACGTGGCATCACCCACGCGCAGGGCGTACACCGGCCAGAGGTGTTGCAGGGCGGCCGTCTGCCGGTCGCTCATGCGGCCCCGCCGCGGGTGGAAGGTACGGATCGCCCGCGCCGGGTGGGGCGCGGCGCCAGCGGAGATCGGTTCGGTGGAGGTCACAGCGCACCGAGCTTACGCGAGCCCGGTGTCGGATCGGATGTGATGTACGACCGGGGATGAGACCATCATTCCCGTACCGCAGACCGGGTGTCCGGCGGCGCCCGGCGACTGCTCCGTCGCGCCGGGAGGGGGCATCGTGTCAGTGACCCGTACTCGCCCGGTCCTGTCGGCCACCGTGGTCGCGGCCTCGGTGTTCGCCCTCGTCGCCCCGCTGCTCGCCGTCGCCCTGACCGGGACCTCGACACCGGCCCGCGCCGCCGCCCCCGGTATGCCCCTGGCCGGCGTCGACCACCCGGTCGCCGCCCCCCAGCCGGTTGCCGCCCGAGTTGTCGCCGCTCCGCAGCCACCTGGCCCGGACGTGTTCATCGAGGTCAGCCCGAGCACGGTGGAACCGGGACATCTGGTCGGCCTGCGGGCCAGCTGCCGGGACAACTCCGTAGGGGCCATCGTCGTCTCGGACGCCTTCGGCCGGGTCGCCGTGCAGCCGCAACGCGGCCTGCTGACCGGTACCGCCCAGGTGAAGGACCGGGTGCTGCCCGGCAACTACCGGGTCAAGCTGGAGTGCCGGGGCGGGGAGAGCGCCTCGACGATGCTTCAGGTGGTCCGCACCGTCAGACCCAGCCGGGGACCGGCCACCGGATTCGGTGGCGGTGCCGCGACCACCTTCGGCCTGCTGGTGCCCGGTGGGCTCGCGTTGACCGTCAGCGGCGTCATCCTCTGGGGCGTGACCGTCCGGCGTCGGCACACCGGCCGGTGAGCCCTCATGGCCGTCTCCCGAACCCCGCGCCCCACCAGCACCGACCACGCCCCGCGCCCTGCCGAGGTTGAGCGCGCCTCGCGTTCCGCCGGGGTGGATCGCGCTACGCGTCCCAACGGCGCCGACCGTGCCCCGCGTCCGGCCGGTGCGGTGCAGGTCGGGCGTAGTGCACGTCCGGCTGATAGCCGACCGAGCCCTCATCCTCGACCCGAGGTGTTCGTGCCGCCGGTCGAGCGTCCCGGGAATTCCACCGTCCGGGCGGACCTCTTCGTCCCGGGCGACGTCGCACCGGCTACGAAGCGACCGGCACCCGCCGGCCACCCGGCCCGTGGCTCGGCCCGACCGGTCCGCTCCTCGCCCCCGGCGAGCCCGCCTCCGTCGACCGGCCCGCGTCCGTCCGCCGGGAAGGCTCCCCGGGGCACCCGATCCAGTCGCCGGGCCACCAGGTCCGGCCGCAGCCCCTGGTCGTTGCCGTTGGCGGTGGTGCTCGTACTGCTCGGGGTCTTCGCCACCGGCGCCGGGCTGGGGCGCAGCGTCGGCGATCCGCTGCGGTGGGCCACAGCGGCCGGTGGCGGCGCCGAGCCACCGGCGCGCGAGGCGGTCGCCGCGCCCGCCGCACCCCGGCCGGTACGCCTCACCGTCGCGACGGTCGACATCAACGCCCCGGTGAAACCGGTCGGCGACGCCGCGGACGGCACGATCGACGTACCGCCGTTGAGTCGGCACGAGGAGACCGGCTGGTACGACCGGGGCCCGGTGCCCGGGGAGCCCGGTCCCGCCGTCATCGTCGGCCATGTCGACACCAAGAGCGGCCCCTCGGTCTTCTACGACCTGCACAAGCTGCGCGTCGGCGACACCGTCGAGGTGCAGCGGGCGGACGGCTCGGTGGCGGTGTTCACGGTCGACTCCGTCGAGCGCTTCCCCAAGGACCGACTGCCGGCCGACCGGATCTACGGCCATGACGGCCCGCCCAGCCTGCGGCTGATCACCTGCGGGGGGCAGTGGCTCGGCGGCGCGACCGGCTACGCCGACAACGTCATCGCCTTCGCCACCCACACCGCGACCCGCCCCGCATAGCCGCAGCCGAGAGCGGCCGGTGCGGGGCGATCGCGGGCCGTTGGCTCAGGGGACCTGCTGGACGACCTCGAACTCCAGCAGGGTGGCGCCGGTGGCGACCGGTGGGCGTTGTTCGCCGCCGGGCGGGGCGGCGTGGGCGGCGCGGGCCGGACCGGCGGCCCAGTCCTGGTACGCCTGCTCGCTCTCCCAGCGGGTGTAGACGAAGTAGCGGTTGTCACCGGCGACCGGGCGCAGCAACTCGAAGCCGAGGAAGCCGGGGGAGTCCTGCACGGCGTGCGCCCGCGCGGCGAACCGCTTCTCCAACTCCTCCCCGGCTCCCGGGGGTACCTCGATCGCGTTGATCTTCACGACTGCCATGTCCCCACCCTAGACGCGCGCAGCGCCTGCCACGGCGCAGACGCCTCGGTCAGCAGGTTTCGAGAACGGGGGTGAAGGTGGTGTCGACGACGATCGGGGCATGGTCGGAGGGGGACTTGCCCTTGCGGGCCTCCCGGTCGACGTAGGCCGCGCGGACCGTGTCGGCAAACGACGCCGAGGCGTACACCAGGTCGATCCGCATGCCCTTGTTCTGGTGGAACATCCCGGCCCGATAGTCCCAGTAGGTGAAGGGATGCGGCCCCTTCATCGGGGTGGGCACCACATCGACGAGGCCCAGGTCCCGCAACGCCGCCAACGCGGCCCGTTCGGCCGGGGTGACATGGGTGGAGGTGGCGAACAACGCCGGGTCCCACACGTCGTCGTCGGTCGGGGCCACGTTGAAGTCCCCGCAGACCGCCAGCGCCGGGTGGTCGGTCAACTCGGCGGCCAGCGCCTCCCGCAGGGCCCCCAGCCAGGCCAGCTTGTAGGCGTAGTGCGGGTCGTCGGGGGCCCGCCCGTTCGGCACGTACACCGACCAGACGCGTACCCCGCCGCAGGTGGCGGCGATGGCTCGGGCCTCCGGCTCGGGGAAGCCCGGCTCCCCGGGAAAGCCGACCGTGACGTCGGCCAGGCCGACCCGGGACAGGATGGCCACCCCGTTCCACCGGCCGTCGCTGTGACTGGCCACCGTGTAGCCCAGGTCGCCCACCTCGGCCACCGGGAAGGCGCCGTCGGGGCACTTGGTCTCCTGGAGGCAGACCACGTCCGGCTCGGTGCCGGCCAACCAGTCCAGCAGCCGGGGCAGGCGGGCCTTCACCGAGTTCACGTTCCAGGTCGCCAGACGCATGATGCCAGCCTGCCGTATCCCGACCCGACTCCGCGCGCCGCCACCCGAGGGCGTGCGGTGCCAAAACGAGGAACCCCTGCTGTACGCCCGGCGCCAACAGGGGAGCACCTCATTCGTTGTTGGGGCGGGTCTGTTCGGCCAGGAAGCGTTCCAGTTCGGCGCCGAGTTCCTCCGCGGTGGGCAGGGGGCCGCTCTCCGCCGCCAGCAGGTTCTTACCTTCCCGACCCCGGGCGTACGCGTCGTACTGCTCCTCCAACGCCTGCACCAGGGTGGTGGCCTCCTCGCTCTGCGCCACCTGCCGGTCGATCTCCACCCGGACCGCCTCGGCGGCCGAGCGCAGCCCGTCGCGGGGCAGCAGCAGCCCGGTGCTGCGGGACACGGAGGCGAGCAGCACCTCGGCGGCGGCCGGGTACTCCGCCTGCGCCACGTAGTGCGGCACGTGCGCGGCGAAGCCCAGGGCGTCCCGCCCGGCCTCACCGAGGCGGAACTCCAGCAGGTGACCCACGCTGCCGGGCACCTGGACCCGTTGCAGCCACGGCTCGTAGCCGACGATCAGGTCGGGGCGGGTGGCATGGGCGGTCACTCCGGCGGGCCGGGTGTGCGGCACCGCCATCGGGATCGAGTTCAGCCCCACGGTCAGGCGTACGTCCAGCCGGGCGGAGAGCCCGGCGACCGCGGCGACGAACCGCTCCCACTGGAGATCCGGTTCCGGTCCGGTGAGCAACAGGAAGGGAGTGTCGTCGTCGTCGTGCAGCAGGTGCAGCACCAGCTCCGGCGTGTCGTAGCTTTCCCAGTGATCCTCCACGAAGGTCATCACCGGGCGCCGGGATCGGTAGTCGAAGAGCTGGTCGAGGTCGAAGCGGGCGATCTGGCGGGACTCCAACGAGGTCAGCAACTGCTCGCGGGCCAGTCGGCTGGCGTTGCCGGCGTCGACGAAACCGGTGAGTGCCTGGATCAGGACCGGTTGCCCTAGTTCGGGCAGATCGGTGGTGAGTTCGTAGAGCTCGTGTGGATCGAGCACCGGTGCGGCCTCCCTGGTTGCGCGTAACGGGGTTGGCTGGTTTGACGGCTCCCCCGATCGCCAGAACGTACCCGCCATCCTGGCGCATTCCTGCCGCGCCGGTCCGCCCGACCCGGATTCGACCCGACCCTGCCCGAATACGGCGTTGCGGCCCGGGGGTACACATGAGTGAGCATCGTGGAAGGGAGTGGTGATGAGCGACCCGGCTCCGGCGAACGGACAGCCCGGCATTCCGGCAGCATCGGGCCGGCGGCCCGACGGTGAGGCCACCGAGACGCCACCGGTCACCCTCTGGGACCGGATGCGCCAGGACCCCCAGTACGCCCCGGAACACCTCGCCCTGGAGGCGGTACGCCGACTCGGTCCGGAGGCGGCCACCTGGGTCCGACAGGCCCGCGCGCAGCACCCGAACGCCACCCCCGACTCCCTCGCCGAGCAGGTGGTACGCCGGTTCGTCAACCAGGCCCGGCTCTCCGGCGCCGTCTCCGGGGCGGCCGGTCTGCCCGGCGCGGTGCTCGATGTCGGGGTGCTCGCCTGGACCCAGGCCCGCATGGTGCTGCACGTCGCCGCCGCCTACGGCGCGGACCCGGCACACCCGGACCGGGCCGCCGACCTGCTGGTCCTGCAGAAGGTGCACAAGGTGGCGGCCAGCGCCCGAGTGGCCTTGGGGGTGGCGGCGGGCCGGGAGCGGGCCGATGCGCTGTTCGGCGGCGGTGGCCAGACCACCCTGGGTCGGGCGATACTCCGGCTCGGGATCCGGCTGGCCCAGATGGCCGGGGTGCGGGCCGCGAAACGGGTCTTCGCCAAGGTCGTACCGGGGGCGGCCATCATTCTGGGCACCTGGGCGAACTCCTCGGCCACCAAGAACCTCGCCGAACGCTCCCGGGTCCACTACCGCCAGCACGGTCATCCGCACATCCCGACCCCTCGCCGTTCCCCTGAGGACGACGATCAGTCGGCGTAGCCGGAGGACCGCCAGGTCACCTCGGCGAGACGGGACTGACCGGCCGTGTTGGGGTGGAAGTAGTCCAGGGCGTTGACCAGATCCAGGTCGAACCTGACCCGATGCACCGCCCCGCCGTCGTATCGACACCGGGAGCCGTATGCGCGGCAGGCGGCCGACAGTTGTCTGTTGTAGGCCGAGATCCGTTCCTTGAACTCCGTGCGACGGGCCCGGTCGGCCGGTGCGGTCGAGGTCGGCTCGGCCAGCAGCGCCGGACAGACCCCCCGTCGCCAGGCCCGGGTGGCCCGGGAGTCGTCGTGGCCGACCTCCCAGAGCCGGTACAGGTCGGGGATGCTGACCACCAGCACCCGCGCCTTGGGTCTGCCCTCGCGCAGCACCCCCAGCCCGCGGTCGATCTCGGCCCGGAACTCGGCCACCGGGGTCATCGCCTCGATGGAGTTGCGGCAGGCGTCGTTGGCCCCGATCAGCACGGTCACGTAGTCGGCCCGGTCGCGTACGGCCGCCTCCGCCTGACCGGCCAGCGCGGCGGCCCGGGCCCCCGGTCGGGCGTGGTTGTACGCCTTGTCCCGCAGCTTGGGGTTGCGGTCCAGCAGCCGGCGGTAGTGGCTGTCGACCCGCAGCCCCGACCCGGTGGACCAGGAGTTGCGTTCGCAGGAGGTGAGGACGAGGCAGGAGCCGAAGCCGGTGGTGATGGAGTCACCGAGGGCGGCGACCACCTTGGGTGAGCCGGGTGGCGGGCTGCCGGTGGGTCGGGGGGTCGCCTCTCCGCCCGCCTCGCAGGCCAGGGCGACCAACGCGAGCAGGCAGACGGCGGCGGTTGTCCAGCGTCCAGGCATGACTTCCCCAGCCTCGTAGCGCGCAGAGACGGCAGGGTGACTGTACGCGTGGGCGACGTGACCTTCGTGCCGTCTTGTCGGAGATGCGGCAGACCCCTGTCGCCGGGTCTCCGAGCGTGCTAGGCGGCACGGGTCGCGGCGGCGGCGGTTAGTCCGGGCGGTGCGGGGTAGATGGAGGTGATGACGAGATCACAGCCCCGGCGTGCCCGCGGCACGGTCGGCCACGCGTACAGCGCACTCAATCTGCGGCTGGTGCTGGCCGGCTTCGGGCTCGTCACCATGGTCGTCTTCGCGGTACTGGCGTTCCGCGCCGAGCTGGCCTGGCTCGGTGTGGTCTGCGTGATCTTCGCGGTGGTCGCGGTCGTCGACCTGGCCGTCATCCAACGCCGCCGTGCCGCCCGCCGCCGTGAGGAACCCGGTGTGCGGCACTCACTCTTCGAGTGACGGGAGAAAACCCTGATGCCCATCGCCACCACCAACCCCGTTACCGGCCAGGTGCTCAAGACCTTCGAGCCGATGTCGGACGAGCAGTTGAGCGACGCGATCGAACGGGCCGATCTGGCGTACCAGCAACTGCGGGGTACCACCATCGACCAGCGCGGACGGTGGCTGAACGCGGCGGCGGACCTGCTGGAGGCCGAACGCGACGACATCGGCCGGCTGATGACCACCGAGATGGGCAAGACGTACGCCGCCGCCAAGGCCGAGGTCACCAAGTGCGCCGCCGCCTGCCGCTTCTACGCCGCCCACGCCGCCGAGTTCCTGGCCGACGTCCCGGCCGACGCGAAGGCGGTCTCCGCGACCCGGGCGTTCGTCCGCTATCAGCCGATCGGACCGGTACTCGCGGTGATGCCCTGGAACTTCCCGCTCTGGCAGGTCGTACGCTTCGCCGCCCCGGCCCTGATGGCCGGCAACACCGGGCTGCTCAAACACGCCTCCAACGTGCCGCAGACCGCCCTGCTGCTGGAGGACGTGATCCGCCGCGCCGGTTTCCCCGAGGGGGCCTTCACCACCCTGCTGGTCGGTTCCGAGGCGGTGGAGCAGATCCTGGGTGACCCCCGGGTACGCGCCGCCACCCTGACCGGAAGCGAGCCCGCCGGTCGGTCCATCGCCCAGATCGCCGGCCGGGAGCTGAAGAAGACCGTGCTGGAACTGGGCGGCAGCGACCCGTTCGTGGTGATGCCCTCGGCCGATGTGGAACTGGCCGCCGAGGTGGCCACCACCGCCCGCTGCCAGAACAACGGGCAGTCCTGCATCGCGGCCAAGCGGTTCATCGTCCATGCCGAGGTATACGAGGCCTTCGCGGAGGCGTTCGCGCACCGCATGTCGGCGCTGCGGGTCGGCGACCCGATGGACACCGACACCGACCTCGGGCCGCTGGCCAGCGAGAGGGGCCGCGACGAGGTCGACGCCCAGGTCCGGGACGCGGTCGACAAGGGAGCCACCGTGCTCTGCGGTGGCCGCAAGCCCACCGGGGAGGGCTGGTTCTACCCGCCGACCGTGGTCGCCGACCTCGATCCCGATATGCGGATGTGGTCCGAGGAGGTGTTCGGGCCGGTGGCCGGGTTGTACCGGGTGTCGTCGTACGAGGAGGCGGTCGAGGTGGCCAACGGCACCGCCTTCGGGCTCGGCGCCAACGCCTGGACCCGGGACCCGCAGGAGCAGGAACGCTTCGCCACCGACCTGGTGGCCGGGGCGGTGTTCATCAACGGCATGACCACCTCGTACCCGGAGCTGCCCTTCGGTGGAGTGAAGAACTCCGGGTACGGCCGGGAGTTGTCCGCCCAGGGCATGCACGAGTTCTGCAACGTCAAGACGGTGTGGATCGGTGCGGGGGAGGCCGGGGTCGGCGCCGGGGCGCACGCCGAGTAGCCCGGCTTACTTTTCTGCCGGCCTGGGTAGGGAGGCCGGCATGACGGCGATCGGTTTCCACGCTTCCCACGAGCAGATTCATCCGCGTGCCCTGCTGGAGGCGGTGTGCCACGCCGAGGAAATCGGCTTCGACGCCGCGATGTGCTCCGACCACTTCGCACCGTGGAGCGAGCGGCAGGGGCAGTCCGGGTTCGCCTGGTCGTGGCTCGGTTCCGCGCTCCAGGCCACCGGCCTGTCCTTCGGCGTGGTCAACGCGCCGGGCCAGCGCTACCACCCGGCGATCATCGCCCAGGCGATCGGCACCTTGGCCGCGATGTACCCGGGCCGGTTCTGGGCCGCGCTGGGCTCCGGTGAGGCGGCCAACGAACATGTCACCGGCGACGCCTGGCCCCGCAAGGAGGTCCGCAACGCCCGGCTGCGCGAGTGCGTGGAGGTCATCCGGGCCCTGCTGGCCGGTGAGGAGGTCAGCCACGACGGGCTGGTCCGGGTCGACCGGGCCCGGCTCTGGACCCGACCCGAGCAGCCGCCCGCGCTGGTCGGTGCCGCGGTCAGTGTCGAGACCGCCCGCTGGTGTGCCGAATGGGCGGACGGTCTGATCACCGTGAACGCCTCCACCGACCACCTCCGCCGCATGATCGACGCCTACCGGGAGGCCGGCGGTCGCGGGCCGATCCACCTCCAGGTGCATCTGAGCTGGGCCGGCAGCCAGGCCGAGGCCGAGGCCATCGCGTACGACCAGTGGCGCAGCAACGTCTTCGCCCCCCCGGTCTGCTGGGACCTGGCCACCCCGGAACACTTCGACGTGGTCTCCGCCCAGGTACCGATGGCCCGCCTGGCCGAGGTGGTCAACATCTCCGCCGACCTGGGCCGACACACCGGCTGGCTGGAGGAGTACATCGACCTCGGCTTCGACCAGATAGCCCTACACCACGTAGGCCAAGACCAACGCCCCTTCCTGGACGCCTTCGGCACCCAGGTCCTCCCCAAACTCCCCCCCACCCCCTAACCCCCACCCCCTTCCCCTCCCACCCCGTCCCTCCGCGTTGATCATGAGGTTAGCGGCAGTTGTCGATCTCCAGATTGCCGTCAACCTCATGATCAACGCGCAGAGAGAGGGGTGGGGAGGGGGGAGGGGGTGGGGGTGGGGCTGTTAGAGGGGGTGGGTTAGGAGGTGGCCGGGCCATGGGGGGTGGCCGGGGCGGTTCACGGTGAAGGGGGTGGTGGGGGTGAAGCCCTGCCGTTCGTACCAGCGGACCAGGGCGCCGTCGTCGCCGGCGTAGCAGTCCACTCGGAGCAGGTGGGCGCCGCGTTGTCGGCCCAGGTCGGCGGCGTGCGTCAGTAGTCGGGCGCCGATCCCCGCTCCGGCGTACGCCCGGTCGGTGACCAGCAGGTTCACGTACAGCTCCGGTTCGGTGGCCGGGGGCACGTAGTCGTTGGCGGTGCCCACCACGAGCGCGCCGACCGGTCGTTCGCCCATTTGTGCCAGCCACAGGCCGCCGCCGTTGGCCCAGCCGTCGGCCTGGGCGATGCGGCGCGGGTCGGTCGACGCGGGCTCGGTGCCCCACTGCCCGGTACGCCCCTGCGCCACCAGCCAGGCGGTGGCGTCGTCCAGCAGTCGCAACACCGCCGCCGCGTCCCCCGGCCCTCCGGCCCGCAACACCAGATCATCCATGCCCGCCATCCTGCTACCCGGCGACCAGACGAACAGCGAAGGGCCCGGTGATCAAGAGGTTTTGGTCGCCTGGAAGCGGAATCCAGACCAAAACCTCTTGATCACCGGGCCCTCGCGGGTCCGACCGGGTCCGACCGGGTCCGACCGGGTCCGACCGGGTCCGACCGGGTCCGACCGGGTCCGACCGGGTCCGACTGGCGTCAGCCGGGCCCGGCTGAGGTCCAGCCGGGCGTCAGCCGGGTTCCTTGGTCTTGCGGGGGAGTGGGGCCGGGTGGGGTGCCGGTCGCCGACGGCACCCCACCCGGGGATCAGGAGACGGTGCAGGGTGCGCCGTTGACCGTGATCAGGTTCGGTGCGGGGTTGGCACCCTTGCCGGTGGTGGCGTTGAAGCCGAACATCGCCGTGCCGCCGGGGGCGATGTTGCCGTTGTACGACTCGTTCTTCGCGGTCACCGTGGCGCCGGACTGCTTCACCTCGGCCATCCAGGCCTCGCGCACCTTTGCGTCACCGGTGAAGGCGAACTTGGCGGTCCAGCCGTTCAGGGTGGTGGTGCCGGTGTTGCTGATGGTCACCTGGCCGGTGAAGCCGGTGCCGCCCTGCCAGGAGCCGTAGTTGGTGTACGTCACCGAGCAGGTGGGTGCCGGCACGGCCGCCGAGTCACCCTGGTCGGCCAGGAACGAGGCGATCCACGCGAGCGCCGAGTTCCAGTTGATCGCCACCTCGTTGGTCGAGTAGGAGGCGATGTCGTCGACGTAGCAGAACATCGGGGCGCAGCCGGCGAGCAACTGCTCCACGAAGGGGTCCTGGAGGTCGGCGTTGGGACCGCCGGCCAGCGAACCCGCGGGCGGCTTCGGCATGCTCGGGTCCAGCTGGTACCCGAAGATGCGGCTGTGCTGGTTCTCTGCGGCGTGCTCGCCCCAACCGGTCACGTACGAGATGTTCAGGGCGTTGCGGCCGAAGATGTAGTCCATCGTCTGCACCGCGCCGTCGCGGTACTTCGCCTGACCGGTCAGGTCGAAGGCGGTGGCCAGCACGATCGCGTTGTTGATCACGTTGCTGTTGCCGCCCCAGAAGTAGCTGCTGGGCTCACCCGGCATCGGCAGCCCGTACGCCTGCCGGGCGATCTCGGCGAGGTGGCCGTCCGCGGCGTCGGTCACCGACTTGCGGATGCGGGTCAGCTCGGCCGTCGGCAGCCCGCTGGGCACGGTGGCCAGGTCGAGGCGGCCCAGGGCGGCCACACTCTGCCAGCCGAAGCCCCGGGCGTCGAAGACGTCACCGGTGTGGTGCGGCGAGGCGGTCAGGTCGGCCAGGTAGGCGGCCTCACCGGTGGTCAGGTACAGCTCGGCCGCCGCCCAGTAGAACTCGTCGGTGACGTTGCTGTCGTCGTACGCGCCGCCGCCGTTGCCGTCCGTCGGGCTGGCGTAGCGGGTCGGGTTGGCCTTCGCCGCGGCGTAGGCGGTCTTGGCCGCGGTGCCGCACCGGGTGGCGAACTCGGCGTCGTACGGGGCGAACAGCCGGGCGCACTGGGCCGCGACGGCGGCCAGGTTCAGGGTGGCGGCGGTGGACGGCGGGTGCAGCTCACGCAGCTCCGGGTCGTCCTCGGGCTGCAACGGCAGTCCGGTCCAGTTCTCGTCGTGGATCTTGTGGTGGGCCATCCCGGCCAGCGGCTTGCCGGCCGGCACCTGCATCCGCAGCAGGAACTCCAGCTCCCAGCGGGCCTCGTCGAGGACGTCCGGCACCCCGTTGTCCCGCTCGGGCAGCCGCAGGGTGCCGTCGCCGAGGGCGGCACCGAACCCGGCGGTGGCCGCGTTCTTGGTCCGCTCGAAGGTGCTCAGCAGCTGGTAGGTGGCGATGCCGCCGTTGACCACGTACTTGCCGTGGTCGCCCGCGTCGTACCAGCCGCCGCGCACGTCCAGCCGGTAGTCGCAGACCCCGGGCTGGCAGGGCACGTCCGTGTCGCCCTGGTTGGGGGCCACCCCCAGGTGGCCGGCCGGGCGGGCGTACTCCTCGCCGACCAGGTCACCGTCGATGGCGATGCCGCTGCGCTGGATGTAGAAGAACTGCAGGGCGTCGGAGCGCAGCTGCTCGTAGAGGGCGCCGGAGACGTCGAACGGGTGGCTGACCTCACCGTCCACCGTCAGGGTCAGACCCTGCCCTGGGGTGCGGTACGAGGAGAAGTCCAGCGAGTGGACGTTCTGCGCCGAGGCCGGGTCCACCCCGCGGGGGGTGGTGTTGCCGCTGGCCACCACGGCACCGGAGGCGGACTTCAACTGCCAGGGCAGGGCCTCGGTGGCGTCGGTGACCACGGTGGCGTGCTTCGGCCCGTGCGGCAGGTAGCCGACCTGGTTGACCCGGACCCGGGGGCCGGTGTCCGGCTCGTACGGCTCGGGCGGGTTGCCGCCGCGCAGCGAGACGTTGTCCAGGCAGACGGTCTGCTGCTCGGCGGCCCCACCGACCTGGAAGATCAGCTGGGCCCGGCTGTCGTCGGTCGGGGCCACGAAGGTCCGCTCGACCCGCTGCTGGGTGGGGGTGGCGGCCGCGACGACCGAGTAGTAGCCGGTGTAGGGGGCGCTGCCGAGTTGCAGCACCGCGGTCACCGAACTGCCCGGGGTCGAGGTGACGTCGAAGCCCAGGGTGTATTCGGCGCCGGCGACCAGCGGGACCCCGTCGTGGCCGATGCCGGCGTCCCACGGGTTGGCCAGGCCACCGGCGACCGTGGTGCAGAGTTGGCCGTCGACCACGCCGAGCGGGCCGGTGCCGAAGGAGAACCAGGGCGAGGAGCCGTTGCTGAAGTCGCCGTTGTTGATTTGCTCGGGTGGGTCTGCCGGGGGGTCGGCGTACGCGGTGCCGGCGGTGGTGCCGGCCAGCGCCACGGCGGTTGCCGCAGCGAGCACCGCTAGACGACGTCGGGGTGGCGTCACGGGGGATCCTTCCGACGAACAGGACGGGCAAATGGTGGGGGAAAACCTGGGAGCGCTCCCAGGTATCGGGCATGTTTCCAGGGACGGCCGATCGTGTCAATCGATCGCACCCGATCCTCATCGGGGCGTTCAGCAGTGAGATTTGCCGCGCCACGCCCGGTCGTCCCGATCTCCTAGAGACAACCCCGCCCTTCGCCTGGCAGGCTGCGTGCCATGACCCTGAAGCTGCGTTCTGCCGGAACGAGCGACTGTGGCCTGATCCGCAGTGGTAACCAGGACGCCCTGCACGCCGGCGCCTGGCTGGTGGCGGTCGCCGACGGCATGGGTGGCATGGCCGCGGGCGACCTGGCCAGCTCGATCGCCATCGAGGCGATGGCCCCGTTGGACGTGGAGACCCCCGAGGACGCCCTGGTGGCCGCTCTGCAGAGCGGCATCCAGTTGGCCACCGGTCGGATCCGTCAGGCGGTCGTGGAGGATCCGCAGCGGCAGGGGATGGGCACCACGCTGACCGCGCTGCTGTTCGCGCGTACCGGCAGCTGCCTGGCGTTGGCGCACGTGGGCGACTCCCGGGCGTACCTGTTCCGCGAGGGGGTGCTCAAGCAGATCACCCGGGACGACACCTTCGTGCAGATGCTGGTCGACCAGGGTCTGATCACCCCCGACCAGGCCGGCAGCCATCCGCGTCGGGCCGTGGTCACCCAGGCGTTGCAGGGCGACGAGATCTCCCCGACGTACGCGACGATGCTTCCCTGGGCCGGGGACCGGTGGCTGCTGTGCAGCGACGGGTTGTCCAACGTCGTCAGCGCCGAGACCCTGGCCGAGGTGCTGGCCGAGTACCCGGACCGTCAGCAGTGCGCGCGGCGGCTGATCGACCTGGCGTTGCGCGCCGGTGGGCCGGACAACATCACGGTCGTCATCGCGGACGTGGTCGAGGAGGACTGAGCCGCCTGATCGCCGGGGTGACGAGGCGCCGGTCCAGGTTGCGGCAGAGGGCAGCCCCTGGGTGGAGGGCTGCCCTCTGCCCGGCGATCGCGCCGTGCGGCGACGCCGGGTGCCGCCTGGACGGCGATGTCGGAGCGGTCAGCGGTTGTCGGCCTCGTGAAGGCCGACGACGAAGGCGGTCCAGGCCGAGGGTGCGAACGCCAGCACCGGCCCGCCTCGATCCTTGCTGTCCCGCACCGCGACATGACCGTCGAATGTGGCGACCTCCACGCAGTTGCCGTTACCCACACTGCGGGTGCTGGTGCGCCACTTCGCCCGGGACAGGTCGAGCGCGGTCATCGCGATCCCTTCATAAATACTGAGGGTGATCGCGCCGACGCGATCACGTAAAGTAGCGAGAGGCTTCCTTCAGGCGGATCAGGGATGCCGTCGGATCGAGCGCCAACCGGCGCAGCCGCTCGTGCACAAGGCTATACGAGCGCACCTGCGCGGACTCCTCCAGTGCCAGGCCTGTCGTGAGATTTTCCAGGTAGACCACGGCGGCGTCGGCGGCGTCGGCGAAGGTGAGGATCACGTACGGGGAGTTCATCGCCGGGTGCCCGCCCGCCTCGAAGGGCAGTACCTGGATTGTGACGTTCGGTAACTGGGCGACCGTCTCCAGATGCGACAGTTGACCCGCCATCACGGCCCGGTCGCTGACAGGGCGTAACAGGACCGCCTCGTTCAACACCACCGACAGTTCGACCGGCGCGTCGCTGTGCAGCACGTCCTGTCGGCGCAGTCGGGCGGCGACCTTGCGGTCGAGATCCTCCTCGCCGGCGGTCAGCCGGTAGACCTCCCGGGCGTACGCCTCGGTCTGCAGCAGGCCGGGCACCGCCTCGGCCTCGTAGGTGCGCAGGGTGGCGGCCTCGGCCTCCAGGCCGACATAGAACTCGAACCATTCCGGCAGTACGTCGCTGTAGTGCTGCCACCAGCCGCGTTGCTGGGCACCACGGGCGATCTCGATGAGCGCTTCGGCGTCGTTTCCGGTCACTTGATACAGCGCCAACGCGGCGCGTACGTCGCGTGGCTTGATGCCGATCTGGGCGTTCTCGATGCGGGAGAGGTTGCTTTTGGACATGTCCAGTTGCCGGGCGGCGACATCCAGCGTCATTCCGGCGCTTTCCCGCAGTTGACGGAGTTCCCGAGCGATGCGGCGGCGGCGAACAGTGGGGCTTGCGGTCACCCTCCGAGTCTGTCACGGGGAAACCCGCAGGTCGCATCAGCACGGAGTGCAACTGTCGAAAACGGGAGTTGCATTGCAGGGCATCGAGGTGCATGCTTTCCGGGTTCGCGATCACATAGGACGGCCATTCGGGGGAGGACCGTTGCTCATCGCCGACGAGTTCTTCCTGATCGCGCACAACGACATCCGTGGCAAGGCGAAACTGCACCCGGCCGCCACCGGTCTGGGCCTGGCCGGCGGGCTGCTCGGTGAGTTGATCCTCTACGGACACCTGACCGTCACCAACGGTCAGGTCAGCGTGATCGACCGCCGTCCGCCCGCGGACGCCCTGGCGCACACCGTGCTGGACCAGTTGATCGGTGAGGCCCAGCACCAGTCGGTGCGTACCTGGCTCAGCTTTCTCGCCCAGACCTCGGTGACCTCGGTGGGGGAGCGGCTCTGTCGGGCCGGTGCGCTGCGTCGGCAGGAGAGCCGACGGCTGCTGCGCACCACGGTCAGCTACGTGCCGATCGATCCCAATGTGGCCGCCTGGCCGGCGACCCGACTGCGTGCGGTGCTGGAACGTGCCGACCCGCCGAGCGTGCCGGACGCGCTGCTGCTGGGTCTGGTCGCCTCCGCCGGGTTGACCCGGGAAGTGCTGTGGAGCGCCGGCCCCCGTGCCCACCACCGGCTCAATCTGATCATCCCCGCCTTGCCGGCCCCCCTGAAGGAACTCGTGGCGCACACCGAGGCCGCAGTGGGCGCGGCCGTGCTGCGCGGCACCTCCTGAGCCGGCGCCTTCACCCCCTCACACTCATCCGGAGCCATCCATGTCCTCCACACTGACACCACAGCGACCAAGCAACGTCTCCGAGGCACTGGCCCGGGGTCGGCTCGGCGTACCCTCCGTGGTCTTCTTCGTCCTGTCCGCGGCGGCGCCGCTGACCGTGGTGGCCGGGGTGGTCACCACCGGCTACGGGGTCATCGGGGTGCTCGGTATCCCGCTGGCCTTCCTGGCGGTCGCCGCAGTGCTGGCGGTCTTCTCCGCCGGGTACGTGGCGATGGCCCGCCGGATGGCCAACGCCGGGGCCTTCTACGCCTACGTCTCGCGGGGCCTGGGTCGCCCCGCCGGAGTGGGCACGGCCTGGGTCGCGTTGCTGGCCTACAACGCGCTTCAGGTCGGGCTCTACGGCACCATCGGCGCGGCGGCCACCCCGGTGCTGGACCGACTGTTCGGCGTCACCCCACAGTGGTGGGTCGTGGCACTGGTGGCCTGGGCCATGGTGGGGGTACTGGGCCTGCTGCGGGTGGACATCAACGGCATGGTGCTGGCCGCCCTGCTCTGCGCCGAGATCGCCGTCATCCTGCTGTTCGACCTGGGCCAGTTGAGCAATCCGGCCCCCGGCGGGGCCAGCTTCGCGGCCTTCTCGCCGGACAACTTCTTCGTACCCGGGGTCGGTGCGGTGCTGGTGCTGGCGGTCCTCGGCTTCGTGGGATTCGAGGCCTCGGTGGTGTTCAGCGAGGAGAGCAAGGACCCCAAGCGCACCGTGCCGATGGCCACCTACCTGTCCGTGGCGATCATCGGCGTGGTCTACGCCCTCTCCTCGTGGAGCATGACGGTCGCCGTGGGACCGGACCGCATCGTCGAGGAGGCCGGCACCCAGAGCATCGACCTGATCTTCAACCTGGCCGGGGCGCACCTGGGTGGCACCGTGCTCACCATCGGGCAGGCCCTCTTCCTGACCTCGGTGCTGGCCGCCATGATCTCCTTCCACAACACGACCGCCCGGTACGCCTTCGCGCTGGGCCGGGAGCGGGTGCTGCCGGCGATCTTCGGACGGACCTCGCCGGTCACCGGCGCCCCCCGGGCCGCCTCGCTGGCGCAGAGCACCCTGGGCCTGGCGGTCATCCTGCTGTACGCGATCAACGGCTGGGACCCGGTGCTCCAACTGTTCTTCTGGCTGGGCACCAGCGGCGGCTTCGGCGTGCTGCTGCTGATCGCGACGACCGCTGTCGCGATCATCGTCTACTTCGCGCGCAGCGGTGAGCAGGAGACTCTGTGGCGCCGGCTGATCGCCCCCGGCATTGCCGGGATCGCGTTGATCGCCATCATCGTGCTGGCCGTGCAGAACTTCGCCAACCTGCTGGGGGTGGAGCCCGACTCGCCGCTGCGCTGGCTCTTCCCGGCGGCGTACCCGGTGGCCGCCGCACTCGGTGTGCTCTGGGGGCTGGTGCTGCGCAACAGCCGCCCGGACACCTACGCCCGGATCGGCCTGGGGGCGGAGAGCACCGCCGCGGTGCTGCCCACCACGGAGGTACGGCGATGACCGAGGCGAGCATCGTACGGCTGGAACCGACCGACGCCCGGTGGGTGGCCGAACGGATCGCGGAGTCCTTCCTGGTGCTGGACGCGACCCGGTGGCTGGTGCCGGAGGAGGCCAAGCGGGAAGCGGTGCTGGCCGGCCAGTTCGAGATCGTGGTCTCCCACGCCCTGCGGCACGGGCTGGTGTTCGGCACCACGGACCGGGCCGGGGTGGCGGTCTGGCTGCCCTCGGTCGGCGATCCGCTGCCCGAACCGGAGGACTACGACGCCCGACTGGCCGCCGCCTGCGGCGAGTGGACCCCCCGCTTCGCGCACCTCGACGAGCTGTTCGCCACCAACCACCCGCACGCCGATCACCACCACCTGGCGCTGCTGGCCGTGCGGCCGGACCGGCAAGGCACCGGGGTGGGCAGCGCCCTGCTGCGTCACCACCACAGCTGGCTGGACGCCAACGGGATACCGGCCTACCTGGAGGCCAGCAGCGAGAGCAACAGGGTCCTGTACGCCCGGCACGGCTACCAGGAGTCCGAGCCCTTCCGGCTGCCGGACGGCACCCCCTTCTGGCCGATGTGGCGCGAGCCGCGCACCGACTGATCGCGGACACGACGGTGGCCGGGCCCGCCGGCCCGGCCACCGTCGCCACCCCCTCCTAGTACGTTCCGTCGAGCTGCCCCCGCAGCTTCGTCAGCGCCCGGGCCAGCAGCCGGGACACATGCATCTGCGACACCCCGATCTGCTCGGCGATCTGCGACTGGGTCAGGTTTCCGTAGAAGCGCAGGGTCAGGATCTTCTGCTCACGCTCGTCCAGGGTGGCCAGGGCCGGCCCCAGCGCCACCCGCAGCTCGGCCAGCTCGAACTCGCTGTCCTCACCGCCGAGCATGTCACCGAGCTCGGTGGCCCGGTCGCCGTCGCCGGTGGGGGTGGACAGGGACACCGCGTTGTACGCGCGGGCGCCCTCCAGGCCCTCCAGCACCTCTTCCTCGGTGAGCTTGAGGTGGGCGGCGATGTCGGCCACGGTCGGCGAGCGGCCGAGGGTCTGTAGCAGCGAGCTGTTGGCGTCCGAGATGGCCAGGCGCAGTTCCTGCAACCGTCGGGGCACCCGGATGTCCCAGGTGCGGTCGCGGAAGTGGCGCTTGAGCTCGCCGATGATGGTGGGGATGGCGTAGCCGGCGAAGTCGACACCCCGGGAGGGGTCGAACTTGTCGATGGCCTTGATGAGGCCGACGGCCGCGGTCTGGGCCAGGTCGTCGGTCGGCTCGCCCCGCCCGCTGTAGCGGTGGGCCAGGTGGTTGGCCAGCGGCAGCCAGGCCTCGATGGCCCGGTCGCGCAGCGCGGCGCGGGACGGGTGTCCGGCGGGCAGCGCGGCCATCGCGTTCAGCAGGTCGGTGGCGCTGTCGGTGAGTGCTCGCGGGTCGAGCTTGGTCGCGGTCGTCGGCGCGGTAGTCGCCTCGGTGATCGTTGGCGCGGTCATGGTGGTCCTCCCTGCACCTCGTCGGCGAATAAAGACGTGACGCTTCGGTTGGGCGCTGTTGGTACGTTCGGGAGTCACCCTAACCTGATAGTCCAGCAGAAATCTAGCCGAACGGACGATGTGTTTAAGTGATTTAAACCGTGAAACCGGCTCAAATTGGGCACTGGTAACGGACATCGACCGGGCTTACTACTCTCCGCGTGCGGGTGCCGGGCCGGGTTGGTCGCGGTAAGGCGGGGCCCTCGGGTTTCCGGCGGCCCAGACGGGTTACTCAAGGGCCGAATCGGCACGCACCCCTAACTCGAGGAGGCCGCACCATGCCCGGCGAGACGACCAGCGCTGTGACCGAGCACCGCGAGCAGGCGGTGGAAGGGGAGCGGGGAGCGCTGTTGGCCGTACTGGTGATGGTGGTGCTCGGCTTGGCCGGCATCTTCGCCGTTTCCTGACCAGCGGGGGGCGCTCCGGTCGCATCGGGCGCCCCCAACTCGTCGTCGCGCTGACTCAGGGCCGGGAACCCTGGCCCTCGGTGTGCGCCAGCCGCTTCGCCGGGATCACCCCTAGCCGTCCGGCCTGGTAGTCCTCGAAGGCCTGGATCAGCTCGTCCCGGCTGTTCATCACGAACGGGCCGTACTGGGCCACCGGCTCCCGGATCGGCCGCCAGCGAGGAGTGACCCGGCACCGGCCGTGGAAGGTCGTCGGGACTGCAGTCCGGGCGCTGTTCAGGCCGGGTGCAGCGAGAACCGAAGCGCGTGCAGCGCCTGGTAGAACGGCCGGTGGTACGCCTCCAGCGCGGCCAGCCGGGGGTCGTTGTCGGGGCGTACCTCGTGGCGGGTGGTCCGGGTGGTGAAGCCGCTGCTCGCCTCCACGTCCCGGTGCCACGCCCGGGTGCGCGCGAAGGCTTGCTGCTCACCGGGCTGCCAGCGCAGCGCCTCCGGGCGGTGCGGGAGCCCGGTCACCTGGCAGAACCGCTCGGTGGCCGCCTCCGGTGTGGCGGCCACCTCGTCGCCGTCGAGCACCAGCGGGACCTCCCCGGTGACCGCGCAGACCGCCTCGACCATGCCGTGCAGTCGCTCGAAGCCGATCTCGTCGCGTTCGACCGACTGGTTCATCGCGTAGTGCGAGGCGACCACGGCGGCCGGGTCCCGGATCATGAAGGTGTTGGTGACGTCGGTGTAGAGCCGCCGGTCGCGCAGGATCTCGTCGTAGGGGTAGTCGGTGGTCTCCTTGAGGAAGACCCGCTGTCCGCTGCGCCGGCCGAGGGCGAGCAGCAGGTCGAAGAGTTCACCGATGCTGGCGGCGCGCTCGCCGTCGATGTCGAAGTGCCCCACGGCCGCCAGGTTGGAGAAGGGTTCGTGCACGACGGCCAGGTCACCGCGCTCGATCAGCATCCGCAGGAACGCCGTGGAGCGGGAGCGCGGCACCGCCCAGAGGGCGATCACCGGGGTTCCGCTCACTGGGACCAGGCGGTGGGTTGGCGGTCCCAGCGGTGCTCGCGCAGCCGGGCCAGTACCGACTCCTCCAGCGGGGGCGCGTCACTGGTGGCCAGGTTCGCGTGCACATGATGGATCTTGCGCATGCCGGGGATGACCGTGCTGACCGTCGGGTGCGCGAGGATGAACCGCAGCGCCAGCTCCGGCATGGTCATCCCGTCCGGTACGTCCTTGGCCAGCGCCTCGGCCCGCGCCACGCTGGCGGCGAGGTTCTCCGGCACGAAGTAGCTGTTGCGCCAGTCACCCTCGGGCCAGGTGCTCTCCATGGTCAGGGTGCCGGTCAGCGTCCCCTCGTCGAAGGGCACCCGGGCGATCACCGCCACGTCCAGCTCCTGGCAGAGACCGAAGAGTTCGTCCTCCGGGGCCTGGTCGAAGATGTTGTAGATCACCTGGACGGCGTCCACCAGGCCGGTACGCATCGCGGCCATGCCGTTCCACGGTTCCCAGCGGTTGAGGCTGAGCCCGATCCCGGTGACCAACCCCGACTCGCGCAGCTCCCGCACCATGTCCTGCCAGCGTGGATCCTCGGCCCAGGAGTCCTCCCAGACGTGGAACTGCAACAGGTCGATTCGCTCGACGCCGAGGTTCTCCAGGCTCTTGTGCAGGTACTCCCGGACGTGGTCGGCCGGGAAGACGTCCTCGAGCCTCGACTCCCGGGTGGACGGCCAGTTTCGGTCCTTCGGCGGGATCTTGGTGGCCACGTAGAGCCGGCGGTCCGGATGCCGGCGCAGCAGCTCACCGAGGAGCACCTCGCTGTGGCCGCGGCCGTAGATCCAGGCGGTGTCGAAGAAGTTGCAACCCCCCTCGACCGCCGCGTCGAGGGCGGCGTGGCCGATGGCGTCGTCGGCGCCGCTCCAACCCCCCTCGCCACCGGCGATGCCCCACATGCCGTAACCGACGTCACTGACCGACCAGCCCAACCGACCGAACCTGCGGTACTGCACGGACCTCTCCTGTCCTGTCGCTGCCTTCGATGGTGGTGCGGGACCGGGCGGAGGCGCCGGTGACGTGCCGTCAGCGCAGGCCGACGACCGGCTCGCGCCACCGGTTGCCGCCGGTACCGAAGCGGGTCTGCTGGTCGTGGCCGACCCCGGGGGCGTCGATGCCGGCGACCCGGGCGGTGCCCCGGTGCAGGACCAGCCGAACCGTGGCGGTGGCCGGGCGGACCAGCTCGTCGATCGCCGCGCGGGCGGCCGCCGCGACCGGACTGGCGTAGCGGGCCTCGTAGACCGCCGCGCCGAGCACCGGCCCGAGCGACTGGTAGAGCCCTCGTGCGTGCGGGTCGAGGCAGACCTCCAGCACCCGCTGCCAGGCGGTGTCGAGGATCTCCAGCCCGGGTGCCTCGTAGACGCCCCGGCACCGGGTGCCGATGATCCGGCGTTCCACCACGTCGCGCAACCAGACGCCGTGCCGGGCGCCGAGATCCCGGGCGGTACGCAGCACGTCGACCGGGTCGGGACCGCTGCCGTCGACATCGGTGACCCGGCCGGCGTCGAAGCTGACCGCGACCGTCTCGGCCTGTGCCGGTGCCTCGCTCGGATAGACGCTCCAGCGGGGCGTCAGGCTGCCGGCGTCGACCGGGGTGGCCAGATCCTCCAGGGCCGAGGACTCGTGCGACGCGCCGGCGAGGCAGGCGTCGGTGGAGCGGTCGGCGTCGCTGCCCCGGTCGAGGAAGAAGCCGGCGTCCTTGACCGCGTTGAGCATGGCGCCCCGGCCGGCGGCGAAGCGCTCGAGGGCGTCCGGGTCGGTCCAGGGGGCGTAGACCCGAAGGTCGGGGGCGAACTCCCGAGCGTACGCGGCGAAGCGACGCTGGTCGTTGCCGCCGCCCACGCAGCCGTGCGCGAGCACCGTGCAGCCGTCGGCCCGCAGCACCGGGGTCAGCTGCTCGACGAGGACGAGCCGGGCCGCACCGGTGGTGTTCCAGTAACCGCCGTCGTGTCGCGCCTGGTAACGCAGCAGGTCGAGACCGATCTCGGCCATCCGGGGGCGCAGGTCGACGACGCTGGCCGGCAGGCCGGCGTCGCGCAGCGAGGCGACCAGGTCGGCGATCTCGTCCGGGTCGCTCTGTCCCAGGTCGGCGACGTAGTGGTGACTGGCCACGCCCTGCTCCCGCAGCCACACACCGAGGGCCAGACTGGAGAGGCCACCGGCCTGGAAGACGCCGACGCGTTGGTCGGCGAGGTCCCCGTGTCGCATGTGTTCGGTGCCTCTCGTCATGGGGCAGCACTGCCCATCAGGGCTCCTGGCAGGGCCGGCACACCCTAGCAACGTGATCCGTCACTCAGCAAGGACTGTCGCGACCAGCTGGTCTATGTTAAAAACGTAACTCGATTTGCGTAAATCGAATCCGCGCCGACGATCGGCAACCATTATTTCGGTCATATCACACCTAGATCCACTATGGCCTGACGATTCCCAGTGAATCGCCGGTCCTCGACCGTGCGCGCTGGCGACACCTGCCGGCGGCACGGCAGAAGGGACGAGCGTTGGACGCCCGATCATCCGCACCACGACCCGCCTCTACGCTCCGGGCTGGCCTCGGGCCCGCCCTGCCGGTGCCGGCCGAAAGCTCGGTCATCGACCTCTTCGAGGCCACGGTGGCGCGGACCCCGGACCGGCCGGCCGTCCGCTTCCGCGACCAGACCCTCACGTTTCGCAAGCTCAACCAGCATGCCGAGGCGCTGGCCGAGAGTCTGGTCGAGCGCGGGGTGGGCGTCGGTGACTTCGTCCCGCTGGTCATCGCCGAGGGCGTCGAGTTTCCGATCGGTCTGCTGGCGGCGATGAAGGTCGGTGCCCCCTTCGTGCCGGTCGACCCGGGCTGGCCGGCGTCCCGGCTGGCCGAACTCTTCCGTCAACTCTCGCCCCGGGTCGTCCTCGCCGTGGCCGCCACTGCACCGGCACTGGTCGGCCTCGGCCCCGCCGACCATGTTCTGATAATTGACCGCGAACAATTGGTGACCGGAACTCCGACCGGCCCACGCCCCGGCCCGGACGACCTGATCTACGGGTATTTCACCTCCGGCTCCACCGGCACTCCCAAATGCGCACTGAACAGACATCGGGGTCTGGTCAACCGGCTCGCGGCAATGTCACACCACTTCGGTGACGGCGCCGAGCAGGTCGTGTTGCAGAACAGCAAGCCGACCTTCGACTCCTCGATGTGGCAACTGCTCTGGCCGTTGACCACCGGCGGTCAGGTGGTCCTGCCCGACCGGCAGGGCATCCTGGACCTGGAGCAGACCTGCCACATCCTCGGCCGGTACGCGGTGACCATCACCGACTTCGTCCCCTCGGTGCTCGGCGCACTGGTCAGCCTCCTCGAACTCCGGGCCGACCTCTGCGCCGAACTGGCCGGTCTGCGCCGGATGCTGATCGGTGGCGAGGAAGCCAACGGTGCGGTGCTCGACCGCCTCTGGAAGCTCCTGCCCGACCTGAGGGTGACCAACACCTTCGGCCCGACCGAGTGCTCGATCGGCTCCGTCTTCCACGAGATCACCGAGGTCACCGGCCGAATCCCCCTCGGCACCGCCATCGGCAACACCGCCGCCGTGGTGCTCGACGACGCACATCGCCCAGTGCCCCCGGAGACCGTCGGCGAGATCTACATCGGTGGCCTCTGCGTCGGCGCCGGCTATCTCGGTGATCCGGAGCGCACCGCCCGGGCCTTCGTGCCCAACCCGTTCCCCGAGATCGCCGGTGACCTGCTCTACCGCACCGGGGACCTGGGTCACCACACCCCGGACGGGCTGCTGATGTTCGACGGCCGCCGCGACGACCAGGTCAAGGTCGGCGGGGTCCGCATCGAACTGGCCGAGGTGGAGCGGGTCCTCGCCGCGTACCCGGCGGTACGTGGCGCCGCGGTGATCGTCCGGGGCGAGGGCGACGCGCGGTCCCTGGCAGCCTTCGTGAGTCTGCGGTCCGACGAGTCCCACACCGTCACCCCGGCCGCCCTGGTCGACTGGCTACGGGCGTCGCTGCCCCCGGAGACCGTGCCCCGGGCGGTGACCGTGGTGGACGAGATTCCGCTGACCCCACACGGCAAACTCGACCGGCGCGCCCTGGAGCAGATGGCCCGGACGGCCGCCGGCAGTGCTCCGGTGGAGGCGCCCGGCAGCCCGGCGGAGGATCTGGTCGCCTCGGCCTGGTGTGAGGTGCTCGGCCGCGCCGAGGTCTCGGTCAGCGTGCCCTTCGCCGACTACGGCGGCACCTCGCTGCTCACCCACCGGCTCGCCGCACTGCTCGGCCTGCGCCAGGCCCGTCCGGTCTCCCTGGCCCACCTGCTGGCGGCCGACACCGTACGGGCCCAGGCCCGGCTGCTGGGCAGCGGGCAGAGCGACACCGGCGCAGCGGTGGATCCCGCGCTGCTGGCCCGCGACGCCGACCCGAGCGACCTGGTCGGTGCCGGCGTGCCGCCGGCGCCGACGCTGGCCCGACAGCTGCTGCTGACCGGGGTCACCGGTTTCGTCGGCGCGCACGTACTGGCCGAGTTGGTGACCCGGCCGGAGGTCGAACTGCATTGCCTGGTCCGGGCGGCCGATCCGGCTGCCGGAGCGGCCCGGCTGGTGGCGGTGCTGCGGGCGTACGGGCTGACCGACGCGCTCACCGCCCTGGAGCACGCCCTGGTGCAGGGGCGGGTCCGGGTGGTCACCGGTGACCTGGGCGCACCGCTGCTCGGCCTCGACGACACCGCCTTCCGGGCCCTGGCCGGCGCGGTGGACGCGGTGGTGCATGCCGGTGCACTGGTCAACTTCCTGCGCGACTACGGCGCCCACCGGGGCCCCAACGTGTTCGGCACCGGTGAGCTGGTCCGGCTCGCCGCCACCGGATCCGGCTGCCGGCTGCACGTGCTCTCCACGTTCAGCGTCTTGTCCGCCGCGGCGCGCGGCACGTCCGGGACGCCGATCGGCCCGGACCGGTTGCCCGGACTGGACGAGCCGCTCCCGCCGGGCGGGTACGACCAGTCCAAGCTGGTCGCCGAGCACCTGCTGGAGCGGGCCCGCGGCTTCGGGGTCGATGCGGTGGTCTACCGGCTCGGCGAGATCTGGCCGCACCGTCGGATCGGGCTGCCGAACCCGGCGTCACTGGCGCACTCGGTGGTCTACGCGGCGACGCGTACCGGGGTGGTCTTTCCGACCGGGGCGCGCACCGACCACCTGCCGGTGGATCTGCTGGCCAGCTGTCTGGCCGACACGGTCCTCGGTGCGGCACCTGCGGCCGGCGGCACGGTGCACCTGCTCCGACCCGGTGGTCTCGGGTACGCGGAGATCTTCGCCCGGCTGGCCGAGGCCGGCGCCGAACACCTCGGGTACGCCGAGTTCCGGGCCCGGCTGAGCGCGCTGGCGGCGTCCGGCGACGCGGACGAGCGGCTGGTCCGGGTGGCGATGCTGTTGCCGGCGCCGCAGGGCGCCGACCCGGTCGCCCCGGCCAGCTTCGACCGTCTCTTCACCGACAGCTCCGCGCACTTCATCCCCAGTGAGCCAGCCGGGCAGGCGTTCGCGGCCGGTTCCCCGTTGGCGGACCTGGCGGCGTTTCTTGATCGGTTGGATGTGGCAAGGTAGGCCCTTCTTCGGAACCTCCGTTCACTGTGGTTGGTGTCTGTGCTGATCGATCCTGGCCTGTTGGCCCTCTTCCTCGTCGCGGTGCTGGTCATCTGCGTGACGCCCGGCCCGGACATGCTCTACATCCTGGCCACCTCGGTCAGCCAGGGCGTCCGGGCCGGGTTGGTGGCGTCGGTCGGCATGTCCCTGGGCATGCTGGTGCACACCGTGCTGGTCTCGCTCGGCCTGGCGGCACTGATGGCTGCCGTGCCGGTGCTCTTCGACGTGATCAAGTACGTCGGTGCCGCCTACCTGGTCTACATCGGTATCCGGGCCTGGTTGGATTCCTCGTCGGCGTCGGCGGTCCAGGAGCGTGCGGTGGTGCCGCTGCGCACGGTGCTCTGGCGTGCCACCATGACGAACCTGCTCAACCCCAAGATCGTCCTGTTCTACCTGGCCTTCCTGCCGCAGTTCGTCGATGCCGACGCCGGGGGCGCGGGTGTGCAACTGCTGGTGCTGGGGCTGCTCTTCGTGCTGGTGGGGCTGCTGGTCGACTCGGTGATCGCGCTCGCCGCCGGTCGGCTGGGGGAGTGGCTGCACCGGCGGCACCGGGTCGACAAGCTGCTCAACCGGATCGCCGGCACGGTCTTCGTGGCCCTCGCCGCCCGCCTGGTCTTTTTCTGATCCTCCACGTCACCCAGCAGACCGAGGCGCGGGCGAAGCAGGCGGGCGAGCACGTCAAGGACGCCGGCCGTAACGCGAAGGACGCCGTCACCGGCTGACCTCGGTCGGGATGAACACCGACACACAGCGACGAACCGGCCCCCGGGGCAACTGTCCCGGGGGCCGGTTCGTTCGTGCCGGACGAGGTGGGGCGGGGGCGCTCCGGTCGCATCGGGCGCCCCCGACTCGTCTCCGTGCTGACTCAGGGCCGGGAACCCTGGCCCTCGGTGTGCGCCAGCCGTTCCGCCGGGATCACCCCAAGCCGCCCGGCCTGGTAATCCTCGAAGGCCTGGATCAGCTCGTCCCGGCTGTTCATCACGAACGGGCCGTACTGGGCCACCGGCTCCCGGATCGGCTGACCACCCATGATGTAGAGATCCAGGGTGGGAGTCCGGCTGTCCTGCCGGGCGTTGGCCTTGATCCGCAGGGCGTCACCCGGGCCGTGCACCGCGAGCTGTCCGGTCCGGACCCCACGGCCGTTGGCGCCGATCGTGCCGCGCCCGCCCAGCACGTACACCAGGGCGTTGAAGTCCGGCCGCCAGGGCAGGTCGACCTGGGCCCCCGGCTCGACGGTGACGTGGGTGACCGTGATCGGGGTGTACGTCGAGCCCGGTCCCCGGTGCCCGGCGATCTCACCGGCGATCACCCGGATCAGCGCACCCCCGTCCGGGGTGGTGAGCAGGGCGGCCTGGTTGCCCCGGATGTCCTGGTACTTCGGCGGGCTCATCTTCGCCACCTTGGGCAGGTTGACCCAGAGCTGGGTGCCGTGGAACAGCCCGCCGCTGACGACCAGGTGCTCCGGCGGGGCCTCGATGTGCAGCAGGCCACTGCCGGCGGTCATCCACTGGGTGTCGCCGTTGGTGATCGTGCCGCCCCCGCCGTGGGTGTCCTGGTGCTCGAAGACCCCGTCGATGATGTAGGTGACGGTCTCGAAGCCCCGGTGCGGGTGCCAACTGGTGCCCTTCGGCTCGCCCGGGGCGTACTCCACCTCGCCCATCTGGTCGAGGTGCAGGAAGGGATCCAGCTCGCTGACCGGTACCCCGGCGAAGGCCCGGCGCACCGGGAAGCCCTCGCCCTCGAAGCCGCTGGGCGCGGTGGTCAGCCGACGGACCGGGCGGATGGTGGTGGTGGACTCGTCGAGGCGGGGCAGGCGGGGCAGGACGAGGACGTTGTCGACGGTGATCGCGGGCATCGAAGGCTCCTTCAACTGTCGCTGTGGGCGGGGCTGGCGGTTGCCTGTAGCCGCTGGCCGAGTCGGGTGAAGATCCTGGTCAGGCAGGCGATCTCGGCGTCGTCGAGGTCGTCCATCAGGTGGGTGCGTACGGAGTGCAGGTGCTGCGGTGCGGCCTCGCGCAGGGCCACCAGGCCGGCGGCGGTGAGCACCGCCTCGCTGCCCCGGCCGTCCTGCGGACACGGCTGTCGCACCACCAGGCCGCGCCGCTGCATCGAGGAGATCTGGTAGGTCAGCCGACTGGGGGAGAAGACCATTCGGCCGGCCAGCTCGCCCATCCGCAGGCGGTGCCCGGGGGCCTCGCTGAGCAGCACCAGCACGTGGTAGTCGGCGAGGCTGAGCTCGCTGGTGGCGCGTAGCTCCTCCTCCAGCCGGGTGAGCAAACGCTGGCTGGCCTCGATGTACGCCCGCCAGGCGGTGAGGCGGTCGGCGCTCAGGCTCTCGGTCATGACCCGACCATAGCTCAAAATTCAAATTTGAACAAACTCACCGGACCGCTGCCTGTACGGCTGATCAACGGGGACCCGGGGCCAGTTGTTGAAGGATTGAACGACAGGACCGGATTTCCAGCGGTGGTACGCCGGGAGGGTGTGCCACACTGCCCGGCGTGAACCTGACCGGCCCCGACCTGCTGCTGCGTCCGTGGCGCGACGGCGACGCCCCCGCCGCCCTGGACGCCTTCCGCGACCCGGACATCGCCCTGTGGAACCCGCAGGGCGAGGGACTCGACCTGGCGGCCGCCCGCCGGTGGGTACGGCGGCGGGCCGACTGGTCGGACGGCACGAAGGTGGCCCTGGCCCTGGCCGATCCGACCGATCCGGCCGTGCTGCTCGGCTCGGTGTCGCTGCACCGTGTCCACGAGGACGACGCCTCGATCGGCTACTGGGTGGTGCCCGCGGCCCGTGGCCGAGGGCTGGCCTCGGCCGCGGTCGTCCGCTTCACCGCCTGGGCCTTCGCCGAACTCGGACTGCACCGGATCGAGTTGTGTCACGCGGTGGGCAACCCGGCCTCCTGCCGGGTCGCCGAACGGGCCGGGTACCTGGCCGAGGGCACCCTGCGGCAGTCGCACCGCTACGGTGACGGCCGACGCCACGACGAGCACCTGCACGCCCGACTGGCCACCGACTGACACGCGATCCGCCCCCGACCGTCATGGTCGAGGGCGGCCGGACGCCGTCGGCGTCCGTCGATCGGGTGCTCAGCCCGCGGTCTGTGGAGTGCGCCCGCCCAGGTGCAGTCGACCCAGCACCTGACGGGCCTGTTCGGCCACGTCCGCGTCGACGATGACGGCGTACTGGTTGGCGCGCAGCGAGCTGGCCGAGGTGAAGTCCCGCTTGCCGCCGGTCATGGCGTGCGCCACCGCGCCGAACACCGCGCCCCAGACGGCCCCGATGACCAGGCCGGCCAGGATGACCGCGATCCAGTTGCCGATGGTGAAGATGCCGAACAGCAGGCCGATGAACAGACCGAACCAGGCACCGGTGCCGGCGCCGATCAGTCCGGCACGAGCGGTCGTCATCCGGCCCAGAACGGTCTCCACCAGGGTCAGATCGGTCCCCACGATCGCGCTGCGTTCCACCGGGAACCGGTTGTCGGCCAGGTGGTCCACCACCCGTTGGGCGGAGGGATAGTCCGGGTAGGCCCCGATCGTCACGGTCGGCGGACCGAACTGTGGACCGTGCCCGTCGCCACTGGGTGCCGCGGTCTGGCCGCCCGGGCCCGACGGGAGGGTGCCGCCGCCGGTCACGCCCGGCTGCCAGGCCGGGGGATTCGACTGTGTGGTCATGGGTCTCCTCCTTCGTCGTATGACGCGTTCCCCTCGGAGGGCGGCGGTAACGCGCCAGCACCGGCCGGCGCCGGGGATGCGGAGAAGGGGAAGGCCCCCCGCCGGTGCCCGAAGGCGGTGGCGGGGGGCCTGTCCGAGGTGTGTGATCAGGTGCAGTTGGTGCCGTTGAGGGTGAAACCACTCGGCGCCGGCAGGCTGCTACCGCTGTAGGTGCCCTGGAAGCCGATGCTGACGGTGTTGCCGCTGAACAGGCTGCCGTTCCAGTCGGCGTTACGGACCGAGATCCGGTCGCCGGACTGGCTCCAGATGCCGTTCCAGCCGTTGCTCAGCTGTACCCCGGACCCGGCGTTGAAGGCCACGGTCCAGCTGTTCAACGAGCTGCCGCGGTTGGTCACCCGGATCTCGGCGGTGAAGCCACCGGTCCAGGTGTTCGGGGTGAAGGTCACCGTGCAACCGGGGTCACCGGGCGGCGGGGTGCTGGCCGGCGGGGGAGTGGTGGGCGGCGGGGGAGTGGTGGGGCCGGGGGTGGTGGGGGCCGGCGTGGTGGGCAGCGGCCCGGCCGCGATCGCCATGTCGTACGCCCGCTGCGGCACGAACTGACCGGCGGCGGCGATGCAGCCGTCGGCCTCACCGGGCAGCTTCACCCAGAGGAAGGCGTCGACCGCCGAGTCGCCGGTGTTGGTGGTGCTCGGCGTGCCGATGGCCCGCCCCGGCGGGTCGCACCACTCCGAGCCGGCGGGACCGTTGCCGTTACGGCTGGTGTCGATGACCGCCTTCAGGCGGGAGATCCCGGTGGCCGCGATGATCGACTTGGCGTACGAGACCTCACCGGCGGTGCTCCGGTAGTTGGACACGTTCACCGAGATGCCGTCGGCGCTGTTGGCGATGTCCGCGGCGACCAACCGGTTGGCGGCCTCGCCGGCCGAGAGCCAGCCGCCGTGGCCGATGTCGTAGTAGACCTTCGCCGCCGACGAGCCGCGCTTGAGGGCCTTGCCGGCGTACGCCATCGAGGCCCGGACCTCGGCCTGCTGGTTGCCGTCCATGCAGCTGGTCATGATGGGGAGCACGTCCGGCTCCAGGATGATGGTGGCCGGTCGGCCCTGGAGGCCTGCCGCCACCTGGTCCACCCACTGGCGGTAGGCGCTGTGGTTGGGCGCGCCGCCACCGCTGTGGTTGCTGCAGTCACGGTTGGGGATGTTGTAGACCACCAGGATCGGGATCTTGCCCGCTGCGGCGGCGGCGCCGACGAACTGGCTCACCTCTGCCTGCACGGTCGAGGTGTTGGTGGTGGTGTACCAGCGGGGCTGCGGCACGTTGGCGATCCGGTCCCGGATCACGGCGGCCCGGGAGTCGCCCGGGTTGGCCGCCACCCAGCGGGCGGCGCTGGTCTGCGGGTCCACGTAGAAGGCGGAATCGGCCGCTGCGGCGGGTGCTGCCAGCAGCGCGCCCACACCGACGGTGGCGGCGACGGTGAGTGCCGTCACCGCGCCGACCACGGCGGACGTGCGTCGGGTTCTCATGGTCTGCTCCTCGGATATATCGAGCAAGTTGCGTGGAAGCGCTCCCACATGTCCGCCAAGGTACGGGGCCGTTGCGAAATTGTGAAGACCTTCCGGAAGCATCGACGGCTTTAGGTGTATCTCTCGGCCTGGTCAGCCCTCGGACGGACGGATTCGGGTCGGCCCGGTACGTAGGATCACCGGATGACTACCGATCGGAGGGGCGTCGTGGTGGTCGGTGCCGGCATCGCCGGGGTGGCCTGTGCCGAGGAGCTGCGCCGGGCCGGGGTGCCGGTGGAGATCCACGAGCGGGCCCGGGTGGTCGGTGGCCGGATGGCCAGCAAACGCTTCGACGGCCGCCGCCCGGCCGACCTCGGGGCGGCCTACTTCACGGTCAGCGATCCGGACTTCGCCGAGGTGGTGGCGGGGTGGCAGAGGGCCGGGCTGGCCCGGGAGTGGACCGACACCTTCCTCGCCTACGGCGAGCAGGGCAGGCGTACGGTCGGCGGTCCCCTGCGGTGGGCCGCGCCCGGTGGGCTCCGCTCGCTGGTCGAACACCTGGCCCGGGACCTGCCCGTGCGGGTGAACCGTCTGGTGCTCGATGTCGCTCCGGGCCCCTCCGTGGACGGCCGCAGATGCCAGGCGGTCGTGCTGGCGATGCCCGGGCCCCAGGCCGCGCTGCTGCTGGACCCCGCCCTGACCGCCGCCACCGAGGCGCTCGCCACCCAGCGCTGGTCACCCGCCCTGGCGGCGGTGCTGCGCTTCCCGGCTCGACGCTGGCCGGACTTTCGGGGGGCCTTCGTCAACGACCACCCGATGCTGCGTCTGGTCTGCGACGACGGGGAACGCCGGGCGACCGGGCCGCAGTGCTCGTCGCGCACACCACCGGGCAGTTCGCCGAAGGCCATCTGGCCCAGCCCACCGCCGCCGCCCCGGCGATCGAGGCGGCCGTCCGCGACCTGCTGGGCCTGCCCGACCCGGCCGTGGAGGTGCACCTGCACCGGTGGCGCTACGCCCAGCCCACGGCCGGTCACCCCGCCACCTTCCACCTCGACGAGGCGGGGATCGGGCTGGCCGGTGACGCCTTCGGTGCCCAGCCCCGGGTGCAGACGGCCTGGCGCTCCGGCCGCGACCTCGGGCGGGCCCTGGCCGAACGACTGGCCTGAGCCCTGCGATCGGGCTACCGCGGCGGGGTGAGGATCTCGAACCAGACCGTCGAGCCCCGCACGGTGGGGTCGGTGCCCCAGGCGTCGCTCAACTCCTCGATCAGGCCCAGTCCCCGGCCCCGGCTGCTGAGGGTGTCCGTCCGGGCCCGGGTCACCGTGCCGCGCGAACCCGAGTCGGCCACCGACACGAGCAGCCGTTCCGGGCTGAGGTCGATCTCCACCCGGGCCGCCGTACCGGCGTGCAGCAGGGCGTTGGTGGTCAGCTCGCTGGTGCACAGCACCGCCGCCCCGATCACCGACTCGGCCACCTGCCATTCGGTGAGCTGGGCGGTCAGCCAGTGCCGTACCCGGCTCGGGGCGGTCGGCTCGGCCGGCACCTCCATCCGGGCCGACCGGCTCGGCCGCAGGGCGTACTCGACCGCGAGCACGGCCACGTCGTCCTCGGTGGCACCGGGTACCGAGGCGGTGGCGGTGGCACACAACGCGCGGGGATCGCCGCTGTTCGCCGTGGCCACCGACTCGGCCAGTCGCGCCAGGCCGTGCGAGAGCCCGTGCCGCCGCCGTTCCACCACCCCGTCGCTGAACAGCAACAAGGTGTCCCCGGGCGGGAAGGCGACCGTGCAGGTCGCCGGCCGGTAGCCGACCCCCAGCGGGGCGCCGACCGGCACGGGCACGTACTCGGCTCTCGGCTCGCCGTCGGGGGAGCAGCGTCGGATCAGCGGCGCCGGGTGGCCCGCGCTGGCCAGGGTGAGCAGCTCACCGGCGACATCGATGACCCCGAAGGCCACCGTGACGAACAGTTCGTGGGTGCCGGCCTCCGCCCCCAGGCTGCTGACCAGTCGGTCGAGCCCGACGAGCACCTGGTCGGGGCGGGGGTCGTTGAGGGCCAGCGCCCGCAGGGCGGCGCGTACCTGGCCCATCCGGGCGGCGGCCTGCACGTCGTGTCCGGCGACGTCGCCGAGCACCACCCCCAGATCTCCGGTGGGCAGCACGAAGGCGTCGTAGAAGTCCCCACCGGCGGCGTTGCCGTCCACCCCCGGGTCGTAGCGCGCCGCGATCCGCAGCCGGGGCAGGCTGGGCAGGTTCTCCGGCAGCATGCTGCGCTGCAACAGTTGGGCGGTCCCGTGCTGGGTCTCGAAGCGGCGGGCCCGTTCGGTGGCCTGGCCGACCAACTCGGCCGTGGCCTCCAGCAACGCCCGCTCCTGGGCCGACCAGGCGTGCGCGGATCGGTAGCCGACCGTGAGGGCACCGCGTACCCCGACGGCCCGTAGGGGTACGGCCGCCAGGGCCCGGATCTTCTGGTCGTGCCGGTCGGCGGCGACCTCTCGCAGCGGCTCGCCGTCGTTGAGGTAGCTGGCCCGCCCGGTGCGGGCGCTGGCCGCCCCCGGGGCCGACCAGTCCGCCGGACCCCGCCGCCACAGCGGGGGAAGCCGTTCGTCGGCCTCGTCCACCAGTTCCCCCCGGACCCGCCGGGTCATCCGCCACCCACCGGCGTCGTCCACCGCGAAGGAGACCCGGTCGGCGTCGAAGGAGGTGATCGCGTAGCGCATGGCGACCCGGGCCACGTCGTCGAGGGTGAGGGTGGCCGACAGGGCAGCGGCCAGGTCGCTGATCCCCTGAAGCTGCCGGATCGCCGGGTTGGTCTCGGCGATCACGGACAGCACCCCGACGATGCGGCCCCGGCTGTCCCGGACCGGGGAGCAGGCCCGCACGTACCCGGCCTGGTCCAGCTGACCGGTGGTCGGGCGCGGCGGCATGGTCGTCTCCCGTTCCAGGAACGGTTGACCGGTGCGGTAGGTGTGCTCCACGACGTCACCGATGCCCGGCATCGGCCACACCTCCGCGAACACCTGCGGCGCGGGTTGCCCCAGGGCCTGGGGGTGCTTGTCGCCGATCAGTGCGGCGTACGCGTCGTTGTAGACCAGGAAGAACTCGTCGCCCAGGTGCAGCGCCATCGGGGCGGGGGAGGCGAGCACGATCTCGGCGGCGGCCCGAACCGCGGTGTCCCAGAACTCAGGGGGGCCGAGCCTGCTGCCGCTCCACTGGTGGCGACCGACCAGGCCGGTGACGCCAGGCAGCCGCGCGCTCGACACGGGGCCTGCTGGCGTGGGGACTCGCCCGACCGTTCCTGGCATGGCAGCAGCCTAGTCCGGACGGCCGAACAGTGTTTCGATCATCCGTCCCGGTGCGCCGCAGCCGGGGCATAAGGCCAGGTAAGAGCCCCTTCCTGGCGACCTGTCGAGAAAAAGGAGGGGATCGGCGCGGCGTGTGGGCCGAGGGATGGGGTAAGCGCGCCGGGCAGACCATGCGACAGGAGGGACATCATGCCGGAAACCTTCGCGGCCAGGCAGGTCGATATCGGCGACGCCGTGGCCGACATGTGGAGGTCGGTGCTGCTGTTCGTACCGAGGGCCATCGCGTTCATCGCGATCCTGGTGGTCGGATGGCTCATCGCCAGAGCCGTACTCAAGATCGTCGACGCGGCCCTGGAACGGGTGGGGTTCGACCGGGCGGTCGAGCGGGGTGGCGTCAAACGGGCACTGGAACGCACGAAGTACGACGCCAGTGACATCCTGGCGAAGCTGGCGTACTACGCCGTGCTGCTGTTCACCTTGCAGTTCGCGTTCGGGGTCTGGGGGCCCAACGCGATCAGCAACCTGATCTCAGGGGTGGTGTCCTGGCTGCCACGAGCGTTCGTCGCGATCGTCATCGTGGTGATCGCCTTCGCCATCGCCAACGCCGTACGGGACATCGTCAGCGGTGCGCTGGGCGGCATGTCCTACGGCAAGGTGCTGGCGGACCTGGCGGCGTTCTTCGTCATCGCCCTGGGTGTGATCGCGGCGCTGAACCAGGTGGGCATCGCCACCACGGTCACCACTCCGGTGCTGGTCGCGGTACTGGCCACCGTGGCCGGCATCCTGATCGTCGGCGTGGGCGGTGGTCTCGTGAAGCCGATGCAGAACCGCTGGGAGGACTGGCTGCATCGCATCTCCGAGGAGTCGCGGGCCGTCCGCGAGCAGCGGCAGGGCGCGGCAGCCGGCCGCAGTGACATGCAGCGGCAGATGGCCGACCGGGCCGCCGCCGAGCGCAGTCAGGCGATGGCCGGTGGCCGGGGTACCCACCAGTCCGGCGCCGCCGGCGACGAGACCCAGCAGTTTCGTACCTGAGCACGGCAGCAGCGCGCAACGGGTGTCCGCCCTCGGCGGGCACCCGTTGCCGTCATAGCGGCGAGGGCTGCGCGGCCGGGGTGTCCAGGGCGGCCGTCAAGGCGCAGACGGCGAGCAGCCGCACCAGCACCCAGTCCGCCTCCGACCAGTCGACCGGGTCGGTGGGCGGCTGCCAGCCGTGTTCGGTCGCGGCGGCCTTGATCCCGTCGGCGTACCCGGCCAGGGCGGGGGCCGTCAGCGGACGCTGATCGCCGTGCAGGCTGTCGCGTACCGCGGCGGCGTGCTGATCGACGGCCGCGAGCAGTCCCGGCAGTTGATGTGCCGCGGCCAGTCCGTCCAGGCCTACGGCGTTGACGAGTCCCACCAGGGTGGTGCGCGTCGAGTCGACGGCGGTGGCGGCGGGAACCTGGTTCGGGGGCACCTGCATGGAAAACAAATCTATCCAAGCCGGACCTGCGCGTCCTCGTCCGGTCGGCCGGTCGACCCCTCCACCGCCGGAGCCACCCCTTCGGTCGCCCGGTCCAACTCGGTGCGGACCGGACAGTAGGGGTCATCGGGAAGGGGACGACCGGAGCGGAATCCTCCGAACCGACCCGCACCGGCCGGCGGCCGGGTGAGCAAACGCACAGCGGCCGGAACCGGTGAGAAGGGGGCGATTCGGACCGGGCGGGGTGCCGCGGTGATTCAGTCCGGCGACGGGCCGTCTGCGGCGGGACGCCGCCGGGCGGCGTCGTCGGCGATGATCACGGTGGCCACCATCAGCGCGACACAGAGGCTGAACAGCCAGGAGCTGTCCGCGACCAGCCGGGCGGAGACGGGTGCCTGCACGGCAGCGAGGAGGAAGCCGAGCCACGCCAGGCGACGCTGACGCGTGGTGAGGAAACCGGAGCCCTGATGCATTCCGAAAGTCTTGCGCGCGATGCGGCCCTTGCCGTCAGCCGAACGGCCGATTCTGGCCGAGCTGTCCGATTTTCCGACCGTCCGGCCGGCGCTTTCCGCATCGCGGGAGAACGATCACATCGTGTCGGGTCCGGTACGGCCGGTGGTGGAGGGGCGGTAGCCGCGCTCCGGGTCGGTCGGTTCCAGGTCGCTGCCCGGCACCTTCCGGCCCCGGTCGGCCGGCTCGGCACCGTGCCCGAAGGCGGCCTCCTCACCGGCGTCGTTGGCGGTCATGTCGTCGGCCTGCCCGTCCAGGGTGTTACGGGCCACGGCCCGGTCCAGTTCCTCCAGGGAGAGCCGTTCCTCTTCGCGCCAGGTCCTGTCGTCCGTCATGCCTTCAGCCGTACCCCGGCCCGGTCGCGGCAAACGGGCGGCAACCGTGGGCGGGGGCAGACAGGGTCGAGGGGCGCCCGGGGGCCCCGGCGGGCCCCCCCCGGCGCCCCCACACCCCCCCCGGCCGGCGTCCGGGGGGGTCCGTCGTCCGCCGCCCGGGGGTCGTGGGC